>CAJULE010000001.1:0-99647 GCA_910587445.1 uncultured Christensenellaceae bacterium
TTGCCATAAAAATGCACCTCCATTAGTTTGTCTAACTTTTGGGGTGCATTTCAAATGCTATGCCAAATCTTTTTATTTGCGACTTACCTATAATTTCCTATGGGAATTATAGGTAAAAGGGGTGTCGTTTTTTGTATATCATTTATGGTACATTCGGCGAACGGCTATGTTACAAAGTTGTTATAGTTCCCATATATAGGGTATTTTGCTTGACTTTCGGGGGGGGGTAATGGTAGGATATTAGCGAGGATACAGGAATGACTAAGAAGGCAAAAAAGCAGATTCTGAATATAGTTTTTCTTGTCGTGCTTATCGGCATAACCCTTGTCATACTCGTGCTTTCGAACAGCGAATTGAATTTCGCGAATATATTCTCTTTCCTGCAAAGTGCGAACGTATGGCTGCTTCTTGTCGCCGTCGTCTGTATGCTGTTGTACATACTGTTCGAGGGAGTGAGTCTCCATGTGGTGTCGAGAAAGATAGGGCACAGGGCGAAGTTTCGCTCGTCTGTCGCATATGCCGCGGCGGACGTATACTATTCGGGCATAACTCCGTCCGCGACGGGCGGTCAGCCCGCGTCGGCTTTCTATATGGTAAAGGACGGCATGGACGCGGGGAAAGCGTCGTTTGCGCTCGTGTTCAACCTCATGGCGTACACGGCGGCAATCGTCATAATAGGCGCGGCAGCGTTTGCGCTTCAGCCGTTTTTGCTGTGGGACTGCGGCGGCTTTACCGTCTTTCTCGTAATGCTCGGCGTGGCGCTACAGCTTTTGCTGCTCGGCTTTTTCATAGCTTGCATATGCTGGCACAAGGCGGTCTTGAAGATAGGCGGCGGCATAGTAAAGCTGCTTGCCAAAATGCGGATAGTAAAGAACCGCGAAAAGTGGTTGGACAAGATTGCGACGGAAGTGGACAAGTATCGCTCGAGCTTTCACGAAATGCGCCGACGTCCGGGGCTCATCGCGGCGACGCTTATACTCAATGTGTTGCAACGCGTCTCGCAGATTCTCATACCGAGTTTCGTATGTCTTGCCGTCGATCCGTCGGCGGACTTTGTAAGGCTCTTTGCCATGCAGGCGTTCGTAACGCTCGGCTATAATTCGATACCGCTTCCCGGCGGCGTGGGCGCATACGAATATCTTTATCTGCGTATATACGCTCTTTCTTTCGAGCAGGCGTTTATTCTTTCGGCTATGATGGTGACGCGTGCGATATCGTATTATCTCAGTCTCATAGTCAGTGGAGTGTATACGCTTACATACCACATAATACGCATGAAAAAAACGCCTAAGGACGGCGGCGAGCCTGCGGATACGGGCGGGGAAAACGCCGAGCCTTCAAAGGAAGAGAAGGACGAAGATGAGTCTGTGCCGTGCGAGGAGGCGGAGACTATGACGGAGACGGCGAAAGAGGAAGAGGGAGAGGAAAGCCGAGATATTCGGGAGCCGGAATACGATTCGGAAAAGAGCGAAACGGGTATTCATTAAGGTCAAAGGAATGAAGGATAGAATCTATCAAGAGGTTACGACATGAAAACATCAAGCAGTAAAGTTGTGGGTTATTGGCATTACGGTGTTATACTTACATATTTGTCGGTTATTTCCGCGATTGCGGGAATGTTTCTTTCGGTCGCAGTCAGTCCCATGTGGGGCGTGGTCTGCCTTTTCGTTTCGGGTATTTGCGATTCGTTCGACGGCATAGTCGCACGTTCGCGCAAAAACCGCACCGACGACGAAAACGCTTTCGGCTGTCAGATAGACTCGTTAAGCGACATAATAGCTTTCGGCATAGCGCCCGTCATGATAGGCTGGGGCATGGGTATGCACCGCTGGTATTACATAGTGGTGTTCGGGCTGTTCGTAATGTGCGCGCTCATTCGTCTCGCTCATTTCAACGTCAAAGCGGATAAGGCGGCAAAGGCCGTAACCGTTTCCGCCGAGCTTGCCGAGTGCGCGGCGGCGGATACCGCGCCGAAAAAACGCGCATACGAAGGATTGCCCGTGACGAACGTCGCCGTGGGGCTTCCCGTGTTCTTTCTCGTCGCTACGATGTTTCACAATGTCTTGATCACGCATATAATCATGGCGGTTGCCTATTTCGGATTTTCGCTTTTGTTTGTACTGCGCTTTCGAGTGCCTAAGCTCGGCTGGCGCGGCATAGTGATCACCATAACCGTAGAAGTCGCGCTCGTAATAGCTCTCGCTCTTGTGCGTACGTTGGTCTGCGGAGTTCCGCTCGCATAATGAGACCCACGCTCGACAAACAGCCTGCGGCTAAAGGCGTTAAGTTTTTATATTACAATCCGCTCGGTGTGCTTTTTTTGCGGCTTTTCACCTGGAGACCGCTTTCTCGGCTCGTGGGCAAATATCTCGACGGAAAGCTCTCGCGCCGCCGCATAAAGAAGTATATAAAAAAGCACAACATCGATATGTCGAATTTCATAGAAGAGGACTATCCGAGCTTCAATGCTTTTTTTACGCGCAGGATCAAGCCCGAGCTTCGCCCGTTCGATACGGAGCCCGAGGCATTCGTGGCTCCGTGCGACGGAAAACTCTCGCTTTACGAAATAGACGACGATACGAAGTTCGAGGTGAAGGGCTTCGAGTATACCGTCGAAACGCTTCTTAAAAACAAGGAGCTTGCAAATCGATACCGCGGCGGCTGTTGTTTCGTGTTCAGGCTTGCCGTCGAGGACTATCACAGATATTTTTATCTCGATAACGGAACAAAGGGCGAGAATGTGTTCATAAAGGGCAGACTGCACACCGTACAGCCCGCAGCGCTCGAAAAACGTCGGGTATTCACTGAAAACTGCCGCGAGTACAGCGTTCTCGAAACCGAGCATTTCGGTTCGGTGACGCAGGTGGAAGTGGGGGCTATGATGGTCGGACGCATAGTCAATCTGCACGGCGAGCACGCGTTCGGACGCGGAGAGGAAAAAGGCAGGTTCGAGTTCGGCGGCTCGACTATTATTGTCCTTACGGAAAAGGGGAAAGTATTGCCCGACGCCGAATTGTTTGAGAACACCGCTTTAGGCAAGGAAACGATCGTAAAGTGCGGCGAAAGGCTGGGGACTCGCATAGGCTGATCGAAAGGAAATATAAGTAATAAGAGTAAAGCTTACATCAAGCGAAATCCGATTCTTTAAAAATCCGTTCCTTGTCGGGTGAAGCCGAATTCGAGGAGTGTATACTCGGGTGCCCGTGTCGTTCTTTTTAGAAATGACGCGGGATTTTTTACAGACATATTGACATTGTCCCAAAAGCATGATATAATTACATTAGGACTTAAGAAGAAAGAGATATTTATTATATAGGGAAATATACAGCGGGTATGAAATATAAAAGAGAGGTGATGGACTATGAAGCGCATACTTGTCAATGTATTTAAGTTTTCGATATGTGTATTATTCGGTGTTATGTTTTCGATAGGCTGCGTAGGTTGTAACAGTTGTCATATTAAACCGGATCCCAAGTTGTTGTACCGAGAAAAGAAAGTCGGCGATTTTATAGTGCTGTTTTATGAAGACTATTGCGAGATTTACGGGACTACATATCTGGGCAATAATAAAAAATTTTTAGTAATACCCGAATACATTGATGGGGTGCGTGTTGATGTGTTTGGATTTCGCTCGTTATTAGGAGGGTTTGACATGGGTAGCTATGATAGTATAACGTGCCCAAGAATAGATAGTAGTGTACTTGAAAAGATATACTTTGAAAAAGCGATCAATTTTTATCCGTCGTTTTGGAATGGATATATGAGTTGTCCAAACTTAAAAAAAGTCATGTATCCTATATCGGATTGGCGCTCGGACAGCATTAGCGGATGCGCCATATATTATCCTCGATTAAAGTATGAAAAAGGGTCTCAGGGATATGGAAAATATCCTGCAAATATATCGTACTATTATAATTACGAAGGAGCCGAAAATGACGGATATTACTTTATAGACGACTGCGACTACGGAGAAAAGATAGAGTATATTCCGAAAGATCCGGAAAGAGAGGGTTATACGTTCGGCGGGTGGTACAAGGAGCCCGAATGTATAAACGAATGGGATTTCGAAGTGGATACTTTACCCGAGGAAAAGAAGGAAGAGAAAGAAGTTCACGTAAACGGCGAAACGGTAAAAGAGGAGGTGACGATTTACCAAGAAACAATCTTATACGCAAAGTGGGTTTCGTGAAAAGCAAACTTTTGGCAAATAAAATTATTTTAAATTACAAAAAACCTAACAATTTTTTTAATTTTCGGTTAACGAATCGATAGAAAAAGAGATATGTATTATAGAGGGGAATATATGCGATAAGGAGCGATAAGGCATCATGCGGGAGACACCCAATAATAAAAGCTATAAGATATGCTTTATTATAGGCAGCATCATAGGATTTGTTGCCGTTGCTTGTTATATTTACGCTTCCATAATGGTAATGCAATCAATATGGGTTTACTTAAATTATCCGAGCAATGCTGCGGAAAGATTCGACGCTGCGATTGCCATGATGGTGGCACTCGCAATAGCCGTATATATAGGAATAGTCATTGCAGTGGCAATCGTGTTGGTTTGCATCGGTATAAAGTGGAACAAAAAGGCAGGAATAAGCGTGTTGTCCGTCATTATTGCGGCAGTGCTTTTAATGGCAAGTTGTGTCTTTGCATGGAAATGCTGTCCGCCTGCGAAAAGCAGTTACTCGGAAAAAGAGGTCGGTGATTTTGTAGTGTGGGTTTATGACGACTATTGCGAAATCTACGGAACGACAGAAGTGGGCAATAATAAGAAATATCTCGTAATACCGGAGTATATAGACGGAGTTCGGGTCGACGCTTTGGGTGTTCGCTCATTGGCAGGTGCAATAGACATGGTTTCCGGAGATGTTACTTACCCGAGAATAGAAAGCGATGTGATTGAAAAGATATATTTCGAAAGCGCGATAGATTTTTATCCATGGCTTAACCCACAAAATATATCCGTAAATTTTAAGAAATTATTTTATCCGGGAATAGAAAAATATCCGGACGCTACGAGTAGTTTTAAAATGTATTATCCGCGCGCGGTGTATGAAAAAGCCGTGCAAGATGAAATATGGAGTACATATTCCGTAAATAAACATCCTGCAAATATATCGTATTATTATAATTACGAAGGAGCCGAAAATGACGGATATTACTTTATAGACGACTGCGACTACGGAGAAAAGATAGAGTATATTCCGAAAGATCCGGAAAGAGAGGGTTATACGTTCGGCGGGTGGTATAAGGAGTCGGAATGTATAAACGAATGGGATTTCGAAGTGGATACTTTGCCCGAGGAAAAGAAGGAAGAGAAAGAAGTTCACTTAAACGGCGAAACGGTAAAAGAGGAGGTGGCGGTTTACCAAGAAACGATCTTATATGCAAAGTGGGTTTAATTAGGCAATTTAACAATGACAAATCGAAAGAAGAAAAGGAGGAATTTCTAATGATGACAAAGACGAAACAATAAAAGTATGGTGAAATTACGATAAGGTTTGACGGAGACATTACTTTCCAAGATAAGGCTGTATTTTGCTAAGGGTGGCAATATGAAAGAAAAGTTAAAATTATTTATACCGAAAATGATTGTCGCACTGGTTGTTTTGAGCTTGCTTTGCTATGGTTTCAGTGTTTTTCTCTCCAGCGGCTGTAAGTTGGTCGAAGAGTTGGAAATACATGAGGACGGATATTTTCAGTATATTATTGTAGGCGAAAACAATCGCAATCCGGATAAAGACAACAGTGCTGTCATAGCTATTGTCGGCTTTACATTGTCAGGCAAGCAACAAGAGATTATTGAGTTTTCGAGAGAAATAAACGGCATTCCCGTGCAATATATCGGTTATCGCAATTACAGTACATTTCAGGAAAGTTTTTATCATTTTGAAAGTGCCAATCTTAAAAAAATGTATGTTCATGACAATATTAAGTCGGTTTACAGAGAAGCATTTTGGTACTTCAGTGAAAACAAGCAAGATTTAGAAATCATGATTTGTGTGCCTCGAAGTCCATATGACATTTTCGTAGAGCACAATTACGGAAAATTTTATATATACAAATCGTTGTTTGATTCAGATAGTTTTAACGAGAACATTTATTGGGCGAATATAGTTTTTATGAACAACTATTCCGCGGAAATAAACGGCGGGTACTACAGATTGGACAATATTACGGCAGGCGAAAGAATCCCGTCGCCGCCCCTGCCCGAAAGAAGCGGTTATGAATTTACGGGTTGGTATACTGAGCCCGAATGTATAAATAAATGGGGCTTTGAAACAGCGCCCGTCATAGAAGAAGACACCGAGTTCAGACTCTACGCCGGTTGGCGACTATAGAAAAAATGTGTAGCTCTGTTCTCGATATAAAACTATTTAAACACCGGAAGAAATGCATGGAACAATGTATAATCGCAAAATCGTCACATTAAGTTTGTTGCTTTGAGCGGCGAAACATTGTTATCCTCGGACTGTTCGATATCTTCGAGGTGGACGGGGAGACTATGACGATCGACGAAGAGGCGTTTGAGCGAGATATAGCGGAGTACGGAATATTTACTTACGAAGAGTTTTACGAGCTCTATCCTATATCCGAAGAAGTGTTCGAAGCGTTTAACGGTAAGTATCTGAAAGTCGCAATAGGCAAAGGACTTATCACATACGAGAGAATAGGCGAGCTTATAGAAAGGTATTCGGAGTTTTTCCGGAGCGTCTAAAGCAATGCGGTTTTAGAGACGACAGCCGAAATAAAACAAACCCCGAAAGTCATGCTTTCGGGGTTTTCGTAATGCGGTCGGAGTTCAATAGTTCTTATCCGGTTCTATGGCTACGGAAATATCGCGTTCTTCTTTTTCGCCGCCCGTTTTCTCTTCCTCGAGACGCAGTTCTTTCATTCGCTGTTTGAAGTCGGCGCGGTAAGCAAGCGCGGTTTGCCCCTGCGTATTTTTGAATACACGGCAAAAGTAGGCGGGGTCGACATAGCCGCAACTTCTCGCAATCATGTTTATGTCGAGCTCGGTCGTCTCGAGCAGTTCCCTTGCCTGGCGCATACGCTTGCCGATGACGTATTTTACGGGGGGAATACCGATTTCCTGCTTAAAGACGTGTGTGAGATAGAAGCGGTCGATGTTGAGTTTCTTGCATACTTCGACGAAAGTTTCGTCCGAGAGATAGTTGTTGTCCAAGTATTCCTTTGCGGCGTAAAAGACTTTCGAGCTCTTGTGCGGGCGCAGAGTTACGGGCATTATGCGAACGAGAAGGGTCATCACTGTGCTAAGCAGCGTTTCGATAAGGGATTCGCCTGCAGGGAGTTTTACGCTCGTTTCGCGCATGAGCTGTCGCAAAGCCGCTTCCGTAATCCCGCGGTAGTCGCCGCTTGCGCACAGTCTTACTCCGCCTCCGAAAAGGCTTGAGTCGCCGTACAGACGCGCGTTTTCTACCACCATACAGGTGAGTGAGCTCTCGGGCAAATCGCCTATGTCCACGCTTACGTCGAGGTCGTAATTTATCGCCGCGACGTCTCCGCTTCGGGGGATAAAACAGCGTGAGTCCACGTAAAATTTGGCGCCGCTCCTCGAAAAGAACAGCACCAAAGCAAGATCGTCGTTTTCCCCTACAAGCTCGTCTTTGCCGGGCAGGTTTCTGCCGATATATACGAGCTTCGGATCTTTTTTGAAAATCCGTTCCTTCATATCATAACCTGCGTTTCAGTGCGCCGAGATTTGTTATGCGCTTGTAGTTTTCTATGCCGTTTCTCGCAAGCAGTTCTTCCGTGAGCGCTTTATATGCGAGAGAGCCGCTGCTCTTCGGTTCGAACTGCATGATGGGCAGACCGTAAGAGGGCGCTTCTCCGAGACGGACGTTGCGCGGGATCCTCGTGCGGAACACCTTTTTGCCGAAGAATTTGAGAATCTCTTCGGTCACGGAATTGCAAAGATTGCTTCTCGGATCGAACATCGTAAGTACAACGCCTTCGACCTCGAGCGGCGGATTCAGATATTTTTTCGCGAGCTTTATGGTATTCATGAGCTGGCTCAGACCCTCGAGCGCAAAAAACTCGCCCTGAATGGGAATGAGTATGCTGTCGGCTGCGGTAAGCGCGTTTACTGTCAGCAGTCCGAGAGAGGGCGGGCAGTCTATTATAATGAAGTCGTAGACGTTGCGAAGCGGGGCGAGGGCGGTCTTTAGGACCTTTTCGCGGTTTTGCTCGGAAACGAGCTCCACTTCCGCGCCGGCAAGGTCGATGTTGGACGGAATGATGTCAAGCTTTTCTACGCCCGTGCGGTGGATGACATCGCTCGGGGAAGCGTTCTCGCACAGCATGGAATATACTGCTTGCTTTATTTTGCGCTTGTCTATGCCGAGTCCGCTGCTGGCGTTGCCCTGCGGATCGATGTCGACAAGAAGCGTCCGCTTGTCCATGAACGCGAGATATGCGGCGAGATTGACGCTTGTGGTGGTTTTACCCACGCCGCCCTTTTGATTGGCTATGGCTATGATTTTCGACATCTGAGCCTCCGTTTGTTCGCTTGAACTTCCTTATGTGAATTATAGCATTTTTTTACGGAAAATACAAACCATTTGATTGCGTTTTGACAAATATTTTTTATCCGTAAAGCAAAATTGTCCTTCTGCCGAAAAATTCCGCACGGCGGACTTATTTATTTTCGTCTGTTTCTGCCGGGGTGAGATATTTTTCTCTTAAGGCGGCTATGCTCCGTTTGTCCAAAGAAAGCCCATTTTCGAAGTAGTTTTCGAAGCTTTCGTAGCGTTCCTTTATTGCGGCTATCGCGCCTTTTATATACTCGGGCTTGGCTTTGATGAGCGCGAGCAGAATGTGCTTGAACGAGTGAGGCATGGGGAATATTCTGAGCAAAAGTTTTTGAGGCGCGCGCTTTTTGCGCTGGAATCTGTCGGATACCGAATAGTCGTCTACGATCGTATTTTCGTCCACGCCGCAAATGCCCTCTATAAGCATGGCGATCAATCCCGTTCGGTCCTTGCCGGCGTTGCAGTGCCAAAGTACGCCGCCGTCCGAAGAAAGGAGTATTTCGAAAAACGATTTGAGGCGCGCCCTCGAGCTTTCGTCGAAGAGGATTATTTCGTACATACGCTTCATGTAATTATCCGCCGTGCCGAACTCCGCTTCTATTCTGCGGCTCTCCTCGCGCATTGTGCGCGCCATGCTTTTCGAGTGCGTTATTCCCGTCGTCGCCGTACATACGAGCGGAAGATGTATGTGCTCTATGCCGTCTATCGGTCGGCAGAAGTACTCTTCGCGCTCCTTATCCGTGCGAAGATCGACGATGGTTTTTATGCCGAGCGCCTTTAATTTTTCGATCGTGGAAGGGGGCAGGTTGTAAAGCCGACCGCTGCGGAACAAAAGACCGCGCTTTATCTCGCGGCCGTCCTTCGTGGGCAGTCCGCCGAGGTCGCGCGTATTGTTCAGCTTTTTCAGTTGCAGTCTTTCTATCTGCATATATTTGCAAATGCCCCTTGATTTCCTTCGCGTACATTATACTCGGTTTTTGCGGCACGTGTCAAATAATTTCCTTGCCGCCGTCGCAGCTGCGGCGCGAATTTTGCGGATAAAGGTATAACTTTTCAAAAGGTCGCTCAAATACTTTGACAATGTCTTCGTTTATGATATAATGTAAATGTAGGAGTCTACGGTCATGAGTCTTGTCGAATTTCAAAACGTGAGTTTTGCCTATAACAAGGGCTACGCCTCGGAAACGCAGGCGCTCGACGGCGTCTCTCTTTGTATAGAGGAAGGCGAATTCGTCGCGCTCGTCGGGCACAACGGCTCGGGCAAATCCACGGTCGCTCGGCTCATGAACGGACTTTTGGAACCCACGGACGGAAAAGTCGTGATAGACGGAATGGAAACGACGGACAGAAAAAGTCTGTTCGATATTCGTAAGACCGTCGGCGTCGTTTTCCAAAATCCCGACAACCAAATGGTTGCGACGATCATAGAGGACGACGTCGCGTTCGGACCCGAAAACATAGGGCTTAAATCTGCGGAGATCCGAGAGCGCGTCGATTGGGCGCTCGAGTGCGTGGGAATGTCGGAGCACAAAAAGGGCACGCCCTTTAGGCTCAGCGGCGGACAAAAGCAGAGAATAGCCATAGCGGGAATTCTTGCCGTGAAGCCGAGAGTGATAGTGCTCGACGAATCTACGGCTATGCTCGACCCCGTAGGCCGAGAGGAAATAATGGACGTCGTCGAGAAGCTCAACAGAGAAGAGAAGATGACCGTCGTCATGATAACTCACTTTATGGAAGAGGCGCTCAGAGCCGACAGAATGATAGTTCTTTCGGGCGGCAAGGTGCTTATGGAGGGCGGCAAGGAATTGTTTGAGCGAGCGGACGAACTCACGGAGGCGGGACTCGATCTTCCCGTTGCGGGCGACGTCGCAGAGAGGCTGAGAAAAGACGGCGTAAGCATAAAGGCGGGCATAACCGAGGCGGACGAACTTATAGAGGCGCTATGTCAATTAAAATCGAGAATTTAAGATATGTATACAGTCAAAAGACGCCGTTCGAAAAGGTTGCGCTCGACGATATAACCATGGAGATAGAGGACGGCGACTTTTTCGGTATCATCGGTCATACGGGCAGCGGAAAGTCCACGCTTGTCACTCACTTCAACGCTCTGACGAGGGTGCAGAGCGGCAAGATATTTCTCGGCGAGATCGATCTGACCCCGAAGAAAATAGACTTCAAAAAAGTGCGCTCTACCGTAGGCATGGTATTTCAGTACCCCGAGTACCAGCTGTTTGCCGAAACCGTAGAAAAGGACGTGGAGTTCGGCTGTAAAAATCTCGGGCTGTCCAAAGAGGAGTGCTCGGAAAGGGTCAGGCGGGCGATAGAGCTTGTCGGGCTCGACTATGAGTCGGTAAAGGACCGTTCGCCGTTCGAACTCTCGGGCGGACAGAAGCGCAGAGTGGCTCTTGCCGGAGTGCTTTCCATGCGCCCTAATATTCTCGTGCTCGACGAGCCGACCGCGGGGCTCGACCCTCGCGGCAAGCGTGAGATAATGGGGCTTATCGAAAGCGTGCGCGTCGATTGCCCGACCACGGTCATGATAAGTCACAACATGGACGAGGTCGCAGGATACTGCGATAAGGTTGCGGTCATGTCGGGCGGAAAGCTGTACGGCATATTTACTCCGAGCGAGCTCTTTTCGCAAAAGGAGCTTTTGGAAGACCTCGGGCTTGCCATGCCGAAAGTGACCGCTCTTGCCGAAAAGCTGAGGGAAAGAGGCTTCGACATAGCTCGCGGAATAGTTCGTCCCGAAGTTCTGGTAAGCGAGATAGAACGCGCTCTTTCGTCTTGAAAGTATATTCACCTCGCGGCTATACTTTCAAAAGAAACCGAAAAATATTTTATAAGAAGGAGATAACGGTCATTTAGATGCGTGACGTAAGTTTCGGACAATACTATCCGGCGCCGAGTCCTCTTCACAGGCTCGATCCGCGCACAAAACTGCTCGCAACGATAATATATATTGTTACGCTGTTTTTCATAAACACGTTTACGGGATTCGGCATTATGGCGGTATTTCTTCTTGTCGTCGTGCTTATTTCGCGCGTGCCCTTCGGAAAGGTGCTGCGCTCCGTAAAAGCCGTGTTGTTTTTGCTCGTCTTTACGCTCATAATATCCTTTTTCTTCTATCGCGGCGCGCCCGAAAATCTCATCTGGGAGTGGGGCGTGATCCATATGTATTGGGACGGACTTTGGAACAGTTTGAAACTGTGCATAAGACTTTTGCTTCTCGTCATGGGACCGGCGCTTCTGACGCTTACGACGACGCCCGTCGAGCTTACCGACGGACTCGAGAGTCTTTTGAAGCCGCTTGCTCTCATAAGGCTTCCCGTGCATGAGCTTGCCATAATAATGAGCATAGCCCTAAGGCTCATCCCGACGCTCATGGAAGAGACGGACAAGATAATTTCGGCACAGAAGGCGCGCTGCGCGGAGTTCGAAAGCGGCAACATCTTCAAGCGCGCGAAAGCCATGCTTCCCGTTCTTATTCCCCTTTTCGTATCGTCCTTTCGTCGTGCCGACGATCTTGCGGACGCGATGGACAGTCGGTGCTATCGCGGCGCCAAAGGGCGCACGAGAATGAAAGTGCTTAAAATGCGCGTAGGCGATTGGCTCTCGCTTCTTTTCATGGCGGCGCTTCTTACGGCAATGCTGTTTTTGAGATACAACTATTTCGATTGGGCGTTCATCGCCTTGTTAAGGTGACGTTATGCGCTATAGGCTCGAGCTCGACTATATCGGCACGGCGTACAGCGGCTGGCAGATACAGCCCGAAAGAAGGACCGTGCAGGGCGAAATCGAAACCGCCCTGTCGCGCCTTACCGGCGAGACCGTTTCCGTCACGGGAAGCGGCAGGACCGACGCCGGCGTTCACGCCCTCAAACAGACCGCGCATTTCGACCTTGACAGGGAGTGGGAATGTGTTAGGCTTACGGGCGGACTCAATCACTTCCTGCCGAGCGACGTGCGCGTGCTCGGAGTGGAAAGGGCGTCCGACGACTTTCATGCGCGGTACGACTGCACGGAAAAATCGTATGTGTACTGTATGTACCGTGCGCCCGAAAGAGCCTTCTTTGCGGACAGAGCGTGGGCTGTGGACGAAAACGTCGATGTTTTTTTAATGAACGAAACGGCAAAACTCTTTGTCGGGGAAAAAGACTTCTCGGCGTTCATGGCGGCAGGCTCGGACGTAAAGACGACGGTAAGGACGGTCACACGCGCAAGCGTGGAGGAAAGAGGGGGCTTGATACTGTTCGATGTCGCCGCAAACGGCTTTCTGTATAATATGGTGCGAATCATGACTGCGGTGCTCGAAGCCGTCGGCAGAAAGAGGCTCGGGCGTGAAGAAGTCGAGCTTATAATAAAGAGCCGCGACCGCTCGCGCGTCAAAGGTATTGCACCGGCGTGCGGACTGTATCTGAAAAGTCAGACATATAAGGAGAGGTAATGGGATTTTTCGACAGATTCAAAAGAAAGGAGAATAAGAAGCCCAAACTTGCGCTGTGTCTGTCGGGCGGCGGCGCGAGAGGATTTGCGCACATAGGCGCGATTCGCGCTTTCGAAGAAGAGGGCATAGACTTCGATCTCGTCGTCGGAACGTCTGCGGGAAGCATAGTCGGCGCGATGTACGCGGCGGGCAAGACGGCGGACGAAATGACCCTTTACGGCGAGACCGTCAACATGAAAGCCATTCACAACGGCATAATTTTCATGCCGAACGACACGGCAGGAATTGCAAAACTCGTCACGGACCTTATAGGAAACGTGAAGATAGAGGATCTGAAAAAGAAGTTCGCCTGCGTCGCCGTCGATCTCGTCGAGGCTCGGCAGATCGTTATCGACAGCGGAGAGGCGGGCGCGGCTTGCGCGGCGTCGGCGTGCGTTCCCGTCTTGTTCAAGCCCGTAGTAAGGGGCAAAAACCACCTTGTCGACGGCGGACTGTTAAACAATATTCCGTCCGACGTATGCCGAATGCTTGGCGCGGACAAAGTGGTTACGGTGGACGTAAACCCGACGCGCGGCGGCGGAACGCCCGACCTCGGACTCATATCGGTGGTAAAAGCTACGCTGTCCATCGTTACGGCGAACTCTTCGATTATGGGACTCAAAAATTCCGACATAGTGATTGCCCCCGATCTCGGCAAATTTTCCTCCTCGTCGAAGGACGGCTGGCAGGAAATGATACAGCTCGGATATGACGAGGCGAGGAAGCAAACGGAATCCATAAAGACTCTTATATAAGTTGACGCGCGACTGTACTGTTATAGTGTAAAAATATTATGCTTGGAGGTATGTTTATAAAAAATGAGCAGAGCAAGCGAAAAGAAAAAGACTCTTATTTTAAAACTGATCATATTTGCCGTCATCACCGCGGCGCTTCTTATAAGCCTCGTTTGGCAAAAGCAGATAAACGCCGCATTGGGGCTTACGGGCGTAACGGAAGACGAGTACGGCGGAATGAGCACGGACACGGTGCTTGCGGGAAGCGGCGGAGATCTGAATCTTCATTTCGTCGACGTAGGGCAGGGAGATGCCTGTATCGTGGAGCTTCCCGACGGGCGCAATATGCTTATCGACAGCGGTTCGTCCGACAGAGAGGATAAGCTGATTGCCTACATAGACGAGAACATAAAGGGCGACGACGGCAAGACGATAGACGGCTTCGACATCGTAATAATGACCCATTCGGACGAGGATCACTGCGGAGAAATGGCCGACGTGCTTGGACGGTTTCCCGCAAAGGATAGGTTCTACCGTCCCAATCAAGAGGCGACGCGCAGCGGCTTTTCCGACCCCGGCAAAGACGATCTGTACGGGAACTACAACGGTAAAAACACAAAGGCGTATGCCGAAGCCATAGGCGCGGGCTATGCGGGCGGCGCTAAGGGCGTCGTGACGAACGCGCTCGACGACAGCCAAAACGTCATCACCCCAGAAAACGTCGGCAGGGACGAGGAAGGATATTACGAGATAAACTTCTATTCGCCCTTAAAGGACGTTTACGGCGATTACAACAACTATTCTCCCATAATAGTGCTCGAATACAACGACAACCGCGTTGCGCTTTCGGGCGACGCCGAAAAGGAAGCCGAAGCCGATTTCGTCGCAAAGGCAAGCGAGGGCGAGGGCAGGTATTCGGTATTTACCGAAGAGTTTACGGTGCAGGCGATAAAGCTCGGGCACCACGGCTCGCGCACATCCTCGTCCGAGGACTATCTCGAGACCATGACTACGGCTGCGTCGCGTAAGGACGTACGCATAATCATAAGCTGCGGCAAGGACAACAAGTACGGACATCCGCACGAAGAAGTAATCGAAAGGCTGGCGAAAATGGGCTTTTCCGACGAAAACATCTTGCGCACGGATATAAACGGAAGCATTGCGATGAGCATAAAGTTCGACGAGACGGCGGGAGCTTACGCTTTGTTTGTCGGCGCGGACGTCGTGAGAGTGGAAACCTCCGTAGGCTTCGGCGCGGTCAAACTCACCTGGCTCGAAATAGTAATAGTCGTCATAGTTCTTTCGGCGATCGTAATGTTTGTCGTGCCGCTCTTTACAGGGCGCAAGAGAAGAAGATAAACGGGGCAGAGGAGTTTGAAAATGGCTTGGTTTCATGAATGTACGTTCTATCAGATATATCCTTTGGGCTTTTGCGGCGCGGAAAGGGAAAACGACTTTCAAAAGATTACTCACCGCTTGGGAGCCGTCGAAAGGGAAATCCCGCGACTTAAGGAACTCGGCGTAAAAGCGGTGCTCTTCAATCCGCTGTTTTCTTCCTCGCGCCACGGATACGATACGGCGGACTTTCGCGTCGTAGACAACCGTCTCGGCGACAACGATGATTTCAAAAGAGTTTGCGGTATGCTTCACGAGGCGGGATTGCGCGTGGTGCTCGACGGTGTTTTCAATCACGTCGGGCGCGAGTTCTTTGCGTTTAAGGACGTGCGCGAAAGAAGGGAAGCCTCGCCGTATAAGGATTGGTTCAAGATAAACTTTTCCGGAAACAGCGCATACGGAGACGGCTTTTGGTACGAGGGCTGGGAAGGGCATTACGACCTCGTAAAGCTCAATCTCGAAAACTACGACGTGCAGCAGTATATATACGGTTCGATAAAATTTTGGGTGGACGAGTTCGGCATAGACGGATTGCGGCTCGACGTCGGCTATCTCCTTCCCGAGTGGTTTTTGCGCGATCTCACCGGATTTTGCAAGAGCCTCAAACCCGACTTTTTTATAGTAGCCGAAGCCATACACGGTGACTATAACCGAATGTTGAATGCGGGCGCGGACAGCGTTACGAACTACGAGTGCTATAAGGGACTTCATTCGGCGATAAATTCGGGGAATCTTTTCGAGATAGAACACTCGCTCTCGCGGCAGTTCGCAAACACGCCTTGGGCTCTGTACAAGGGAAAGCACCTCATGAATTTCGTCGACAATCACGACGTTGCGAGAATTTACTCCGTCATAAACGACAAGCGAAACGTCGCCGCGGCTTTTGCCGTTCTGTTCGTCATGCCGGGCATTCCCTGTATTTACTACGGCTCGGAGTACGGCGCGGAAGGACAAAAGGGAGACTGCGACGCGCACCTTCGTCCCGCTATGTCCGAAATAGACGTAAAGGCGCACCCCGAAATATACGAAACAGTCAAACGGCTTATTTCTCTCAAAGCGTCGAGAAAGAGCCTAAAGTACGGCTCTTACGACAAGGTCGTCTTAAACAACAAGTATTTTTGCATAAAGCGCGAGGACGGCGGAGAAAGGACGCTTCTTGCCGTCAACATTTCGGACGAGCCCGTTGCGATGAACGTAGGCGGCGGACTTACCGATCTTTTAAGCGGGGAGAATGCGGACGCGAATGTGTCGGTCGAGCCGCACTCGTACCGCATTTTGGGAACCAAGCAGTAAAGGTAAATAATCGGAGGATATAATTATGAAACAGTTTAAAGCGGAATCCAAAAAGTTGCTCGACATGATGATCAACTCCATTTATACGAACAAGGACATCTTTTTGCGCGAGCTCATATCCAATGCGTCGGACGCGATAGACAAGCGTCGGTTTTTGTCGCTTACAAAGTCGGAACTTTCGGACGAGTTTAAGATAGTCGTCGTTGCGGACAAGGCGGCGCGCACGCTTACCGTTTCCGACAACGGCATAGGCATGACAAAGGACGAACTCGAGAACAACCTCGGCACGATCGCGACGTCGGGCACGCTCAAATTCAAGCAGGAACAGCAGCAACAGAGCGACGACAGTCTCATCGGTCAGTTCGGCGTCGGCTTTTATTCGGCGTTTATGGTTGCATCGAAGGTGGAAGTCGAAACCCGTTCCGCGGGCGAGGACGGCGGCTGGAAGTGGACGAGCTCGGGCGCGGAGGGCTATGACATAAAGGCTTGCGAGAAGGCGGAGATCGGTACGGTCATAAAGCTGACGCTTAAAGAAAACGACGAGGACTGCAACTATTCCGATTACTTGTCCGAGTATAAGATCCGCTCGCTCGTAAAGACGTATTCCGACTATATCCGCTATCCCATAGTCATGGACGTGACGAAGTCGAGAAAGGCGGACGGCGGGGACGGGTATACCGAGTATACGGAGACAGAGACGCTCAATACCATGACTCCCATATGGAAAATGGCGAAGAAGTCGGTGAAGAAAGAGGACTACGACAAGTTCTACCGCACGACTTTTCACGATTTCCGTGCGCCTTCGCGCGTCATAAACGTGAACATCGAGGGCAATATAAATTATACGGCGCTTCTGTTCATTCCGGAAAAACAGCCCGCAAACTATTATTCGAAGGACTACGAAAAGGGGATAGCGCTGTATTCGAGCGGAGTGCTCATACAGGAGAAGTGCGCAAAGCTTTTGCCCGATTGGCTCGGGTTTGTGCGCGGCGTAGTCGATTCGCCCGATCTCACGCTCAATCTTTCGCGCGAGGTGCTCCAGCAGGACAGACAGCTTCGTTTTATCGCCGATTCTCTGCGTAAAAAGATACTCGCGGATTTCAAGAAGTGGCTGAAGAGCGATCGCGAGGGCTACGAAAAATTCTTCAAGGAACTCGGAGAGGGCATAAAGTACGGCGTTTACGAAAACTTCGGCGAGAAAAAAGACGAGCTTAAGGATCTTGTCGTGTTCGGTTCCTCGACCGAGAAAAATGCCGTCACGCTTGCCGAGTACGTCTCGCGCATGAAGGAAGGACAGGAGGGAATCTATTACGCGTGCGGAGAGAGCGCAGAAAAGATAGACGCCCAGCCGCAGCTCGAAAAGCTCAAATCGGACGGTTACGAAATTCTGTATTGCACGCAGAGAGTGGACGAGTTCTGCCTCATGACGCTCGGCGAATACGATAAAAAGAAATTCGTAAACGCCTTGAAGGCAGGCGAACATTCGGACTCTGAAGAAGAAAAAAACGAGGACGTAAAATCGCTTCTCGACGACTTCAAAAAGCTGCTCGGGAATAAAGTCCATGATGTCAGAATGTCCTCGCGCCTCGTCTCGCACGCCGTTTGCCTTACTGCCGAAGGCGAAGTGTCGATAGAAATGGAGCGTGTGTTCCGCGCAAGCGGCGAGGGTGTGCGGGCGGAAAAGGTGCTCGAACTCAATCCCGAGCACGAGCTCATAAAAAAGCTTATAAAAAGGCACAAGTCTGGCGAGGGCTTCGAGACGCTTGCTTTTACGCTGTACGACGAAGCGGCGCTCATGGCGCTCGGCGAAGTCGACGACCCCGCCGCATTTGTGACGCGCGTAAACTCACTCATGAAGTAAAGTGAAAGTTTGGTGAATATTGCGCTTGAGGCGAGCCTTTGTCTTGACATCGGCTCGCCTTTAATCTATACTTGTCTATAGGGATTTGGGCGGTAATGAATTGCCGTTTTCTTAAGAAAAAGGAGGCGCGTATGTTTTCCACGAAGGGCAGGTATGCTTTGAGAATAATGGTCTGTCTCGCCGGACGGCGCGGCAGAGTGGTTTCCGTCAGCGAAATAGCGGGCGAGCTGGGCATATCGGCTAAATATGCGGAGCAGATAATGACGATTTTAAAGCGTGCGGGATATGTCACCGCCATGCGCGGAAGCTGCGGCGGTTACGCTCTTGCGGGAAACGCCGAGGAATACCGTGCGGGAGACATACTCAGGCTAATGGAAAGCTCGGCTTTTCCCGGACCGTGCATGAGCGGCGAGTGCGACTCGAAAGAGGGATGCGCGCTCAAATCGATGTGGAACGAGCTGTTCGCCGCAGGGAAAGCGGTGCTCGACAAGTATACGATCGCAAAGCTCGCTTACGGAGATTGAGCCGTTAAGATCGGACCCGACCATACGGAAAGAAAGACACAAGGGAGGTTGTTATGACGAAAATACTCATAGTCGACGATGAAGAGATGATACGTTCGGTGCTCGCGGAGTATGCGGATTTCGAGCATTTCGAGCACGACGAGGCGGCGGACGGAATGCAAGCCGTGGAAATGGCAAAGGCGAACAATTACGACGTCATAATAATGGACGTCATGATGCCGAGGCTGGACGGCTTTTCGGCGGTGAAGGAGATAAGAAAGCACAAGGATACGCCCGTCATAATGCTGTCGGCGCGCGTCGAGGAGTACGACAAGCTATTCGGTTTCGAAATGGGCGTGGACGACTATGTAACGAAGCCTTTTTCGCCCAAAGAGGTCATGGCGAGGATAAACGCGATATTAAAGCGCGGCAAGATAGGGCGGAACAAAATAGTTTCGGACGGGCTTGTCATAGACAAGGCGGGCAGAAACGTCTATGTGGACGGAGTGAAAGCAGAAATGACGCCTAAAGAATACGAGCTGCTTTTTTACCTCGCCGACAACGAGGGAATAGCCGTATCGCGCGAAAAACTGCTCGAAGAGGTGTGGGGCTACGACTTTTTCGGCGACGACAGGACGGTGGACACGCACATAAAGATGCTGCGTTCGTCGCTCGGCGCATACCGCGACAAGATAGTGACGCTGCGCGGGCTCGGGTATAAATTGGAATTGTAATGCGGGGAAAGGAAGGACAAAACAAAGAACGCGCGCCGAAGCCGTCCATGGCGGACGCCGACCTTTTGGGCATACGGAGCATTCAGTTTCGCACTTGGCTTTCTTTCGTCGCGCTAACGGCGATCACGCTTATCATACTGTGGTCGGCGCAGATAATCTTTCATACGGTGTCGTACAGGGACATGAGCAAGTCCGAGCTTGCGCGCTCGGGAGACAGGCTCATCGCCGAGATGGGACTGCCCGGCTTCGGCGAGCGACTGCGCGCCGACGCGATCGACGGAGGCTTTTCCGCAGTTGTGGTAAACGCAAACAGGAAAACCGTCGAGCTGTACGCGAGCGCGAGCGGCGCGGTGTCCGTGGACGAAATGGACGTCGAACTGTTTCAGAGCGTGTTCGCGGCAAACGGCGAGTTTGTGAAAAGGCTCGAAAGCGAGCCCGACGGCTATGTCTACATTGCCTCTATAGAAGGCAGGGGCAATTTCATAATTTACGGCAGAGTGTCGGAAGGATATAATTCCAGGCTCTTGTGCCTGATAAAGCCGTATACGCAGAACGGCTCGGCGGTCGTCGTCTTGAGAAAACAGCTTATATTCGCAACCGTTGTGTGTATGCTTATAAGTATGTTTCTCGCAATGATGTTCTCCCGAAAGCTGGCAAAGCCCATTACGAAGTTTTCGGCTACCGCTTTGAAGCTCGGCGACGGAGATTTCAGCGTGCGCTTCGAGGGCAACGGCTGGACGGAGATAGACGAGCTTGCCGACACGCTGAATTATGCGACGGAGGAAATGGGCAAGACGGAGACTCTTCGGCGCGATTTCTTCGCGAACGTCTCGCACGATCTGCGCACGCCGCTGACGATAGTCAAAGCCTATGCCGAAATGATACGCGACATCTCGGGCGCCGATCCCGAAAAGCGCGCGGCTCATGCCCAAGCGATTATCGACGAATCGGATAAGCTGACGCTTCTCGTCGGAGATATTCTCGAGCTGTCGAAGCTTCAGGCCGGTACGAACGAGAACGATTTTGCCGAAACCGATATCGGCGGGCTCGTAAAAACGGTTGCGGAAAGATTCGCCGGCACTGCCGAATGCGGAAACCGCAATATAGTAAGCGAGATCGATTGTACCGCAAAGGTGATTTGCGACAAGCGCCGCATGGAGCAGGTGCTTTACAATCTCATAAGCAATGCGATCAATTATTCGGGAGACGGAGAAGAGATTACCGTTCGAGCCAAGGAAGCCGCGCTTTGCGTCCGCGTCGAGGTCTCGGACAGGGGCAAGGGAATACCCGAGGAAGAGCTCAAGTCGGTATGGGACAGATATTACCGCGCCTCGCGCACTAAGCGTGCGACAAACGGCACGGGACTCGGTCTTTCCATAGTGAAGAACATCTTGACGCAGCACGACGCGCGCTTCGGCGTCGAAAGCACTGTCGCAAGCGCGAACTCCGAAAAGAGCGGCACAACTTTTTGGTTCGAGCTTAAAAAGAGCGAACACCATTCGTTGCCGCCGTCGGAAGAAAAGAAGAAAAAGGCAAAATAATGCGCGGGCATTACGGGCATTGTTCGGGCTCGAGATATACAAAAGCTCCTCCGCAGCCAATTCCGCAGAGGAGCTTTTGCAAAGATAGGAAACTAATGAGGTTGCCTATATAATACTATACGATTGTGACAACGGCGTGAAATCCGCGCGAAAAACAAAAGAAATAATATCGTTGTTTTTCTTCGCCCGCAAAAACGGTTGCTTAAAATATAAAAGCCGTGTATAATGTTAAACAAAATGTATATAAGTGTTACAAGCGAGGATTTATGTTGAAGATAGCCGTCATAGACGAGGACAGAGCGTTTGCCGAAAATATAAAAAGTTACGCAGACAGATACTGTAAAGAGTGCGGGGGGGGGATACTTTTGAAATAACCTCGTTCGCGGACGGCGTAAGCTTTTTTGCCGCCGAGCGCGTACTGTACGACATTGTGTATATCGGTTGCGTAATGTCGAAAATGGACGGAATGAGGGTGGCGAAAAAGATTCGCGAATACGACAGGGAGACGGCGCTCGTGCTTGCCGCGGAAAACATCGACTATGCGGTCGGGGGATATGAGGTTTGCGCCGCCGATTTTTTGAAAAAGCCCATAGCTTTTGCGGCGTTTTCCCGCGGGCTCGACAGGATAATCGGAAGTCTGCGCAAGAACGAGAAAACTCTGAACATAAAGGCGCGGCGCGGATATGCCCGCGTGGCGGTGCGAAAAGTGGAGTATGTCGAAAAGGACAAAAACTATCTCGTGTATCACACCTTTGCCGACGATATACGCGAGCGCGGCGTGCTCGGGGAAAAGAAGGATGAGCTTGCGGGCTACGGCTTTTCGAGGATAAACAGCGGCTGTCTTGTCAACCTTATGTGCGTAAAGAGGGTGGACGGCGATTTTGTGACGGTAGGCGGCAAGATACTTCCCATATCCCGCAGCTGTAAGGGTGAGTTTTACGACGAATTCGAAAGGTATATGAAAAATCAAATAAGGCTTTAGCGAGGGAGCTTTTCAAGGCTCCCTTTTGTAAGTTGTTTTTCTTTTCAAGGCTCCCTTCGGAAAGTCGAATATTTCTTTTTTCAAGGCTCCCCTTGGTAAGGGGAGCTGTCGCCTATGGGTGACCGAGGGGATTGTAGATATTGAGGGGATTGTCGATATAATCAACGAGAATCCTCTCGGTTTTCTTTGCGTGCGGCTTCCCTTGCCTCGAGGGGAGCCTTGCGGCTGTGCGAAAAGAATAATACCCGAAACCCTACAGAATAAACCAAACCCATTGAATGTGTGGCTTCTTTCTTATATAATTGCCCTGTGTTTTAGCGACACAAAATATATAAGGAGAAAGTGGACATGAAAGTAAAGACAGAAAAGCGCGGTTTGGCGTCTTTCGTCGGAATTGTCGTCGCCCTCGTTTTGGCAGTAAGCCTAATCGCGGTGCCGGCATATACGTCGAGCGCAAACATCGCAAGTACTCTTGACAAGACCAAGGTGTACGAAAGTCAATACGATTCACTCGAGGACACAATTCAGGCCGGTAAGGATCTGAACCTCGAAATTGCGGCGGAGGGCTTTATTCTTTTGAAGAATAAGGACGGTGCGCTTCCTCTTGCGAAAGAAGAGAGAAAGGTGACCGTACTCGGCGCTCAGGCAGACAGCCTCGCATACGGCGGCGGCGGATCGGGCGGACAGGGAACGCCAGGCAAGAACAGCGTCGTCGCAGGCAAGAAGACCGACATATTCGACGGTCTGGAGGCGGCGGGCATTACGGCTAACCCCCGTATCCGCGACAGATACCTTTCCGTAAACCCCGTAGCCATGACGAGAGAGCCGAGCTCTTTCAGCACGAACTACAGAGAGAGCGGTCACTATATGGAAAAGGTGACCGAGGGCGGCGAAGTCGAATTTGCCGGCAACTCTTATAAATCGATTGCAAACGGCTCGCTTGCGGGCGCGGACGGCAATCTCGAAATGTACGACGACGCGGCGATCGTAGTCATCTCGCGTTCGGGCGCAGAGGGTGCGGATAACCCTTCCCACAACGTAGACGGACACTCGGACGTAAACGAGCACTATCTCGAGCTCGACGACGCCGAGAAAGAGCTCATGGCATATGCCAAGAAGCATTTCGAAAAGATAATAGTCATAATCAACAGCCCCTCGGTAATGGAGCTCGGCTGCCTCGAATATGACGACAGCGTAGGCGCGATCCTTTGGATAGGACAGCCGGGCTGGAACGGCACTATGGTCATCGGCGACATCCTTACGGGCAAAATAAATCCGTCGGGCAGAACGGTCGACTTCTACATGACCGACTTTACGAGCGACCCCGTATGGTATAACTCCACCGACTACACGCCGGCACTTTACGCGCTTACGGGAGAGTACAGAAACGACGATCTCGGCGTAACCGTCGCTCCTCACACCATTCCCATGGGCAAAGAGGACGGCTCGGAAGCAACGAACAATCAGGAAGCAATAGACTATGCGGAGGGAATCTACGTGGGCTATCGCTACTACGAGACGGTTGCGACCGATCTCGGAGACAAGGGCGAAGAGTGGTATAGAAGCAATGTCCTTTATCCTTACGGACACGGACTTTCCTACACCACGTTCAGCCAGAAGATTGCGAAAGTGGAAGGCGACCTCAAAAGCGCAAACGGCAAGGTCACCGTAAGCGTCGAAGTAAAGAACACGGGCGCCGTCGCAGGCAAGGAAGTAGTTCAGCTTTACAGCACGCCTCCCTACACGAAGGGCGGTATCGAAAAGGCGGCTGTCAACCTCGTCGGCTTTACTAAGACGGGCAAGCTCGCTCCCGGAGCAAGCGAAACGGTCGAAATCGAAATCGCGGTCAAGGACCTCGCTTCGTTCGACTATAACGACAAGAATAAAAACGATTTCTGCGGCTACGAGCTCGAGACGGGCGAGTACGTGCTTTCGATAAGAGAGAACTCGCACGTCGCTCTCGACTCCGAGACGCTTACTTGCGAGACCGCTCTCACCTGGGACGAGGACGGCAATCCCGCAACTCCGAACAACATCTACTCGCAGCCTACAGACTCCAAGTGGGGACAGTACAACACTCTTTCCCATGCTTGGACGACGAGCGGCACCGATCACTATCTCACCCGCGACAAGCTTGTCGTAGACGGAAAAGTCGGCGACCTTAAACAGCTTTCCTGGATGATAGCAAACGACGGCGCGGACAACGAATTCAAGGACGGCGCGTTCGCAGTTCTCAACAGAAGATACGACAACGACGTTACGCGCGACTTCGACGACGCAAAGACGTTCGACAAGGAAACCGATTACGAAAACCTTTGGACGGTTAAGGAAGTTCCCGCAAATTGGACGCAGGGCTCGGGCAGCTACGACATCAAGTACCGCGATATGCTCGGCGTTGCTCTCGACGACGCAAAGTGGGATACCTTCCTCAACCAGCTCACGTGGAAAGAGCTTGTTGACAGCATAAGCGCAGGCTCGTTCTCGAACCCCGCCGTTCCCAACGTCGAAAAGGATTCGATTACCGACAACGACGGCCCCGGACAGCTTAAGGGCAGAAACAATGCAGGCAACGGCTGGGCATGGGCTTGCGCGGTCGTAGTCGCTTCGACTTGGAACACCGAGCTTTGCTACGAGCAGGGCAGAATAATCGGCAACGAAAGTATGTGGATTGGCACGAGCGGCTGGTACGGTCCCGGTCTCGACACGCACAGAAGCCCTCTTGCGGGACGTAACTTCGAGTACTATTCGCAGGACGGCGTACAGGGCGGTCTCATAGCGTCCTCCATAATAAAGGGCGCAACCGACATGGGCTGCCACGTATACATGAAGCACGCATTCTTAAACGACCAGGAGACCAACCGTCTCGACATGGCTACGTTCGTAACCGAACAGGCTATCCGCGAGATATACGCTAAGCCTTTCGAGCTTTCCGTAAAGAAGGGCAACGCAAACGGCATGATGGCTTCCTTCAACCTCATCGGTATAGAAAGCTCGCTCGGATATGCCACCGTCGTTCAGATGTACAAAAACGAGTGGGGCTTCGATGGCTTCTCCGTAACCGATATGTGGGGCGGATCCACGAGCTACGCTCGCGCAAGCGGCTGGACGGGATACGCAATGGCTCGTTCCTTCACGCAGCCTCTCGGAAACAACAAGACGGGCGCATACGTTATTCAGGGCGACTGGGACGCTACGGCGCGCGGCGGCAAAGGCACCGTGAAGGTAAGCGGCGCGGAGAGCCTCACGCAGTGGTATTGGGTAAGAGAGACGGCTAAGCATATGTTCTATACCACCGTAAACAGCAACGGCGCTAAGAACGGCTTCTCTTCGAGCAAATTCGCAAATGCGACGATAGACCTCACTCTCGGCAAGGCGGCAGACGCGGACATTCTTACGGCAAGCGCAAAAGCCGCGTTCGGAGCTTCGGGCTTCGAGGTTACGGCGACTTCGACGCTTTCCGCAGGTCTCAAAATAGAAAACGGCAAGCTTAAGGGCACGCCGACGGCTCTTGCGGGCGGCGCTAAGATAGCGATAAGCGTCGTAGGCAAGTACGGCTTAGGTTGGATAAAAGGCACGACAAACGTGACCGTAAACGTAACGGCGCCTACGGGAGCGGAAGAAAAAGTTACTCTCGACAACAAGACGATGACGCTCGGCACGGCTTACACCGGTCAGGCGGCGCAGACGGCAGTCACGCTTACCGCAGACAACTATGTCGCAGGCGGTCAGGCAAACGCGGCGAACAACGGTAAATACGTAAACCTTGCATTCACGGCGACCGGTCTTCCCGCAGGTCTTACGATGGCAAACGACGGCGCCATAACGGGCACGCCGACCGAGACGGGTACGTTCTATGTGGCAATCAGAGCAAGACTCGGTAAGGTCTATTACGACCAAAGCGGTTGGCGCCCTTCGTATAAGATTGCAAACGAAGACTACTACGGCGGCGCAGTCATTACCATCGACGGCTACAACGTGACGTTTGCGGCAAACGACGGAAGTGGCAATACGCAGGTCATCGGCGTTGCGGCGGGCTCGAACGTAACCGGCGATACTCTCGCAGGCGACATTACGAATCCGACGCGTGCGGGCGGCTATAAGTTCCTCGGCTGGGCTACGAAAGCAAACGCAACTTCGCCCGACGTAACTCTCGACAGCAATCTTACCGTAAATAAGGCTACGACCTACTATGCGGTATGGCAGATGCCTTCGCTTGCGATCGTAAACGGTGTATGGTACATCGACGGCGTAAGCACGGGTATCAAAGCAGAGGGTCAGAACGGTAGCGACGGCGTCGACGGCAAACCCGGTGAAAACGGCGAAGACGGCGCAAACGGCGTGGGAATCCTCTCCATAGAGAAAACCACGAGCGAAGGACTCGTCGACAAGTACGTCATAACCCTCACGAACGGTCAGACCTTCGAGTTCGAGATCACGAACGGCGAAAAGGGTGAAGCAGGCGAAAAGGGCGAGAAAGGCGAAACCGGCGCGGCAGGCAAAGACGCGGAAGTCAAAGAGGGCGGCTGCGGAAGCACCGTCGAAACGACAGGCGCGGCAGTAGTCGTGGCAATCGTGCTCGCGGGCGCGGCAGTCGTGCTTCTCATGAAGAGAAGGAGAGCGGCAAACTAAAGGCGCAACGCTTGATGTGTAATAAAACAAAGTCATAGCATGACTTTCAGACCGAAAGCGACTTCGCCGTGATATATTTCGCGCGGAGTCGCTATTCGGTTATTTCGGAAACAATTTCTTAAGGAGGAGTTTACATGAAAACGAAAAAGAGATCGAAAGCCGTACTTTCGCTTGTTCTCGTGCTTGCACTGTTGTTTGCCTTTCCGTTTTCGGCGTGCGGTCCTACCGAGTACGAGGAAGAGGGCATAGCGGTCAAGTTCGATTACAACGACGGCGTTTCGCGTCCGCTCACCCTGTCGGTCGGCGAAGGCGAAAGCGTAAGCGCGCCCGCAGACCCCTTGCGCAACGGTTACGACTTTGTCAAGTGGTATACCGAAGCCGAGGGCGGAAGCGAGGTATCTTTCCCGCTTACGCCGAGCGGCGATGTGACTGTCTACGCGCATTGGAAGGCGATGATATGCTCCGTCACGTTTGACGAGAATTACGACGGCGGAGATAAGACGGTGGAGGAGGTCGAGTTCGGAAAAACGGTCGAAAGACCCGCCGAAAACCCCGAAAGAACGAACTATACGTTCTATCGCTGGGAGGTGAGCAAAAACGGCGGCGCGGAAGTCGTATTCCCCTACACCGTGAAAGGACACGTGACCTTTTATGCGCGCTGGGTAACGGGCGACATACTTAACATAAAGCTCGATATGAACTACGAAAACGCGGCGGAGGGCGCGACGCTCAACGTGCCGCAGGGAGACAGGCTTACGGCGGCACAGCTCGGAACGCCCAAGCGCTCGGGCTATAAGTTCGTGGGTTGGGGCACAAGCCCGACGGCGACGGAGGCGATAGAACTTCCGTACACGCCGACCGAGAGCGGCACTCTTTATGCGATATGGGAAAAGGAGCAGTACACGATAAGCTTCCGCAACAACTTTGTCGACGCGCCGAGCGTTAATTTCAAATCGGTCAAGGTCGACGGCGGAACGAAGGTCGAAGAACCGGAAGACAAGCCCGTAAGAGAGGGCTTCACGTTCGAAGGCTGGTACACGAACGAAAGGGGCGGAACACCGATAGTCTTCCCGCTTGAGGCCGTACGCACGACCAACGTCTACGCGCATTGGAAGTCGGTTGCGGTCAAGACCAACATATTCGACGCGGAGTACACGGAAATCGACCCGACGGAAATTTTCCCCGGCTACTCGGGAAGCGCGACGGGCGCGCAGATAGTCACGGCGGACGATACGGGCGGAACGACTCATTCCGAGAAATACCCGCTCAACAGCAAGAAGCCGTCGCATATCGGACATTACGTCACCTATCTGTACAAAGAGGGAGCGACGCTTAAGTTCGTCATCTATTCGGATAAGGCGGTCGACAACGTAAAACTTTCGGCAAGCCTCGGATATGAGATTCTCGATACGGGCTCGCTCACGATCGCGCCGACGGGCGACAATGCCTACAGCTTCGTCGTGAACGGCAAGGCGCTTTCGTACTCTCCTATAACCATTACGGGCAGAGACATAAGCGGCGGCGGAATGTTCAAATCCACGTTCGCCGAGTATACGGTTTCCGCAAACGTGTCGCTTGTCGCCGGTATGAACGTCATAGAGCTCGTCACGGCGAACGCAAACGGTGCGCTTGCCGGAACGACTTCGGCGGTTGCGCCCATGGTCGACTTCATAAAGCTCGACAACCTCGGCGGAGCAGAACTGTACTGGTACCCCGTATTCGACAATCTTTACTTGTAAGGGGAGGTTAGGAAAAGTAATATGAACAAATTCGGTAAAATAATAAAGCGCCCCGCGACCATAGTTTGGGCGGCGGTGACGGTATTCGTCGTCGCCCTGCTCGTGGTGCTTACGGCGCTCGAAAACACTTTGCTGTATCCGATACTTTCGACGGTGCTCGGCGGTCCGAGACCGATAAAGGCGGACGGCGGCACGGAGATATACAAGTCCGATTATGCGTCCAAAAAGGAGAGCAAAGAGGCGGGAGACGAACTCAACGTGGAAATAGCGGAGGAGGGTTTCACTCTTCTTCTCAACGAGGAAAACGCACTTCCCATTCCCACGCCCGTATCGTCTCCGAGCGTGAGAAACAAGCCCAAAGTTTCGGTGTTCGGCAAAAACTCCGTCGACATTGTGCTCGGCGGAACGGGCTCGGGCGGCATAAGCGGAGAGGAAGCTTCCACGCTTTTCGACGGGCTCGAAAAGGGCGGCTTCGAATACAACCCCGTGCTTAAGAAATTCTACGAAAACGACGGCGCGTCGGGAAGCGGCAGATCGGAAAGCCCCGCGCTTACCGAGGGCTCGAGCGCAGCTCCCACGCTCGACATAGGCGAGACGCCCGTTTCGCGCTATACTCCCGAGGTGAGAGGCTCGTTCAACGAATACGGCGATGCGGCGATCGTCGTCATATCCCGTCTCGGCGGAGAGAGCTGGGATCTTCCGAGAAGCCAGAACGTCAATAACGGCGGCATAGAGGGCAATCACTATCTTCAGCTCGACGCCAACGAGTATGCTTTGCTCGACATGGTGACGACGCGCTTTGAAAAGGTCGTAGTCGTACTGAACACCCTTACGGCTTTCCAGTGCGACTTCATAGCCGAG
Source organism: uncultured Christensenellaceae bacterium (assembly GCA_910587445.1). GTDB lineage: Bacteria > Bacillota > Clostridia > Christensenellales > Pumilibacteraceae > MGBC157735. The sequence goes on from CAJULE010000001.1 coordinate 29,320, forward strand.
TACAACAATACGGCGACCGACAAGAGAATCGACGCGGTGCTGTGGATAGGCGGACCCGGGACTACGGGCGCGCAGGCGTTCGGGGATATCCTGAGCGGCAAAGTCAATCCGTCGGGCAAGACCGTGGACATCTATGCAAAGGATTATTCTCTCGATCCCACGTGGCAGAACTTCGGCGACAATTCGCAGGTAAACGACGGCAAGAACGGCTCGGCTTTCATGGAGAACGAGTCGGCGATCGCGGGCAGATACCTCGTGTCCTACGAAGAGGGCATATACATGGGATACCGCTATTACGAAACGCGCGCCTACGAAGAGAGCGCGGCTGTTCCCGGTTCGACCTGGTATGAGGAAAACGTCATGTTCCCGTTCGGTCACGGACTTTCGTACACGAAGTTTACGCAGGAAATAACCAAAGTCGAAGGATCTTTGGACGACGGCGAAATCACTATAGAAGTAAAGGTCAAAAACATCGGCGACGCTGCGGGCAAAGACGTCGTGCAGCTTTACGTAAGTAAACCGTACTACTACGGCGGAATAGAAAAGCCCTATGTCGAGCTTGTAGATTTCGCAAAGACTCCGCTTCTCGAAACGAGCGGCACAAACAGCGAGTGCACCGTGAGCTTTACTATAGACGCATACGACCTCGCTTCCTATGATTACAACGACGCAAACGACAACGAGATCGTAGGATACGAGCTCGAGCACGGCGACTACAGATTTGTCGTGAGCGCAAACTCGCACATAGACGGATATGCTTACGACTCCGAAACCGTAAGTCTTTCTTCGGACGTATTTTTCGAAGAGGACCCCGTAACGGGCGAGAAGGTCGTGAACAGATATACGTCGGACGACTTCTTCGATTCGGCTTACCGCCTCAGAGACGTGGTCGTGGGCGGCGAGACGAGAAAGGGTATGTCGAGGACGGACTTCGAGGGCACTTTCCCGAAAGCTCCTACCGCGCTCGAACGCGAGGTAAAGACGAGCGAGGACGGCATAGCCGAACTCGACGTGCTTGCAAGCTCCGAGCATAACAATCCGCTGATCGGCGCGGTCACCGAAAAGCCCGTAACGGGTGCGAGCGGCGACTTGAAGCTCAAGGATCTTTTGGACGAAAACGGCAGAGTGGATTACGATGACGAGCGCTGGGACGCGCTTCTCGATAAGCTCACCTATAAGGACATGATAAACCTCGTAAACAACGGCGCATTCCAGACGAGCGCTATCGAGAGCATAGGCAAAAACCTCACGAACGAAAGCGACGGTCCCATAGGCTTTGTCAACTTCATGCCCGGCAAAAGCTCGCAGTACAAGGGCAATACGACGTTTGCTACGGAAATAGTCATAGGCTCGACCTGGAATAAGGACCTTGCCTACAGAATGGGCAAGATAGTCGGCGACAACGGACTTTGGGGCGACGAGACGGGCACGGGTCTTCCGTACAGCGGCTGGTACGCGCCCGCGGTAAATCTGCACCGCAGTCCTTTTGCCGGCAGAAACTTCGAGTACTACAGCGAGGATCCCGTGCTTTCGGGCAAGCTTGCCGTGAATGTCGTGAACGGTGCAAAGATCAAGGGTGTTTATACCGACCTCAAGCATTTCGCTCTCAACGATCAGGAAACGCACCGTTCGGGTATAGCTACGTATTGCACGGAGCAGGCACTGCGCGAAATCTATCTCAAGCCCTTCGAGATCGCCGTAAAAGGAAACGACGACCCCGCTTCGGTCGCGACCGCAAAAGCCGACGGCATAACGAAGTTCGAAGGAACGACGGGCGTCATGAGCTCGTTTAACCGAATAGGCACGCGCTGGACGGGCGGCGACTACCGCCTCATGACCGAAATTCTCAGAGACGAGTGGGGCTTCAGAGGTCTCGTTATTTGCGACTATAAGACCGACAACTCCTTCATGTTCTCGCGTCAGATGCTATATGCGGGCAACGACCTCATTCTCGCGTCGCTCACAAACCTCATGTGGCAGGATTCCGATCCCGAGTCCGCCGAAGATCTGACCATTCTCAGACAGGCGTCGAAAAATATCCTCTACACCGTCGCGAACAGCAACTCCGTAAACGTAGAAATAGTCGGTTACCGCATGGAATGGTGGATAGCTCTGACTATAGCCGTCGATTGCATCGCAGCCGTCGGACTCGGAGTATGGGGCTTCTTCGTGATAAGAAAGGGGCTCAAGGCGGCGGATAAAACCGAATAACATTTTCCCTAAGAACATACCCCAAAGCAAAGAGACCGCTTTTCGCAGCCCGAAAGGCGGTTTCTTTTACGGTCGGGAGCTTTCTTTTGCGCGGGGAAAGCAAGAGGACTTTTCCGCGGCGGGCGGGCTCGGGAAAAACTTTGTTCAAATCGTTTGACATTTTGTCCGCGATAGTGTAAAATACAAAGGCGTGCAATTTGCACGTAAATTTTTCTTGCCGCTTTTGCAGGCGGCAGACCACTCGCTTTATTTTGTTTATGCGCAGTATGCGCGTGCTTAAAGGGGCGAGGGCAAGACTACTATAAGGAGGTAGAGTAATAATGCCTACGATTAACCAGTTGATCAGGAAAGGTCGCGAAAAGGTGGAGTTCAAGTCTCTGAGCCCCATACTCGAGGGTAACCCGCAAAAGCGCGGCGTATGCCTTTCGGTTACGACGACCACTCCGAAGAAGCCCAACTCGGCGCTTCGGAAAATCGCGAGAGTCCGTCTTGTAAACAAGATGGAAGGTACGGTTTATATCCCGGGAATCGGACACAATTTGCAGGAACACAGCGTCGTGCTTATTCGTGGCGGCAGAGTGAAGGATTTGCCCGGCGTAAGATATCATATCATACGCGGTGCGCTTGATACCGCAGGTGTCGCAAAGCGCAAGCAAGCCCGCTCTAAGTACGGCGCAAAGCGCGCGAAGTAATCTTAAACGGTTACAAAAATAAAAAGGTGCATGACTCGGATTTCCGAGTCCGCGTGCTCCGCACGCGATTTCGCCGCAAGGGCGGCGTAATATTCACCTTTTTGTTCAATCACAAATTTGCCATTGCAAGCAAGCAAATTTGTTCAGAATTCAAATAAAGGAGTAATTTAAGTATGCCGAGAAGAAGCGGTGTGCCCAAGCGTGACGTACTGCCCGATCCCGTGTATAACAGCAAAGTTATCACAAAGCTCGTCAATCAGGTAATGCTTGACGGAAAGAAGGGAACGGCACAGCAGATTGTCTACGGGGCATTTGATATTGTAAAAGAAAAGATGAATCTCGAGGCGATAGACGTATTTACGAAATCGCTCGAGAACATAAAGCCCGTGCTCGAAGTTAAGGCGCGCAGAGTGGGCGGCAGTACCTATCAGGTACCGCTCGAAATCCGTCCCGACCGTCGCCAGACGCTTGCCATTCGTTGGCTCGTGTCTTTCTCGAGAAAACGCGGCGAAAAGACGATGGCAGAACGCCTTGCGGGCGAGATAATGGACGCCTACAACAATACGGGTTCCGCCATAAAGCGTAAGGAAGAAATGCACAGAATGGCGGAAGCCAACAGGGCATTTGCTCACTATCGCTGGTAAGAGAAAGAGGACAAGATTATGGCAAGAGAATTTTCACTCGAAAATACGCGCAACATCGGTATCATGGCGCATATCGACGCCGGCAAGACGACGACTACCGAGCGCATACTTTTCTACACAGGCAAGACGCACAAGATAGGCGAGGTGCACGAGGGCGCCGCGACCATGGACTGGATGGAGCAGGAGCAGGAGCGCGGTATAACCATAACTTCGGCGGCAACCACCACCCAGTGGCGCGTGGACAGACGTCCCGGCTCGACCGATCCTTTGAAGCGTATCAACATCATAGACACCCCGGGACACGTCGACTTCACCGTAGAAGTGGAGCGTTCGCTTAAGGTCCTCGACGGTGCCGTTGCGGTGTTCTGCGCTCGCGGCGGCGTTCAGCCTCAGTCCGAGACGGTTTGGCGTCAGGCGGACAAGTACGGCGTACCCCGTCTTGCGTACGTCAACAAAATGGACAGAGAGGGAGCCAACTTCTTCAACGTCATGGACATGATGCAGAGCCGTCTCAAGGCGACCCCCGTTGCTATTCAGCTTCCGATCGGTTCCGCAGACACGTTCGTCGGCGTTGTCGACCTCGTGACGATGAAAGCGGACATCTATACGGACGACCTCGGCACTACTATGGACGAGACGGAGATTCCCGCAGAGCTTAAGGCTCAGGCGGACGAATACCGCGCAAAGCTCCTCGAAGTCGTCGCCGAAGCGGACGACGCGCTCATGGAGAGATTCTTCGAAAACGAAGGCGCGGACTTCACGGTCGAAGAGATAAAGAAAGCTATACGCAAGCTCACGATCGAAATGAAGATAAATCCCGTCACGTGCGGCAGCTCGTTCAAGAATAAGGGCGTGCAGAAGCTTCTCGACGCTATAGTCGACTATATGCCGTCTCCGCTCGACATTCCTCCCGTCAAGGGCACGCTGCTCGACGGCGAAACGGTCGAGGAAAGAGAGACGAGCGACAGCGCTCCGTTTGCCGGTCTTGCATTCAAGATCATGGCGGATCCGTTCGTCGGCAAGCTCGCATTCTTCCGTTGCTATTCCGGCACGCTTTCCTCCGGTTCGTACGTTCTCAATTCGACGAAGAACAAGAAGGAACGCATAGGCAGAATACTTCTCATGCACGCGAACAACAGAAGCGAGATAGAGGAAGTTCACAGCGGCGACATCTGCGCGCTTGTCGGTCTCAAGGATACGACGACGGGCGATACGCTCTGCGATCCCGCAAAGCCCATAGTTCTCGAGAGCATGGAATTCCCCGAGCCCGTCATAAGGGTGGCTATAGAGCCCAAGACCAAGGCGGGACAGGAAAAGATGACAATGGCGCTCATAAAGCTCGCCGAGGAAGACCCGACGTTCAAGACCTACACCGATCAGGAAACGGGTCAGACGATAATCGCGGGCATGGGCGAGTTGCACCTCGAAATAATCGTAGACAGATTGCTTCGCGAGTTTAAGGTCGAGGCAAACGTCGGCAAGCCTCAGGTCGCGTACAGAGAGACCATAACGAAGAAGGTCGACGTCGAAGGCAAGTACGTTCGTCAGTCCGGCGGTAAGGGTCAGTACGGTCACTGCAAGATATACATGGAGCCGCTCGAACCCGCGGCGGGCTATGTATTCGAGGACAAGACCGTCGGCGGCTCTATCCCGAAGGAATATATCCCCGCAATCGACGCCGGCATAAAAGAGGCGAAGATGAGCGGCGTGCTCGCAGGTTACGAATGCGTGGACTTCAAGGTGACCGTTTACGACGGCTCGTTCCACGAAGTCGACTCGTCCGAAATGGCGTTCAAGATTGCAGGTTCGATGGCTTTCAAGGAAGGCATGAGAAAGGCAAGTCCCATCCTCATGGAGCCCATAATGAGAGTCGAAATCTCACTTCCTGAGGAATATCTCGGCGACGTCATGGGCAACGTAAGCTCCCGCCGCGGAAACCTGCTCGGCATGGAGACGGTCAACGGCTCGCAAGAGATCCGTGCCGAAATTCCCCTTTCGGAAATGTTCGGCTATGCGACCGACCTTCGTTCCCGCACGCAGGGCAGAGGCAACTATACGATGACATTCGACCACTACAGCGAAGTTCCCAAGAACGTCGCCGAAAAGGTCATAAGCATGAGGACGAAAAATTAAAACTTTTGTGCCTCAAAACGGTTGTCTTATTCCGAAAAATACAGTATAATAGGTTCATGAAGTTTTCGGTTTTCCGACTTCGTGAAGGACAATGACAATTTAATAAGAGACGGGCTCTTTAAAACCCGAAATAAATTCAAGAATCATTTATGGAGGAATAACAATATTATGGCTAAAGCTAAGTTTGACAGAAGCAAGCCGCACGTGAACATCGGTACGATCGGCCACGTCGATCACGGCAAGACCACTCTTACCGCAGCTATCACGATGACGCTTGCCGCAAAAGGTCTTTCGGAGAAGATGAGATACGATCAGATCGACTCGGCTCCCGAGGAGAAGGCAAGAGGTATTACGATAAACACCGCACACGTCGAGTACTCGACCGCAAAGCGTCACTACGCTCACGTCGACTGCCCGGGCCACGCAGACTATGTCAAGAACATGATCACCGGCGCGGCACAGATGGACGGCGCAATCCTCGTCGTTGCGGCTACCGACGGTCCCATGCCCCAGACCCGTGAGCACATCCTGCTCGCTCGTCAGGTCGGCGTGCCCAAGATTGCCGTATTCATGAACAAGACCGACCTTGTTGACGACGCAGAGCTTCTCGACCTCGTCGAGATGGAAATCCGCGATCTTCTTTCTCAGTACGAGTTCGACGGCGACAACACCCCGATCATTCGCGGCAGCGCAGTCAAGGCACTCGAAGCAGCTTCGAACGGCGATGCAGACAGCGACGCTTGCAAGTGCGTATTCGAGCTTATGGACGCAGTAGACTCGTGGATCCCCGATCCCGCGCGTGATACCGACAAGCCTTTCCTTATGCCTGTCGAGGACGTATTCACGATCACCGGCCGCGGCACCGTCGCAACCGGCAGAGTAGAGCGCGGACAGCTTAAGCTCGGCGACCCCGTAGAGATCGTCGGTATAAAGGCTACGAAGTCTTCGGTCGTTACCGGTATCGAGATGTTCAGAAAGCAGCTCGACTTCGCGACCGCAGGCGACAACGCAGGCGTACTTCTTCGCGGTATCGACAAGAAGGACATCGAGCGCGGACAGGTTATCGCAAAGCCCGGCTCGATCACCCCGCACACCGAGTTCGAAGGTCAGGTTTACGTATTGACCAAGGACGAGGGCGGACGTCACACTCCTTTCTTCAACGGCTATCGTCCTCAGTTCTATTTCAGAACGACCGACGTTACGGGAACAATAGAGCTTCCGAAGGGCGTTGAAATGGTTATGCCCGGCGACAACATCACGATAAGCGTCAAGCTCATCGCGCCCATCGCCGCAGAGCAGGGACTTCGTTTCGCTATCCGCGAGGGCGGCAGAACGGTCGGATCCGGTGTCGTTTCGAAGATAATTAAGTAATTTCACTTTCGAAATAATTCAATATAATAACACAACCGCTTTGAAAATCAAGGCGGTTTTTCTTTTATAGGTATTTAATTAAAAAGAGATTCTTCGACTTCACTCCGCTGCGCTCAGAATGACATTTCATTTTTTGTCACCCTGCTTAGCAGGGAAGCTGTCGCGAAAAAAGCGAGCGCAGCGAGTGTCTGAGCGACTGATGAGTCGGCAATGCAACCGTTATGAAGAATTCGACTAAGGAACTTACTCCTTTTCGTATTTTTCTATCTTGTCGGTCTTGTCGTCGTAGGTGACGAGGATATACTTTTTAAGTTCCGATCTGTCGGAAGCGCCGAGTCTGTCCAGCAGCCAAGCTTCGTCCTTATTCGATTCGGTAAGTCCCGAGTGCGAGACGGCGCCGTCCGCAACGAGAATATTCGTCAGGGAGGCTTTTTCGATTTTATCGGGCGCAACGTCGCTTATCGTGACGGGCGCGTTTTCTCCCTTTGGAAGAACGGACAGTTCGCCGCTCGGTTCGAACACGGCATAGGCTACGTCGGCGATGTCGAAAAATTCCTTTTCGCGCAGCATGGAAAGCAGATCGTTTACGTCTATTTTGTTCTTTTTGAGCTCCTTATAGTTTATCTGTCCGTCGTATATGAGCGTCGAGGGCTTTCCCTTTAAAAGACGTTTGAGGAAAGTGTTTTTGCGTCCTACCACCGCGACAAGGAGTGCGAGCAGGAAGAACACCGACATTGCGATGAGATAGTAGTAAAACGGCGTTTCGGAGTCCGTAGACATTTGCGCGGCAATCGAGCCGAGAGAAATGCCGACCGTGTAATCTATGAATTCCAATTGAGCGATCTGTTTTTTACCCAAAATTTTGGATATAATAAACAGATATATAAACGAAACAAACGAATTTATAAGCACCCAAAGTACGGGCTTTATTCCGAACATACAAAGTCCTCCCATATTAGCTATCCCTAAAGTCAGGCAAATTTATGCGCGGAAAACGCACGGGACAAAAAAAGCAAAAAATCTATTGCCATTCCGAGATTATTATGTTATAATTAACAGGTAACTTTGTACGGTTAAGACATCGGCGCTTTCGCGCTTTAAGAGGTTATATGAAAAAAGAGTTGAGCAGAAAAGTAAAGATAACCATAGGCATAGCGGCATTCGTAATAGTTATGGCTGCCATAGCTTGGGTCGTTGCGCTCGCACTTTTATATACCGATATAAAAACCGAGGTTTACGGCGCAGAATTCGATTATGTCGACAACGTCATGTATGACAACACCTACATCGCCATGCGCGGAGGGCGTTGGCAGTTATACCGCGACGGCGGCGCCGTTTCTCGCACGTTCGGCAGTCTCGAGTATGTCGAGGACGAGGGGCGTTTTGCCTTTATCAATACGGACGGCAGAGGCTGGGGGTACGTGGATACGTCGGGCACTGTAATCGTCGAGTTCACGCAGGAATATCGCAGGCTCCTTCCGAGGACGTCGTCTCTTGTGGGCGTGCGAGTGGGGGAAAACGACTTTGCCGTCAGAAACGGCGAGAACCGCAATTTCCGCGAGAGCGGTACTCCTCTGCTTCCCGAGGACTTTCCCGCGTTTTATGCGGCGTACGGGGACAAATACGTTGTATATAAGGACGAAAGCGGCAAGTATATGGCGGTCGATACCGCAAAGTACGAAAAGAAAGAACTTCCGTTCGACATAAAGGCGGATTTCGTCGCTTCCGACGGCTTTCTGACCGTAAAGGGCGACAACCCCGTGACTTACGATTTCAGCCTTACGCGAGCTTCCGTTTTGGACGGCGTTTTGCCCGCCGAGAACGATGGTGACGGATATATCGTCGTCGGCTCTCATGCGGTGATAAGAGAACGCGAGGAGAGTGCGATTACTTATACGCTCGAAAGCGGCAAAAGTTTTATGGCGCCGCTCGATTCCCGTATAGAACTTACGGACGGCAATGTCGCCGTCATAAGAATCGGATACAATGAGTATTCGTTTTTCGGCGGAAATTCGCTTTCTATGCTTACAAAGCGATACGATAAAGAAATTCTCGGCGGCAACGTCCATGTTTTTTTCAAACATAGCGACGGCGGTTTGATTGCGTTCGACGATAAGTGCAGTCGTATCGAGGCAATACAAATGGAAGTCGTCACGCTTTGCCGCGAAAAGGAAAAGAACCGCGCGCAGTATACCGTCGAAGTCGACTTTCTTCTCGCGGACGGCAAGATATACGCGTACGAGGACGGAGAGTGGAGGGCTCGACTCGAGAACGTGACGGCGGTCGTATCAAACGACGAGCGCACGGCTTCGCGCATAGTGACGCAGTCGCACAAGGACGGCACCGTCATATTCGACTCGTTTTTCGAAGTGACCGACCGCAAAAACAAGATGACGGACGCCGAAGTCATAGACGCGTTTTTACCCGTATATGCGGAGATAAAGGACGGTAAAAAATTCGTCACAATGCCGCGCGGCTCTTTCGAAACGGATAGGGAAGCTTTGGTTTCAATCGTAAAGTGCACGAATGAAGATAATTACTATGCCGCCGTTACGGACGGCGAGGACGGAGCGGAATATAAGTTTTATGCGAAGAACGGAGGGTTTGCCGGCGAGTACTCCCACAGGGAAGGCGACTCGGTAATAGTCTCGGAAACGCAGATCGTCGTCTACGGCAGCGAGGGAATAAACGTCGTGACCAAAGACAGAAAACTGAAACTGAAATACGACGAAATATATTTCGGTCTCAGGAACAAATATGCGGTTGCCGTGTCCGGAAGCTTCATGACTATAGTCAACCTCAACGACGGAAACATAACCGAGACGCGCTATATTTCCGGTCCGATGGAAATAGTCGAGCGCGGTCGCGATACGTTTACGTTCAGAGACACGGGGAGCGGGCTTTGCGGCATCATAAGCGACGGAAGAGTTACGCTGTCTCCCGCCTTTAAGCAGATGCGGCTTCACGACGGCTTCGTCATTGCAAGCGTGGACGGCGAGGACGTGCGCGGACAATCGTTTTTCCAAGCCGATTTCTCGGGTGCGCGCATAAGCGACATATATTACGAGCTCGAGTGCACGGAAGGTCTCACAATGGGCATGACGAATACGGGCGAAAGGGAGATCATGAACGCTCGCGGCAGAGTTATTTTAAAGCACGTCACGTTTGTGCCATACCGTGAGGACGGCGGTTTCGATTTTATGGAAAGCTATGTTTACGACGAGGAAACGGGAAAAACCGTACCTGCCGAGCGCAGAGATTCTTCGCGACTTTTGACGGTTACGGCGGGCGGCTCGAAACGAGTCATAAGCATAACCCGCGAGGACAGATAGACCGAGGAAATAAGTTTACATGAGCGTACTCGAAATAAAAGATTTGACCCATATGTTCGACGGCAGAGTGCTGTTCGACAAGGCAGAGCTCTGCGTTATGAACGGAGAGCATATCGGTGTTGTGGGTCTTAACGGTGCGGGAAAGTCTACGTTTATAAACATTCTTGCGGGACGGCTCGTGCAGGATGAGGGCGTCGTTAAGTGGAATTCGTCGCTTCGGCGCGGTTATCTCGACCAGCACGCGGATATAGACCGTTCGAAAAGCGTAATGGAATATCTTCTCGAATCGTTTGCGCACCTTTACGAAATGAACGCCCGACTCGAAAAGCTGTACGAAAGCATGGGCGAAACCGAAGGAGCGGAGCTCGAAAAGCTCATCGAAAAGAGCAATTCCATGCTCGAAAGACTGACGGACGCGGGATTTTTCGATCTCGATTCCACGGTCAAAAAAGTAGCGAACGGGCTCGGCGTCGGGGCGTTCGGGTACGATACGCCTATATCCGAGCTTTCGGGCGGACAGAGAGCAAAGCTCATGCTTTCGAGGCTCTTGCTCGAACAGCCCGATCTGATGCTTCTCGACGAGCCTACGAACTTTCTCGATATCGAGCACATTTCCTGGCTCGAGGACTATCTGAACGCCTACAAGGGGACGTTTCTCGTCATCTCTCACGACACCGATTTTCTCGGCAAGGTGTGCAAGGGGATAATAGGAATAGAAAACGGACAAATGAAGAAATACAGCGGCGGCTATACGTCCTATCTCGCCCAACGCGAGCAGAACGCAAAGCAGTACGAAGAGAGCTATCTCCGTCAGCAGCGCGAGATAGAGAAGATGAAGGAGTATATAAACCGCAACAGTGCGCGCGCCGCGACGGCGGGCATGGCGAACGCCCGCAAAAAACAGCTCGAAAAGCTGGATATCATAAAAAAGCCGACCGTAATATACGACGCGACTTTTTCGTTTCCGTATGTCGAGCTTCACACCAAAGACCTTCTCGACGTCAGGGAACTCCTTATAGGCTACGGCGAGCCTCTGTTGCCGCCCATGTCTCTTCATATGGGGTCGGAGAGCAAGCTTTGGATACGCGGAACGAACGGAGTGGGAAAGACGACGCTCGTCAAGACTCTGACGGGATTTTTGAAAGCGCTCGGCGGCACGTTTTCGTTCCATCCGCAGATAAAGATAGGGTACATCGAGCAGGAACCGAATTTCGGAAACAGTATGCAAAACGCCGTTTCGTACGTTTCGGACAGGCTTGCAAAACTCGATTCCAAACAGATACGTACTACGCTCGCATCGTCGGGAATCAAAAACGACCTTGCGGTAAAGCCCATACACAAGCTTTCCGGAGGCGAGCAAGTGCGCGTAAAGCTTACGGTGCTCAAGAATACGCCGACCAATCTGCTCATTTTGGACGAGCCTACGAATCACCTCGACATACGCGCCAAAGACGCGCTCAGAGAAGGTCTTGCCGCCTATAAGGGGGCGCTTCTTCTCGTCAGTCACGAGCGGGAATTCGCGGAAAGTCTTTGTACGGACGTCTTGGATATAAGAGGCAGTTAGGTGTAAAAAGTCTCGCTTGTCCGATTTTACGTATTTTTATCGTTTTTTGAGAAATATGGCATGAGCATGGTCATATGTGGGTCAAATACTTGCTTTTTGACTCGCAATAAGCTATAATATTCAATGACTCTTTAAAATTATTTGCGCGACGGAGGTATGCGGGCATGGAATTCAAGATTTACACTATGGCGGAAATACGAGCTATACCCATTTCCGATTTGCGTGAATTTGCCAAAGAAATCGGCGTTCGCGCCCCTACGACATATACCAAAGAGGCGCTTGAAAATGCCGTTTTCGACAGATTGCAGGAGATAGACAGCAGGCGCAAGACGCCCGCCGAACTTATGTCGCCGCGTGCGCGTGCCGGAATAATAAACAAATCTCTCGTGCCGGAAGAGGAAAGGAGCAAGTACGGTCCGTTCAAACAGCTTCCCAAGCACGCAGAGGTGGAAAAGTTCGTCGGTTGGTTTCGTCCGTACTCGGGCGGAGACGGCATAGTGTCGAGAAAGTTCCTTCCGAAAGAGGACGATCTGTTTATTTCGCAAAGCTTCGTTTTGGGTGCAAAGCTCGAAATGGGAGACAAGCTCGAGGGCGATTATATCGCGGGTAAGGACGGCGCGCCCGGAGTCGTGGCTCACCTTATGAAGGTGAACGGCAGACAGCTTTCCGACCACCGCGCGGCGGACGTTTTTCATTCCGAGCGCAAGCGTCCGACTCGCCTTATGGACATATGGTCGTCCGATAGTGCGCTTCGCTCGTTCGCGCTTGCGGCTCCCATAGCATACGGTTCGAGAATATTTCTTTCGCACGGAAGCGATTGCTCGCTGACCGATTTTTCTTTGAGACTCGCGACCTCTCTCGAGGCGAAAAACCTCGAGGTGCTCGCTCTGTTCTTGAACGCTTTACCCGAGCGCGAAGCCGAAATCGACGCGCTTAAGGGCGGAAGCGCGTGTTCGTTCGACATTCCGGAAAAGTGCGCGCGCTATGCCGCGGAGATGATTTGCGAGGCGGCGTTCAGAATGGCGGAAGAGGGCAAAGACGTCGCCCTTATCGTAGACAATCTCGAAGCCGTAGCGGATTTCGATCTCGTCCGCAGAATATTGGGCGCGGCTTGCGCGCTCGAAAAAGGCAGCATAACCGTGTTTGCGTCGGCAAACGAGGACATAATGGAAAGGCGCGCATTCAAGACGGCGGAATCCGTAAGCGACGCGTCCGTGCGTTTCAAAGCGACCCGCGGAGACGTTGCCGTGGATTTCAAGCAGAGCTCCGTTAAGTCCGGCGGCATGGATTGGAGTCTTCTCGACAGATTGCGCGAAATAGACGGCGAAGCGGTAAGCGCGATAGTCCGAAACTGTTCGACGCGCGAGCAGGCGGAGAACGTGCTGAAGTGAAAACGGCTTTCCTCGGCGACGAATATTCGCATACCTATGCCGCGTGTAAGGTCTTTTGCGGCGAAAAAACCGAGTGTATCGGCTATCGCACGGCAAGAGAGGTCGCGGAGGCTGCGGCAAACGGCGAATGCGATATGTGCGTGTTGCCTGTCGAAAACAGCGTCGAAGGTTCGGTCACGTCTACGGCGGACGTGCTGCTCGACTTTCCGCTTTTCATACGCGCGGAGACTGCGAGAGCGGTGCATCACGGCTTTATCGTAAAAGAGGGCGCGACGCTTGCCGACATTCGCGAGGTGTATTCTCATCCGCAGGCGCTTGCGCAGTGTGCAAAATGGCTTGCGGGCAATGTCGGCAGTGCGGAGCAGATCGCCGTACATTCGACGAGTCGGGCGCTCAAACTTCTCGACACGAAGGAAAAAGCCGCAGTCGCGGCAATGCCCGCGCGCGGGCAAAAGGAACTGTTCTCGCACATAGAGGACTATGCGAGCAACGCTACGCGCTTTCTGCTGCTTTCGACACGCGTCGCAGACAGTGGAGACCGCGCTTCGGTCATATTTGCGGCAAAGAACCGTCCCGGCGGTCTTTTGAGCGTGCTGAAGGTCTTTGAAGTCTGCGGCATGAACATGACCTACATTCAGTCGAGACCGTCTAAAAGCGGGCTCGGCGACTATATATTTTTCGTGGATTTCACACTGCCGGAAGGGAACGAAGCCGCGTCTTTGGAAAGGCTGCTTGTCCTTCTCGGAGAATGGACAAGCTTTTGCAAGTTCCTCGGCAGATACTATCATATAAACAATTCGGAGGCAACAGACAATTTATGGGATTGATTTCGTTTATAAAGGGCAGCGACAACCGTCGCCACGTCAAGAAACTCAATGCGCTCGCAAACAAGATAGAGGCTCTTGCGGACAAGTATTCGGCAATGTCGGAAGAAGAGCTAAAGTCTCAGACGGCGGAGTTCAGACGTCGCCTTAAGGAGAACTACGAGACGCTCGACGACATACTCCCCGAAGCGTATGCCGTAGTGCGCGAAGCGGCGACGAGAGTGCTCGGTATGCGGCACTTCCATGTACAGCTCATGGGCGGCATATGTCTGCATCAAGGCAGAATCGCCGAGATGAGAACGGGCGAAGGAAAGACGCTTGTTTCGACTCTTCCCGCTTACCTCAATGCGCTTACGGGCAAGGGCGTGCACATCGTTACGGTAAACGATTATCTCGCCAAGCGCGACGCGGAGTGGATGGGGAAGGTCCACCGCTATCTCGGTCTCACGGTAGGCGTTGCCGTCGCAGGCATGAAGCCCGACGAAAAGCGCGCGGCTTACAATTGCGACATTACGTACGCAACGAACAACGAGCTCGGCTTCGATTATCTTCGCGACAACATGGTCATAAGAAAGAGCGAAAAAGTCCAGCGCGATCTCAACTATGCCATAATCGACGAGGTCGACTCCATTCTTATAGACGAAGCGCGCACGCCGCTCATAATTTCGGGCAGGGGCACGAAGTCGAGCGATATGTATATTGCGGCGAACAGATTTGCCCGCACGCTGAAAAAGGAACTCGACTACGAGATAGACGAGAAGAAAAAGGCGATCAACCTCACGGACGACGGCGTGACGAAAGCGGAAAAATATTTCGGCGTCGAAAACCTCACGGATATTGAAAATACCGAGCTCAACCACTATATAAACAACGCCATACGCGCGCACTACGTAATGAAGCGCGATTCCGACTACATCGTCAGCAACGGCGAGGTCATAATCGTCGACGAATTTACCGGTCGTCTCATGATAGGCCGTCGCTACAGCGAGGGACTTCATCAGGCAATAGAAGCAAAGGAAGGAGTCCGCATACAGAACGAAAATAAGACGCTCGCGACCATTACTTTCCAGAACTACTTCCGCCTTTACGGCAAGCTTTCGGGCATGACGGGTACGGCAAAGACCGAGGAAGCCGAATTCCGCGGCATATATAGGCTCGACGTCGTAATCATTCCGCCCAATCTTCCGCCGCAGAGAGTGGACGAAAACGACCAGGTCTACACGACGGTTGCGGGCAAGCTTCGCGCGGTCGTTGCGGACATCGAGGAATGCTACGGCAGAGGTCAGCCCGTGCTTGTCGGCACGACGAGCGTCGAAAAGAGCGAGGAGCTCGCCGCGATGCTCAAGAAGATCCCGTACAAAATTCTCAACGCGAAAAACCACGAGAAGGAAGCGGAAATAGTCGCTCAGGCGGGCAAACTGCACGCGGTCACGATCGCGACGAACATGGCGGGCCGCGGAACCGACATCATGCTCGGCGGCAATGCCGAATTCCTCGCAAAGAAGAAGATGCGGGAAGAGGGCATTTCCGAAGAGGAAATTTCCGACGCAACGTCGTACTTCAATACGGACGACCCCAAAATCCTCGGGGCGCGCGCGCTTTACAAGAAGCTTTACGACGAGTATAAGGTCGGAGTGGACGAGGAAAAAGAACAGGTAAAGGCGGTGGGCGGTCTGCGCATAATCGGCACCGAACGCCACGAGTCGCGCCGTATAGACAATCAGCTTCGCGGCCGTGCCGGTCGTCAGGGCGACATAGGCTCGTCCGTGTTCTATCTTTCCATGGAGGACGACGTAGTTCGCCTTTTCGGCGGCGACAGAATGAAGAGGATCGCCGAAATGTTCAAGATAGACGACGATACGCCGTTTGCCATGGGACTCTTGACCCGTCAGATAGAGAACGCGCAGCGCAACATAGAGGGCAGAAACTACTCCATACGTAAAATGGTCCTCGAGTACGACGACGTAATGAACAAGCAGCGCGAGATAATCTATACCGAGCGCAACAAGGTGCTCATGGACGAGAGCGTGCACGATCAGATAGATCAGATGATACGCGACAGGATCAACATTGTCGTCGACGCTTACACCGACCCCAAGACCGACTGGAACGAATGGGAGTGGGAGGAGCTCAACAAGGAAATCGAGCGAAAGCTCATACCCGGCGACCCCGTATTCCTCACCGAAGAAAGGCTCAGCCGCTGGGCGCTCGAGGAGATCAAGGAACAGATCTACGGCGGCATGATGACGTATTACAATCAGAAGATAGACACGGCGAAGGAGCTCGGCATAGACTTCGACGAGATAGAACGCGTCATACTTCTCCGCGTAGTCGACAACAAGTGGATGGACCACATCGACGCCATGGACGCGCTTCGCCGCGGCATAGGACTTAAGGCGTACGGTCAGCAGGACCCCGTAATCGCTTACAAGCGCGAGGGCTTCGAGATGTTCGACGACATGATCGACCGCATACAGGAAGAGACGGTTGCTCTTATGATGCGCGTCAACATCGAAAACGCGCCCAAGCGCGAGCAGGCAAGGGTGGAAATCGTTTCTACGAGTGCGGGCGGTGCCACCGAAAAGACGAACAAGACGGTCGTCAACGACAAGAGAAAGGACCTCGGAAGAAACGATCCCTGTCCGTGCGGCAGCGGCAAGAAGTATAAGAACTGCTGTTGGGATAAGGACCACGGCGCATAGGATGACGAAATGTTTATACTCGACGACATAAAGAGTAAATATAAGGAGCTCAAGGATAAATTCGACAGTTGCGCGGCGGCTGTCGATTTGTCCGCGCTCAAAAACCGCCGAGCGGAGGTGGAAAAGGAGCAGCAGTCTCCCGACCTCTATTCCGATTTGAAGCGAGCTCAAGCCGTGGGAAGCGAAGCAAAGTATCTCGATACGAAAATCGCCCTTGTCGAAGGTCTCACGTCGCGCCTTAAGGACACGGGCGAATTTATCGAGCTTGCCGAAGCGGAGAGTGACGAGAGTATAGTCGCGGAAATAGAGAGTTCGCTTTTATCGCTCGACACGGATATCGAGGACTTCCATTTGCAGACCCTCTTAAAGGGTGAATACGACCGCAACAACGCGATACTCACACTCCATGCGGGCGCGGGCGGAACGGAGGCGCAGGATTGGGTCTCCATGCTGTACCGTATGTACCGTATGTACGGCGAGAAAAAGGGCTTTGCGATAGACGAGCTCGATTGTCTCGACGGCGAAGAAGCCGGGATAAAGAGCGTCACTTTTGCCGTGCGCGGCATAAATGCCTACGGCTATCTCAAGGCGGAAAAGGGCGTGCACAGACTTGTACGCATTTCGCCGTTCGATTCCAATGCGCGCAGACATACGTCGTTCGCCTCTCTCGAGGTCATGCCCGAAATCGAAGGCGAGACGGAGATAAAGATAAATCCCGACGAGCTGCGTATCGATCGCTACAGGAGCGGCGGTGCGGGCGGTCAGCACGTAAACAAGACGGACAGCGCCATACGCATTACGCATTTGCCCACGGGCATAGTGGTGCAGTGCCAGAACGAGCGCAGTCAAATCCAAAACCGCGAGACGGCAATGAAGATGCTCATGGGCAAGCTCGTAGAAATGCGCGAGCGCGAAAACGCGGAAAAGGCAAGCGAAATAAAGGGCGAAATCAAAAAAATCGAATGGGGCAGTCAGATACGCTCCTATGTGTTCCAGCCCTACACGCTCGTAAAGGATCACCGAACGGGGTATGAAGAGCCCGACGTGCAATCGGTCATGAACGGCGGAATCGAAGAATTCATATTCGACTATTTGAGAAAGGCTTAAAAATGGACGTGAGGAAAAAATTCGAAGCTCTCGCGGGAAAAGAGGATACCGTCGTTCTCGGCATAGAGAGTTCATGCGACGAAACCGCCGCCGCCGTTTATGCGGGCGGCAGGATACTTTCGAACGTCATTTCTTCGCAGATAGAGATTCACCGCCGTTTCGGCGGAGTGGTGCCCGAGATCGCTTCGCGCAATCACACTCTTGCTTTGCCCGCCGTGGCAGACGAGGCACTTAAAGAGGCGGGAATGTCGCTTAAGGATGTGGACGCGATCGGTGTGACGTACGGCGCGGGACTGATAGGCGCGCTGCTTGTCGGCGTGTCGTCGGCAAAAGCGCTTGCATATGCGGCGAACAAACCGCTTATAAAGGTCAATCACATCGAAGCGCACATCTGCGCGAACTACATAGAGCATAAGGAGCTTTCGCCGCCCTTTCTCGCGCTTGTCGCGAGCGGCGGACATACGAGCATAGTAGAGGTCGAGGGCTACAACCGCTATAAGCTTGTCGGCTCTACTACGGACGACGCGATAGGCGAGGCGTTCGATAAGGTCGCGCGGCTCATAGGACTCGGCTATCCGGGCGGACCGAATGTGGACAGGCTTGCTCGGCTCGGCAGTCCCGTTATAGATTTTTGCAAGAAGAAAAAGCCGCATGAGTTCGGGAAACTGAGTTACAGCGGACTCAAGACGGCAGTCGTCAACTATGTGCACAACGCAAGGCAGAAAGGCGAGACCCTTCCGATAGAGGACATATGCGCGTCGTTTACCGCGGCGGCTATCGAACCTCTTGTCGATACGGTCGTCGAGGCGGCGCGGCGGAGCGGAGCAAAAACGGTCGTGATTGCCGGCGGCGTTGCGTCGAACAGCGCTCTTCGCGAGGAGATGAGAAAGGCGGGAGAGAAGAACGGTTTTAAGGTGCTTATGCCGTCTCCCGTATACTGCACGGACAATGCGGCTATGGTCGCCGTGCGCGCCTTCTTCTCGGCGCGCGAGGGCGTAAACCTTGCGGGGCTCGACCTCGGACCGGAGAGCAATCTGCGCATATAGGCGTATGCGGAAAGGAGACAAGTAAATGGAACTTGACGATATTTTCCGTGGGCGCGGCGCAGGCGTCGACGTCGACGGACTCAAGGGCAGGCGCGTTGTCGTCGGCATGAGCGGCGGAGTGGACAGCTCGGTCGTCGCCTTTCTTTTGAAGAAGGCGGGCGCGGACGTCATAGGGCTTTTCATGAACAATTGGAAGGAAGAAGATGGCGGAGTCTGCACGTCGGCAAGCGATTGGCAGGACGTCATAGGCGTGTGCGGAAAAATAGGCATACCGTACTATTCCGTCGATTTTTCCGAGCAGTATATGAAGAACGTGTTCGAGGTGTTTCTCGAGGAATACAAAAAGGGCAGGACGCCGAATCCCGACGTGTTGTGCAACCGCGAGATAAAGTTTAAGCCGTTTACGCACTATGCCGAAATGCTCGGGGCGGACTATGTGGCTACGGGGCACTACTGCGGCATATCGCACGAAGAGGGCGGCGCGCAGCTGTTGGAAGCAGCGGACTCGGGAAAGGATCAGACGTATTTTCTCAATAGTGTAAAGACCGAGGCGCTCGAAAAGGTCGTCTTTCCGCTTGCTCTTATGAGAAAGGAGCAGGTGCGGGAAATCGCCGAAAGAGAAGGACTCGTCACGGCGAAAAAGAAAGATTCCACGGGCGTGTGCTTTATAGGCGAAAGAAATTTCAAGAAGTTTCTTCAAGGATATCTTCCCGCGATCGGCGGCGAGATCCGCGACACTTCGGGAAAAACCGTCGGACGGCACGACGGACTTATGTATTATACTTTGGGTCAGAGGCGCGGGCTCGGCATCGGCGGGATCAAAGGCGAAAAGGAGAGCCGCTGGTATGTAGTGGAAAAGAACCTCGCCGACAATGTGCTCGTCGTTTCGTGCGGAGAGGGCGAGGAGCTTCTTTCTCGCGGCGTAAGGACGGGCGAGGTAAATATAATAGGCGACTTCGACTTCGGAAACGGCAGCCTCGAGTGCGACGTGAAGATCCGCTATCGTCAGCCGCGACAGCGCGCAAAAGTCACGCTTGAAAAGGGCGGCAAGCTTTTCGTCGAATTCGAACAGAGACAACGCGCTGCGGTCGAGGGACAGTATGTTGCGCTCTATGTCGGCGACAGAGCCTTGGGCGGCGCAGTCATAGAGGAGGTCGTAAGATGAGCGAAAAGAGCGGATTTTTCGAGGCGGTGTATTCGGCTGTCGAACGCATACCGCGCGGCAAGGTCGCGTCCTACGGGCAGATAGCGCGTGCCGTCGGTTCGCCGCGTGCGTCGAGGACGGTCGGATGGGCGCTCCACGTCAATCCGCGCCCGGGAGTCGTGCCCTGCCACAGGGTGGTCAACCGCGAGGGAAGGACGGCGCCTGCGTTTGCTTTCGGCGGAGAGAGCGTACAGCGTGCTCTGCTCGAGAAAGAGGGCGTAGTTTTCGGGGACGACGGGAAGATAAAAAGAGAGTATTTTGCGACTGACTGCGAGCTTTTCGGAGAATAATGCGCAAGCTAAGACAAGACCTATGGAAAGGAAAGGAGAAAGTAAAGTATGGCGTGCAATCACGATTGCGACAACTGCGGCGAAAGCTGCGACGAAAGAGAAATCAAGGCAAAGCCTCACGCTCTTTCGAATATCAAGAAAGTAATAGGAATAATAAGCGGCAAGGGCGGCGTAGGCAAGTCGACGGTGACGTCGCTGCTTGCGTGCGCCATGAAAAAGAAGGGCAAAAAAGTCGCTCTTCTCGACGCGGACGTTACGGGTCCGAGCATACCCAAGCTTTTCGGAATAAAGGATAAGGCGCTCGGTTCGAACGAGGGAATTTTCCCCGTGATGACGAAGGGCGGCATGGCGGTTATGAGCGTGAACCTGCTGCTCGAAAACGAGACCGATCCCGTCATATGGCGCGGACCCGTGATCGCGGGGGCGATAAAGCAATTTTGGAGCGACGTCATATGGAACGACGTCGATTATATGTTCGTCGATATGCCGCCGGGAACGGGCGATGTTGCGCTCACGGTGTTTCAATCTCTGCCCGTGGACGGAGTGATCATCGTAACGTCTCCGCAGGAGCTGTCGAATATGATAGTCGCAAAAGCCATTAAAATGGCAAATCTCATGAACGTACCCGTCTTGGGACTCATAGAAAATATGAGTTACTTTACGTGCCCCGATTGCGGCAAGAGTCATGATATTTTCGGCAAAAGCCATGCCGCCGAGACCGCCGAAAGCTTCGGCATAAAGCTTCTTGCGCGTTTGCCGCTCGATCCCGAGCTTACCGCGCTTTGCGACGGCGGACTCACGGAAAAAGCCGACGTGCTGCCCATTTCCGCGGCTGCGGACTTGTTGGAAAATATTTAAACTCGATTTTTGTGCGAAAAATACGCAAAAACCGCATATTGCAAACGCTTGAAAAAATATGCGAAAAGTGATACAATATATATGATTTGCAAATATATTTCACTGCGGCTTGACAGAGCCGAAAGGGGATGGCGTTTTGAAGGCATGGAGAATTTACGGAGCAAACGACATAAGACTTGACGAACTTCCGTCACAGCCGGTCGGTCCCGATTGCGTCAAGATAAAGGTTCTTAAGACGGCAATCACTCACTCCGACAACCTCATCTATGAGGGAAAGCGCACGGCTAAGCTTCCTATAATACCCGGCAGGCATTGCGTAGCCATGGTGTCCGAGGTCGGCGAGAACGTCAAGAACGTCGTCCGAGGCAATAAGGTGGCTCTTTCGCCGTACAGGGGCTGCGGTAATTGTATCGAATGTAATCAGGGCAGAAGCGAAAACTGCGAAAGCAAGCTCGAATACGGACTTTCCGAGGACGGTTTTATGACCGACTTCGCCGTCGTAAACAGCGGCGATGTCTATAAATTGCCCGAGCGTATAGACGACAGCGAAGCTATGTTTCTCGAGCATATCGCAACGGCCATAAGCATAATAGGCAAGCTTGAGCTCGAAAAGGGCGAACATATTGCCATTATAGGCGCGTCCGTAACGGGCATTATTCTTGCGCAAGTGGCGATGTATTACCAGGCGGTGCCCATTCTCATAGACGTCAGGCGCGACCGTCTCGACATTGCATCGTCGCTCGGCATCTATTATACGGTGGATACGACAGTGAGCGATGCGTACAAGAAAGTTTTTTCGCTTACGGGCGGACGCATTGCGGAGACCTGCGCTTATATGGCTCCCGGCATTATCCCTCTTACTCGCGCATTCGAGTTTTGCCGCAAGCGCGGAAGAATGACCGTCGGTATTTCGGATTCGGAACAGGAGCTTAACGCCGATTTTCGCGCCGTCGTAAACCGTCAGCTTGTCGTTTACGGCGAAAGTTCCATGGGTAAGAATATGAGAAGCGCCATAAATATGCTCGCCAACAAAAGCGTAGGCGTTTTGCCGCTCATTTCCCGTGAGATCTCTTTTTCGCAGATGGGAACGGTACTCGAGGATATGGCGAAAATTCCCGAGAAGTATTTGAAGGTGGTTGTGGATCTGTCAAAAACATAATTTTCCGAAGTTGTATAAGCGTACTCGTCTTGCGGCTCGTGGCGTTCGCTACGCGCTATCAAGCGCTTGCTCGGCTGAGCGCAATACGGGTTACGTATCCCTCGGCTAAAGTAGAGTGATTTAAAAGGGAGAGGAACAGTCGAAAGTTCCTCTCCCTTTATCTTTTTCGCCGCGACTTTTCCTAAAAAGGCGCAGAAACATTTTCTGTGGTTTTCTAAAAAGCATATTGCTGTTTTTCGAACGCATTTTCGAAAAAAGGTGTAAAAGATTTTTTGGTACGACTTTTCCTAAAAAGGCGCACTCCTCATGCTTTCTTTTCTTTCGCCGAGGATATTATGCGTACGCCCTTTATGTCTCGGACGGGAGCCGTAACGCTTTGCGGCGCGTTTGTGAAGATCACGTCGAAGTCTGCGGGGGAAGAGGTGCGGTGCGTCGCCGTGAGCGAAAATTTCGTTCTGTCGACAAGAAGCGCGGCATTCGTACTGCGCTTTAAAACCGTTCGCTTTATGTCGGACTGATTGAGGGAATTTTCATAAACGCCGTCTGCGGAAATCGCGGTGCAGGACGCGAGCATGAGGTCAAAGTGCATATCGTCGAGCATACGCGTCGCAAGCGCGCCCGTAAGAGAATTCGTATTGTACAGAAGATTTCCGCCGGGCATGATTACCGTCACGTCCTCGCGCTTTGCGAGCTC
This sequence comes from uncultured Christensenellaceae bacterium, assembly GCA_910587445.1. Classification (GTDB taxonomy): domain Bacteria; phylum Bacillota; class Clostridia; order Christensenellales; family Pumilibacteraceae; genus MGBC157735. The sequence continues at coordinate 52,542 of CAJULE010000001.1, forward strand.
GAGCGCAAGCATAACGCCGTTGGTGACGACGGTTCTGAAATCGAGATTCATATTCATGGCGAGTGTAAGCGAGGTGGAGGAATTGTCGAAAAACGCCACCTTAAAATCGGGAAGGTGTCTTTGCGTGAGCATGGCGACCTCTTTTTTGTCCTGCGCGTTTTGTCCGTAGCGCACGGAAATAGAGACCTCGTCCGCCGTGTCGAGAATTATAGCGCCGCCGTGATCGCGCTCCAATATGCCGAGCTTTTTCATTTCCGAAAGGTCGCGTCTTATTGTTGCGTCCGAGCAATAGAGCTTTTTGGAAAGCTCGTGTATCTTTGCGTGCTTGTTGGTTTTCAAATATTCGAGAATTTCCGATTGTCTGCCCGTCAGCGACATAAGTGTAGAATCTCCTTTTTTCAGATAGCATCCATACGGTTTAGTATATCTTGTTTAACGGCTTCGAAATTTTTGTCTATATCGCGATTACTATAGCGCAGAACAGTGTATCCGAGTGCGAAAAGGCGAGAATCGCGCTTTCTATCGGACAACATTCCTGCGTCTTCGTAATGCTGCGAGCCGTCGAGTTCGATAATGATTTTTTTACTCGGACAACAGAAGTCGACTATGTAATCTTCTATCGTTCTTTGGCGGTAGAAAGTCTGCGCGCAGTCTTTTAAAAACTCATACCATAATTTGCGTTCTTGGCGCGTCATGGATTTTCGTAGATTTTGCGCCAAGATTTTGAAATCTTTATTATATGGTTGCATGAGTGTATGACCTTTTCGGCGAATCCGAGATGTGACCAACTCATCAGTCACTCAGTCGCGCGGCGACGCCTCGCTTTGTTCGTGACAGCTTCCCTGCTAAGGAAGCCTTTTTTAAGGATTATTGATTTTGCGTAAGAGAAGCGGTGACCGTCTTAAAGCCTTCCATAGACAGGGAAGGTGGCGCCGTGCAGAGGCGTTGCCGAACACGGCGACGGATGAGTTGAATCGTTTGCGGTGAAAGCTTCCGCAACAGAGAAAATTGCAAAGTGCCTTTGTTCAATATCCCATATTATAGTGTAAAAGAGGAAAAATGTCAAGGAATGTGGGCGAAAACGTGAAAGATTTTGCTCATTTCGAGCGATTTTCTGTTCATTTCTGAGCGAAATAAAGAAACTTTACCCTAAAAATGAACAAATATTGACAAGCGGGGGGGGGTATGTGTTATAATTTACTCGTTATTTAAAGAACAAATTTTCGTATGTTCTTTAGGGAAAATGTTTTTAGGAGGTTTTTGAATGAAAAAACAAGGCAAAAAGAGATTCGCCAAAGTCATCGCTCCCGTACTTGTAGCGTCGCTTGCCGTCGCTCCGTCTGCGGGAACGCTCGTGGCGTTCGCCGCAAACGGCGGGCAGGCAATCCCCGTGTTCAACACGCAGGCGGAAGCGCTTGAAGCGGCAAGAGATCTCAATACGAGACTCACGGGCGAAGGTTCGGTTCTCTTGAAGAACAGGGAAAACGCTCTTCCCGTAAAGAAGGATGTGGGCATAACCGTGTTCGGCGCTGCGGCAAACGCGCTTCAGGGCGGCGGTTCGAAAGTCGACAATAAAGATACCGAGTTCAGCAGCGTTAGGCTTGCCCTCGTAAGCGGCGGCTTTACGAAGGTAAACGAAAAAATCATTACGGAGACTGACGTTGTCGGAACTCCCGCAAAGGGCGATACGCCCGCCGTCGATCCCATTGCCGACACCGCAGTGGGCACGATGAAAGACGTGGCCGTAGTCGTGCTTAAGCGCGGCGGCGGCGAGGGCAGCGACCTTCCCGTTGCGACGAGCGAATTGGCGACGGATGACGAATCTGCTTCCCACAAGCGTCTTGCGCAGAACAATCAGGGCAAGGACGTAAAGCACAATCAGATGCTTACCGAAAACGAGAAAGCGATGATAGCTTATGCAAAGAAGAACTGCACGAAGGTCGTCGTAATTCTCAACACCTCCAACGCAATGGAAATGAAGACGCTCGAGGACGACGACGAGATCGACTCCATTCTTTGGATAGGTCGTCCCGGTACGACCGGTCTTGCTGCAGTACCCAAGCTCCTTTCGGGTGCATGGAATCCTTCCGGCAAGCTCGTTGCGGAGTGGTACAACGACTTTACAGCCGATCCCACCTGGTACAACTCGATGGCAAACACGCAGAACGACGCGGGCAGCAACACGTACATACTCGAGGATGGCTCGCGCGCAAGCAACATAACGATGCACGGCGTCGATTACTCCGAAGACATCTATATGGGCTATAAGTATTACGAAACCGTCTATGCGGACATCGCGGCAGGCAAGTATTCGTACAATGCTACGACGAAAGAGCTCACGAAAGGAACGCCTTCCGACGCGACGGCAGAGGCGGAAGCATGGCACAACGACAACGTCGTTTATCCGTTCGGCTACGGCTTGTCTTATACGAACTTCGAAATGAAGATAGTCGGCACGTCTACGGACAGCCTTACTGCGGAAGAGATTTCCTCGTCCGTAGGAAGACCGGCAAAGGTCAAGACCTTCAACATCACTGTCGAAGTGACGAACAAGGGCAGCAAGGCAGGTAAGGAAGTAGTCGAAATTTATTCGAGCGCGCCTTACACCGAAGGCGGAATAGAAAAGGCGCACGTAAATCTCGTCGCTTACGCAAAGACCGACAACTTGAAGCCCGGCGCTACGCAGAGACTTACGCTTACCGTAAATCTTCAGGATATGGCGTCGTACGACTATAACGACGCAAACGGCAACGGCTTTAAGGGCTATGAGCTCGAGGCGGGCAAGTATACCATCTATGCTTCGAACACTTCGCACTGCACAAAGGACACCGAAAGCGTCGAACTCGAGATAACAGAGGCGCAAGGCGTTTCCACGCAGAAGGGCAAAACGGGCGGCAGACTCGCGCTCGACGACTTCTCCGACAACGAGATAATGAACCTGTTCAGCAAGGAGAACGGCAGAAACTATTCTCTTCGTAAGAACGACGCGGATTGGAACGGCGACGGCAAAGTAGACGAGAAAGACAAGATGTTCACGAAAGAGCAGAGACTTCTTTCGCGCAGCGACCTTGTCGGAACTTTCCCCGAGGCTCCCGTATCGACGATAGACGGCGTACCCGTTTCTTCGATACAGGCGTTCGACGAGACGAAAGCATACGCCGTAGGCGATACCGTAAGAGTTACGACGGTGACGACGGGCGTTACGGGCACGTCTTCCACGAAATTCTACAAGTTCACGTCGGCTCATGCGGCAGGCGCGTTTAACGAAAATGAGGTTACCGAGCTTTCGGGCAATTACATCGGCGGACTTGTGGTTACCGAGGCGTTTGCCGACCTTATGGATTACTATGCGGGTTACACTCTCAATACTTGGGTACCCGTGACCGCATACTACGATCCTTCGGTTGCAGTCGAAGCGAACGGCAAAGTAGGTATTACGGGCACGAAGGAAATCTATCAGGCGGCAGCGAAGATAGACGCAGTCACGGAAGTGACGACGGGCTCGCTCCATGCGAAAGACGATTACGTACGCATAGGCACGCAGATCTATAAGCTTAAAGAAGCGCTTCCCGCGCCGACTATCATCGACCAGACGGCGGCTCGTACCGACGGCAAGGCGGACAGAGATTATGCCGTAGGCGAAATAGTAAGATATTGCAGTCAGGGTTGGGGCGGCGTTAGCACGAACACCGTCGTAGTCACGAAGGAGATAAAGAAAGAAGACAGCTTCAGCTCCCGCGGCGGTTCGGCAAACTGCGCTTCGTTCACGGCAAGCACGCGTATTACCGATTCGAACTCCGAAAAGGTAAATCATGTCGATTACATAAAGCTTAAGGGCGCTACTAAGACGAGCGAAGAGAATTCCGGCGACTACAAGTACAGCGACAAGCTCTTCCAGGGCACGGAGGGCATAAACGGCTATCAGGGACACGAGGACGGTCTTTACGACGTGACCGAGGACATGATGCACGGCTGGAGCCAGATGGCTGACGCAGCCGCACAGGAAGCTAAGATTGCTTCGGGCGACTGGATCTGGTTCAACGAGCTCAACGGCGTCAAGTATACGGACAAGGAAGTAATAACCGAAGGCAAGTTCGCAGGCATGACGGGCGAAGAGGTTTGGACGAAGTTCATGAATCAGTGGACTTGGAAGGACTTCGCAACGGCTTGCTGGCAGGGCGGCAACAACGGCTTGCCTGTCGACAACCTCGGCATTCCCGCAGGCGGCATACAGGATAGCCCGACGAGCTTTGCGAGAACGTACTCCTGGTGCGACAACTGCTCGATAGCTTCCACCTACAACGTAGAGCTCGGCGAGGAGCAGGGCAGAGTAACCGCAAGCCTCGGCTTGTTCGGCAACACAGGCAAGATAAACAATCAGAACAACACGAGAAACGACGAATGGCTCAACCCCGCAATCAACTTCCAGAGAACTCCTTTCTCGGGACGTAACAACGAGTACTATGCTCAGGACGGTTACCAGGCGGGACAGTTCGCTCAGGCAGTCGTAAAGGGCATACAGTCTCAGGGCGTAAGCAGCCACTTAAAGCATATGTTCCTCAACGACCAGGAGACCGACCGTAACCAGGGCGACCTCATGGCTTGGGTAAGCGAGCAGGCTATCCGCGAGATATACGTCAAGCCCTTCCAGATGGGTATCCAGGAAGGCGGAGCGGAAGGCGCGATGTCGGCGTTTGCGAGAATCGGCGCGGTTCCCACTCCCGTAAGCGATAATATGTGCAATCTCCTCGTTCGTAAGGAATGGGGTGCGGAAGGCTTCATGTTCCACCCGGATATGTACTCGCCTCAGGCGAACGTAGCTCCCGAGGATCTCATGCTCAGAACGGGTCACAACCATGCGCCCGGCGGCAACAACGCCAACAGCGACGGAAGCGCGGCTAACAACACCTACGCGGGTCGTTGGGACGCAGAGTACGACAATCCTCTTACGGGTACGAAGGGCGGCGTTTACATCGGCAAGGACGACGAAGCTACGGGTCAGAAGATCTACTACTCGAACAACCAGTGGTATATCGTCCGTCAGAGCGCAATGCTCATGTACAGCGAATACGCAAACAACTCGCACTCGCTTAACGGCATAATCCTCACCGATTGGAAGGATATGGACGTCACGATAAACACTATGTCGACGGCAGTCATCGACGCATCGTTCAAGGACGCGGAAGCTAAGTCCAAGACACACAGCTATGCTATCACGAACGGCGAACTTCCGAAGGGTCTTGCAATCGACGCTAAGACGGGTATCATAAGCGGCATAGCGGAAGAACCCACCGAAGAGGCTGTCGAAATAACCATAACCGGTACGTTCGACAAGTGGATCAAGACCGACATGGTCGTTACGATCAACGTGAGCGAAGCCGTAGGACCTCAGGGACCGCAGGGACCTCAAGGCGACAAAGGCGAAACCGGCGCACAGGGACCTCAGGGACCTAAGGGCGAGGACGCAGTGGCACCCGAGGGCGGTTGCGGAAGCAGCGTGGAAACGACGAGCGCGGCGGTTGCTGCGGCAGTCGTACTCGCGGGACTCGGAGTTGCGATCGCTGCGAAAAAGCGCAAGTCTTCGGCAAAGTCGGCGAAGTGAACGATAGGTAAATAAAAAGCTCGAAAGAGCAAGATTTTAAACCCGCAGAATATTTCTCCGGCTCGAGGACAGAAGATTGAATCGGGTCGGAGAATATTTTTTCGGGATAACATTCGAATGAATATTCGATGATGAAAGCAGCGACCGAGTGTTCGGTCGGTATAAGCAAGGAGAGTGTATGATGAAGAAAAAACATCTCATAACAGTGGCGCTTCTTTCGCTCGTTTTGGCGTTCGGCTCGCTTTTTGCCGCCTGCACGCCTACACCGGGACAGGAAAACATAGCCACGTACACCGTCAGGTTCAACAACAATTATGACGGGACCGTGACGAAAGTCGAGGTCGAAAGCGGCAAGACTTTGGCTCTTCCCGCCGAGCCTTCCCGCACCGGCTATATATTTAAAGGGTGGTACACCGAATACGGCGAAAACGCGTCCGTCGAGTTCGACGCGACGAAGCCCGTCGTAAAGGATACGACCGTATTTGCCAAGTGGGAAAGAAACGATTCGGTCAGCCTCGTGACGTTCAAATATATGAATCTGCGCACGCAGGACAAAATCGTTTCGGTGAATAAGGGCACACAGCTCGAAAGACCCGAAAACCCCAAATTCGACGATAACGAAATGTACGCTTTCAACGGGTGGTATACGGAGAGCGATTGCAAGAACGCCTACGACTTCACCCAAAGCGTAAACGATGACATAACTTTATATGCGGGCTGGACGGCTGACAAGACGACAGTCGAGTTCGACGCAAACTTTGCGGGTGCGCCCGCACCGACGAAAACCGTCGTAAAACTCGGTACGGCAGTCGCAAAGCCTGCGGATCCCGAACGAGCGATGAACGAATTCGGCGGCTGGTTCACGGGACGCGTGGGCGGAACGCAGTACGATTTCTCTTCTCCCGTGACGGAGGCGACGACGCTCTATGCTCATTGGCTCAGAAGCGAGTATGTCGTCACGTTCAATGTGAACGGCGCGCCTATAGATTCGGGCGCGGACTTCGGAGAGGGCAGCGTCAGCCGAGGCAAAATCCAGTATACGATTAAGCGAGGCGCTTCCGCCGAGCAGATCGCGGCGAACATCATATCGAAATTAGGCTATGAAGGACATAAGTTCGTCGGCTGGTACAACAGAGCGGTGGACGCGGAGACGGGCGAACCGTCCGACGCACGCGAGGTTTCCCTTTCTTCGATAGGCGACGACATGACCGTCTATGCGAAGTGGGAGCTCGAGACCTATGAAGTCAAGTTCGATCTCAATTACGAAAGCGCTCCCGCGGCGCCCGAAACGCAGACCGTAAAATACGGCAAGCAGGCAACGGAGCCCGAAAAGCCTACGCGTGCGGGCTATCGCCTGGTCGGCTGGTACAGAGAAGCCGCTGGCACGACGCAGTTCACTTTCGATATGCCTGTTACGGGCAACCTCACGCTCTATGCGCGTTGGATGGACAATTCGCAGGCGGGCGGCACGATTACCGTAACTTACAACTATAAAACCGACGGCGCAAACGTAGTGCACGCGACGACTTCGGTCGAGTCGCTCGGCACGGCGGCGTCATCGGCTCCCGCAAATCCCAAAGTCGACGGCTGGCTGTTCGTAGGTTGGTTCGAGGACGAAGCGTTTACCAAGGAGTTCAACATGAACGCGACTCTCACGGACGACGTTGCCGTTTACGGAAAGATGCTTAAAGGCTATACGCTCGAAGCCGAGAAAGTCGACTTCACGGAAAAGAGAGGTCAGGGCACTTCCACGAACTCTTTCGAAGAGCAGATGATCTACGGCGAGAAGTTCATAGGCGACGGCACGGGCAAGGGCGACAGCTTCGTAAGCGGCGGTATGTTCGTGCGCGAGCTTTACTACAACGGCGCGTTCCTCGAGTTCGAGTTCACCGTGGACGAGGAAGTCGAAGACGCGGTCATGGTGCTCAGAGTTTCCAGCGAGTCTTACGAGTTCATGAAGACGCAGAAAAAGGACGGCAAAGTTTACAACTATCTCAACGAAGAAGAGTTTAAGATCATAGTAAACAGCACCAATCCCGACGACAGGCTTTCTTACGGCGGACTTCTTATCCCTATGGCAAACCTTGTGGAGAAAGAGGACCTCTCGAACAAAAAGACGCCTTTCGAAAATATGGAGATAGCCGTTAAGCTTCACCTCAATAAGGGTGTGAACAAGATAGTGCTTCTTGTCGACAACAACAACAACCACGGCGGAACGTTCCATGCCGAAGCCCCGATGATCGACTGTATGTACATCTATGCTTCTACGGGTATCACGCAGAACGATTACGGCTTCGACACGCTTCCCGGCGTGAACTTGGGAAATTAAAAGTATTTGGCTTTGGGAGTTTGCTCGCTCGTAAGTCGGCTTGCGGGCGGGCGGATTCCGAAATAAAATGGAGGACAAAATGAAAAAGAATAAACCGTTTTATATTCGGGTTGATTTCTATCTGACGGCGCTTGCGTTTTTGCTCGCATTTGTCGCGCTCGTGCTGTATGCGGCGGGCTGTGCGTCGGAGTTCAACGGCGGAGCGGTCTCCAAAGCCGTCGTCGCATGGGACGTGCTTGCGGTGGTTTTCGGCGGGCTCGCTTTGGGTGCGGGAATTGCCGAATGCTTTACGGAAAACGCGCTTGTAGGGAAGATCTGTTCGTATAGGCGCTTTGCGGCGTTTGCGGCGTTCCTGTTTCTTATACTCGGCTTTTTGATGCAGATACTCGACGAGTACTCGCTGCTCGGAACCATTCTTTACCCGATAGTTTCGGGTACGGTCGGCGATCCCGTCGATCCGACGCTGTCGGCTTGTTACTTCACGGCGCTTATATTTGCGTTCGTCTCGATGTGGTGCGCGCTTGCCGCAGGCATCGTAGGGCAGGTTTCGAGCTATAGAGAGGAAAGAAGCGAGAAGCTTGCTCCTTCGGCAGAAAGCGCAGGCGAGGAGGTAAAATAAAATGTTGCAAAAACTATTCGAACATAAAAGATTGTGGGAAGTGCTCGCCGTCGTATTTGCGGGACTTCTGATGGTCATGTGCGTTGCGAACGTCGCGATCGTTCCGTTCAACAACGAGATACATATCTTCCTCGGCACGGCGGACTACAAGGAGACTACGGTCGAATTGAAGCCCGGCGAGGAGCTCAAGGAAATAAACAGACCCGCGCTCAAGACGGCGGAGAACATAGAAGAGTACTATCGCACCGTAAACGACGAAGTAGAGGGCGAAGGAATTGTGCTTCTCAAAAACGACAACGCCGCTCTTCCGCTTGCGGACGGATCGAACGTGTCGTTTGCTCTTTCGGGCTCGGCAAAGATCTTCTATGCGACCCACGGACCGGGCGTACGCCGCAGCGGCGAAAGCGCTGGTGCGTTTTACGATTTGAAGCGCGCTATCGAGGAAGAGACCGAACTCAAGGTAAACGAGACGATATACAGTTTCCTTTCCACGGGGGCGGGCAAAACCAACCGCGGCAGAAGCGGCGACACGTTCGTAATGAACGAGCCCACTTGGAGTCAATACACTTCTGCCAATCTCGTCGACGAATACCGCGAGAGCGGCGACGCCGTGATTGCGGTCATAACCCGCGAGAGCGGCGAAGGGCAGGACATCTCCTATAAGGGAAGCGACGGCATAGACGGAAGCTATCTTTCGCTTACGGCGGAGGAATATTCGATACTCGAGGGGCTCGGACAGCTCAAGCGCGCGGGCGACATCTCGAAGATAATCGTGCTTATCAACTCGGCTGTAACCCTTCAGTGCGACTTTTTGGATAACGAAGTCTACGGGGTCGACGCCGCGATGTGGATCGGGCTTCCCGGCGCTACGGGCATGAAGGCTGTCGCCAAAGCTCTCGTCGGCAAAGTAAACCCGTCCGGCGGACTTTCGGACATAATCTTAAACGATAATTTCTCGAATCCGGCGGCAATGTATTGGCAGGTGAACGAAGGCTTCTCCTCCATGTACGCAAACGCTTCCGATATGGGGCTTAACAGCTCTCAGCAGTACTACGGCGTTTACGTCGAGGGCGTATACGTAGGCTATCGCTACTACGAGACCCGCTATGAGGACTACGTTATGAAAAGCGCGGGCGTGGGCGAGTTCGACTATTCGCGCGCCGTCGCCTATCCCTTCGGACACGGCTTGTCTTACACAAGTTTTGCTTACAGCGATTTCAAAGTGGAAGAGGTCAAAAGCGGCGACACGGTCACGGCATACAACGTCTCCGTAAAGGTAAAAAACACGGGCGCATTTGCGGGCAAGGAAGTGGTGCAGCTCTATCTTCAGAAACCGTACGGATATTATGCCCGTGCGTTCGGCATAGAGAAGCCGTCCGTCGAGCTCGTAGGTTTCGGAAAGACCGATATATTGTATCCCGAGGGGAGCACGGAGGGCGCGAGCGAACAGACGCTTACGGCGACCGTGACCGATAAGGAAGATATGCGGTATATGCGCGTCATGTTCGAACAGCTGCGTTCGTACGACGCGGAGAATGCGGGAACATACATTCTCGACAGCGGCGAGTACTATCTCACGGCGGCGAGAAATTCGCATGAGGCGGTAAACAACATACTTGCGCTTAAGGGATATGATGTGGCGAGCGGAATGGACGAAGCGGGCGACGCTTCCATGGCGGCTTGCATACTCGATAACAGCTCCGTGGACGAAGAAATATTCTCGAAGTCGTCGGCAAGGGCGCATGATACGCCCGACACGCTTTCGGATAAGGCGGTCGGAACCGAGATCGTAAACAGGCTCGACTTTATGGATCCCAACCGCTTTGCGGGCGTGGTCAACAGCGCGGAAGAGGACGGCGACGTCGTGTACGTCTCGCGCAGAGATTGGCTCGGCACGCTTCCGAGCAAGAAAACGACGCTTGCGCTTACCAACAAGACCACCGAAAAGTACGACATCACGAGCCACAAGACCATAGTCGAAGAAGAGAATGCGACCATGCCGAAGTTCGGCGACGCAAGCTCCGATCTCACCCTCGCGATGATGGCGGGACTTAAGTATGACGACGACGAGTGGAACAAACTGCTCGACAAGATCTCGCAGAGCGATATGTTCATTACGCTTACGAACTGCTACGGATTCACTCCCGCGCTTGCGAGCGTCGCAAAGCCCATGACCGACGAGGACGACGGTCCTTACGGCGTCAGCAACACGGAGGAGGGATATTCCTCCATGTCCAGCGAGGGCGTCATTGCTTCGTCGTTCAGCGTGCGTACATATAGGCTTGTGGGCGAGGCGATCGCAGCCGACGCAAGAAGCGGACACGACGCTACGCAAAAGAACCTTCACGGACTTTATGCGCCCGGTCTCAATATCCACCGCGTCGCATTCGGCGGCAGAGCGGCGGAATACTTCTCCGAGGATCCGTACCTTTCGGGTATAGCGGCTCTCGAAGAAATACAGGAAATGCAGGCGCAGTATGTCGTGGCTTGCCCCAAGCACTTCATCTTCAACGACGAGGAATCCAACCGTAATGGTATAAGCATTTGGATGAGCGAGCAAGCCGCGCGCGAGATATATCTGCTTCCGTGGGAGTATGCGTGCCGTGCGGACATGGGCAATGCCCATTCGCTCATGACGTCGTTCAACCGCGCGGGCGGACTTTGGACGAGCGCGAGCGACGATCTTATGGAGCACATTCTTCGCGGCGAGTGGGCGTTCGACGGCTATACCCTCACGGATATGGCGGGCTCGAACGGCAAGCTCTTCATGGTATACGACGACGGCTTCATGAACGGTACGGACTGCTTCCTCGACAAGGGCACGATGAGCGGCTTTACCGCGGATATGCAGAGAAGCAACACCTTCAACACAAAGCTCAGACAGGCGATGCACAGACTGCTGTATACGGTTGCAAACTACAGCGCGGCTATGGACGGCTATTCGAACCTCACGAGGCTTCAGCCCGTCGTCGTTTGGTGGAAGGCGCTTATAGTGTTCTTCACGGTGCTGTTTGCCGTGCTCTGTGCGGCTTTTGCAGTCATGTTTGTGCTCTGCGAAGTCATGGCGAAAAAGCAAAAACAATAAGTTAATCATTAACCTCCGCCGACTTTCTTCCCGCTTTGCCTCTGCTATGGCGGGAGGAGAGCGCGGCAAGAGTGGCGTAGGTGCCGGAAATGAAAAAATATCGCGACATTGCAATAACGGTATTCACGTGTCTCATTCTCGCGTCTCTTACGGGGTGCGGGGATGAGCGCGTTCATTTTCGGGATAACGGCAAATGTGCGGAGTACGATTGCCGTCATGACCGGAACGACGGGCTTTGCGATGTTTGCGCCCGAAGCGTCGCGAAATAGAAGAAATGAATACGGGCATAATACTTATGTGGTGCGCCGTGCAGACAGGTTTTTGCGAGGTTTGAGTTTTGATCGATTTTGCTCATTTTTGCGCATATAAATGAAACTTTTCCCGAAAAATGAACAAATATTGACACGGGCAGACGGTAATGGTATAATTTTCTCGTAAATATACAATTTGCCGTCATAGTGTACGGCAATCGGACGCATTTGCGTTTAATCGTAGAATTTGCCTGTGCGAATACAGCTTGCGGTGTTGTTCGACCGTAAAGGAGAAACAATGAAAATTCGTAAATTCACAGTCGAAAATTGCGGTCACGGTTGTGTGACCGACGAAAAGAATCCGCGCTTTTCCTTTGCGGCGGAAAGCGACGTAAACGGCGCGACGCTCGAAAGCGCGGTTTTGTCCGTCGGCGATTGGAAGGCGGAGACGCGCGAGCAGATAGCGGTGCCGTACGGCGGAAAGCCGCTTGAGCCGTTTACGCGATACGACGCGAAGATTCAAGCCGTGCTTTCGAGCGGAGAGAGTGCGGAAAGCGTGCTTTCGTTCGAGACGGGCAGAATGGATACGCCTTGGCAGGCAAAGTGGATAACAGACAAGAGCTACCGCTTTACCGAAAAGGGCACTTCGCCGGTCCCCCTGCTCTTTAAAAAAGAGATCGCAAAAAGCGGAGAAATAAAGTCGGCAAAGATGTACGTCACGGCGCTCGGAATTTACGAGATAACGCTCGGCGGCGAAAAGGTGGGAGAGGATTTCTTTGCTCCCGGCTTTACGTCTTACAAGACTCGCTTGCAATATCAGGTCTACGACATAACGGAGCAGCTCGGAAAAAGCGGAGATCTCAGAGTTACCGTCGCGGGCGGCTGGGCGGTCGGTGCGTTCGTGTTTACGCGCAAGAACCGCGTCACCGCACCGCGTCAGGTGCTTCTCGCCGAAATTCGCATAGAATATGCGGACGGCAAAAGCGAGGTTGTGGGAACGGACGCGAGCTGGCTTGTCACACGCGGCGGAAACCTGCGCTTTGCCGAGTTCTACGACGGAGAAGTCTACGACGCTACGGTGGACGAGGGAAGTATCGTTTGGAATTCCGCAGGCGTCGAGAAAGTGAAAATAAAGCCCGCCGTGCTTGCGACTTACGGCTCGCTTGTGCGCTCGCACGAAGTGTTTAAGCCGATCGAAGTGACGCGTGCGCCGAGCGGAGAAATTATATACGACTTCGGGCAGAACCTCGCCGGCGTGGTTCGTTTTAAGGTCAGGGGAAAGAAAGGGCAGCAGATAACCGTGCGTCATGCGGAAGTGCTTACGGAAAGCGGAGAACTCAACACGGTGTTCCTGCGCTCGGCAAAATGCAAGATAGAATACATCTGCAGAGACGGCGAGCAAGAGTATATGCCGAGAATGACGTATATGGGATTTCGCTATGCCGGCGTGAGCGGCGTAGACGAGAGCGACATCGAGGTGGAATCTGTGGCTCTATATTCCGACATCGAAAGCATAGGCTCGTTCGAGTGCTCGAACAGTCTTATCAACAAGCTTCAAAGCAACATACTCTGGAGCAGCAAATCGAACTTCGTCGACATACCCACGGACTGTCCGCAGCGTGACGAGCGCATGGGCTGGACGGGAGATATTGCCATTTTCGCACAGACGGCGTGCTTCAATTTCGATATGACGCGCTTTCTCGACAAGTGGCTGAGGGATGTTCGGAGCGAGCAGACTCGCGGCGGCGGAATACCCAACACCGTTCCCGTACAGGGCTACGGTTTCCCCGCGACCATGCCGAAAAAAGCCGTGGCGTTTTGGGGCGACGCCTGCGTTTTCGTGCCTTGGGCGCTGTACAATGCGTACGGCGACATAAACGTCCTTAAGGACAACTATGCGATGATGAAAAAGTACGTCAAGGCCTGCCGCTTTTGGGCAGGGATAGGCGTCGGCAAGCACCGCTATATCTGGAGCGACATTCCCGCCATGCAGTTCGGCGATTGGGTTGCGCCCGACGTTCCCAAAATGGGACAGTGGCAGGCGCGCTGTAAATGGACGGGGACGGCGGCTCTTGCGGCTTCGAGCGGTATTCTCGCGAAAATAGCCGAGCTGCTCGGAGAAAAGAAAGACGCCGAAAAGTACCGCAAACTGAGCGCTAAGGTGGGCGACGCCTATGTGAGTATTCTCACGGACGGTAACGGCAAGCTCAAAAACGAGTTCCAGACGGCGTACGTATTGCCGCTGTATTTCGATATGTTCCCGAAAGAACAGAGGGCAAAGGCGGCGGAAAACCTCGTAAAGCTCATAGAAAAGAACGATTGGTGCATAGGCACGGGCTTTCCCGGCACGCCGTATATTTTGTTCGCGCTGTCCGACGGAGGACACTCGGACGCGGCGTATAAGATGCTGCTCAATACGAAATGCCCGTCCTGGCTGTACGAGGTCAAGGCGGGAGCGACGACGGTTTGGGAGCGCTGGGACGGGCTCGACCCCGACGGCGTTTGCAGGATAGGCAACGACGGCACGGGCGGAATGATCTCTTTCAATCACTACGGCTTCGGGTCGGTCGGCGACTTTTTATACAGACGTATCGCGGGGATAGAGGCGACGAGCGGAGGCTATAAGACTTTTAAAATTGAGCCTATCGTCGGAGGAGAACTTTCCTACGCGAAAGCGAGCGTAGACACTCCTTACGGCGAAATATCGAGCGAGTGGAGAGCGCAGAGCGGAAAGTTTACGCTTGACGTAAAAGTGCCCGTTTCGGCTTCGTGCGAGGTTGTAATGCCAAGCGGAGAGAGAAAGAGTCTTTCGAGCGGCAAGCACGTTCTCGAATGCGAAATCGCAGAAGGCATGGGATACTGACGGAGGTCTGACGGCGACGAAATGAAATATCTCGCAATTGACATAGGCGCGTCGAGCGGTCGGCACATAGTCGGCATTTCGGACGGCGGCGACATAAAGACCGACGAGGTCTATCGCTTTCATAACGGCGTAAAAAAGGAAAACGGTCGACTTATCTGGGACATAGACGAACTTTTCGAAAATGTCGTAAACGGGATAAGAGCGGCATTCGAAAAACATTCGGACATAAAAAGTCTCGCCATAGACACCTGGGGCGTAGATTACGTCTTAATGGACGGAGACAGGGAGATCTATCCTTGCTATGCCTATCGCGATCCGCGCACGGAAAAGGCAATAGATAGGGTACATGAGATTATTCCGTTCGCCGAGCTGTATTCGCGTACGGGAATACAATTCCAGCCGTTCAATACGATATATCAGTTTTTTGCGGATAAGGAGAGCGGGCGGCTCGAAAAGGCAAGTGACTTTCTCATGATCCCCGAATGGCTGACCTACAAGCTCACGGGAGTGAAAGCTCACGAATATACGAACGCCACTACTACGGGGCTTGTGTCTGCTTCGGGCGAGTACGACAGAGAAATATTTTCGAGGCTCGGCTTTCGTATTCCGGCTCCGCCGCGCCTGCCGGGCAGCCGGATAGGAACCCTCAAGACCGACATAGCTAAGAGAGTGGGCGGCAATCTCGACGTCATCCTTTGCGCCTCGCACGACACGGCAAGCGCCGTCGAAGGTATTCCCATGAAGGGGAACAGCCCGTATATATCTTCGGGGACATGGTCGCTTTTGGGCGTGAAAGTCGCACGCGCCGTTACGGACGAAAAGAGCCGAAAAGCAAATTACTCGAACGAGGGCGGAGTGGGATATATACGCTATCAGAAGAACATAATGGGTATGTGGGTCGTGAATAGGCTGAAAGAAGAACTGTGCCCGAATATGCCGTTCGACGAGCTCATACGCCTTGCGCGCGAAAGCGGTTTCAAGGAGACCGTAGACGTAAACGACGAAAAATTTCTTTCTCCCGAAAGCATGATGCGTGCGTTCGACTCTTCTCTCGGGAAACGTCCCGCGAGTGTTGCGGATTACTTTAACTGCGCTTTCGGAAGCCTTGCAAGGAGCTATAAAGAGGCGATAGAGGAGCTCGAAGAAAATACAGGCGAGAGATATGACGAGCTGTATATAGTGGGCGGCGGTGCGAAAAACGCCTATCTGAACGAACTGACGGAAATAGAGACACGAAAGAAGGTGGTGGCGCTTCCCATAGAGGCAACGGCGCTCGGTAATCTCAAAATCCAGATCGGAGGTAATATATGACACAATACGAATATGCCGAAAAAGACTTCTCGGCTTTCGGCGTCGACGTCGAAAGAGCGATCGAAAAATTGAAGACGATACCCGTTTCCGTGCATTGTTGGCAGGGCGACGACGTGGTCGGCTTCGACGGCGGCGGCGCGGCTTCGGGAGGCATACAGACGACGGGCAATTATCCCGGCAGGGCCCGGAGCTTCGACGAATTGAAAGCCGACTTAAAGCAGGCGTTCTCTTTAATGCCCGGTAAAAAGCGGCTCAATCTTCACGCGAGCTATGCCGTGCTCGGCGGAGAGAAAGCAGACAGAGACGCATACCGTCCCGAACATTTCGCGTCTTGGGTGAGCTTTGCAAAGGAGATAGGTCTCGACGGGATCGACTTCAATCCGACTTGTTTTTCGCACAAGAACGTCAAGGACGGTCTGACGCTTTCCTCGCCCGATGAAAAAATCCGTAAGTTTTGGGTCCGCCATTGCATAGCCTGTCTCAAGATAGCCGAGTATTTTGCGGACGAATTTTCCACGCCCTGTCTTGTGAATATTTGGGTGCCCGACGGACTTAAGGACGTGCCCGCAGACAGGCTAACGCCCAGACTGCGTCTCAAAAAGAGCCTCGACGAAATTCTTGCGTGCGGCTACGACAGAAAGAAAGTCGTCGTCGCGGTCGAAAGCAAGGTGTTCGGCATAGGCGTCGAAAGCTATACGGTCGGAAGCAACGAGTTCTATCAGAACTATGCGGCAAAGAACGATATATGCTGTCTTTTGGACAACGGACACTATCATCCGACCGAAGTCGTTTCGGATAAGATTCCCGCGCTTCTCGCGTTTTACGACAGAATTGCGCTTCACGTTACGCGAGGCGTGCGCTGGGACAGCGATCATGTCGTCGTTTTGGACGATGAGCTCAAGGAAATCGCAAAAGAGATCGTGAGAAACGACGCCGTGGACAAAGTCATGATAGGGCTCGACTATTTCGACGCGAGCATAAACAGGCTTTCCGCGTGGGTGACGGGGCAGAGAGCAATGCAGAAGGCTTTGCTTGCCGCGCTTCTCATGCCTCACGACAGGCTTAAAAAGCTTCAGGACGCCGGAGAATTTACCGAGCTTATGGTCATGCAGGAGCGCGTCAAGGATCTTCCTACGGGCGCGGTATGGAAAGAGTATCTTTCGCGCGAGGGACTCGACGAGGACTACCTCACGGCGATAAAGGCATACGAGAAAAAAATATTAAAGGAGAGACTATGAAAAACATTCTGACAGCCCCCTTCGTGGAGGAAATGAGAAAGACTACGGCAAATATGTACAGGCTCGGCTGGGACGAGCGCAACGGCGGCAATATAAGCCTGCTGCTCGATACGGAGAATGTTTCCGAATATCTCGATCTTAAAAAGGTGATTCGTACCATTCCCATAGGCTTTAAAGCCGACAGCTTGATAGGCAAGATCTTTATTGTCACGGGCACGGGAAAATACTTCAAAAACGTGGACGACGACCCCGAAACCAATCTCGGCATTATTCGCATCGCAAAAGACGGCGAGACGGCGGAGCTTCTGTGGGGGTATAAGGACGGCGGCAGATTTACGAGCGAGCTTCCCGCTCATCTCATGAGTCATATGGCGCGCCTTAAGGTCGACCCCTTGAACAGAGTAGTCATGCACTCGCATCCGACGCATACGCTCGCCATGAATTATGTGCACGAGCTCGACGAGAAAAAGCTCACGCATACGCTTTGGGAGATGTGCACCGAGTGTATCGTCGTTTTTCCCGACGGCGTGGGCGTTCTGCCTTGGATGCTGTGCGGCACGAACGAGATAGGTGAAGCGACGGCAAAGAAGATGGAGGAATTCCGCCTCGTGGTTTGGGGTATGCACGGCATTTACGGCGCAGGAAAGACCATGGACGAAACCTTCGGGCTTATCGAAACCGTCGAAAAAGCCGCGCAGATCTATATGCTGACATTGGGCAGTCCTCGCTTAAATACGATAAAGGACGAGGACATGGTAAAGCTCGCCGAGCTTTTCAAGGTGGAATACCGCAAGGATTTTTTGAACCTTAAATAGAGTAAAATTACTCGCTTATATTCAAACCGCTTTTTCGGGAATTCGGAAAGGCGGTTTGTTATTATATATTTTTACGGCGGAAATCGCCATTGAAAAATCAATCGAATAAAAATGCTTGACTTTGCTTCCCGTCGTCTGCTATAATAACAAATGTGCGCGTATGCTGTTATGGCTCAGTCGGTAGAGCACGTCCTTGGTAAGGACGAGGTCGCGGGTTCAAGTCCCGCTAACAGCTCCAAAGGAAAAACCACCGTATACGGTGGTTTTTCTTATATTTTAACACTAAATACAGTATGTGTCAATATTTAAGGAAATGCCCTACCTACATTTGCATACGAATTGCAAACTTTTTTGAGTAAAAAATAAGACATTTTTATAGGTAGGGTTACTCCGTTACCGCCTACGCTCTAAAACTGCCTAAAACGCCCTAATTCTGCCCTAATTGCATACATTTGCAAACAATTGCAAACGGCATATAGGTAGGGCACGTCCCTTTTTTATTGACGGGCTTTTTAAGAGAGAGAAGTCCCAAACGGTCTTTATAAAGTGAGGAACGTAATAGAATGAGCATCTATTACGAAGTGAAAAGATTGTTCATATTCGTAAAGAAATATTCTAACAGAAGAACACGGCTTGACATAACAATCGAAACTCTGTATATGATTCAAAAATATAAAAAACTTATGATAAGCGTACTGTTTGCCGTATTGCTGTTGGCAGTAACGGTATTTTGCATCGGGTGCAATAAACCCGAAGAGCCGCTCGGGGAAACCGTTACATTGGAGTATGCCGCAGCCGAGCATGGAAAAATAGTGGGCGAAACATCACAAACGATAAGAAAAGGCGAGGACGGAGCGCCTGTTACGGCTGTAGCCGACGACGGGTGGATATTTGTTACGTGGGATGACGGGATAACAACGGCAACGCGGCAAGAAAAAAACCTTGAATATAATTTGATATTTACCGCGCGGTTTGATAAAGCATACAACGTCATATATAAAGCGACCGATGCAGGGTATATAGAAGGCGACGCCGAGCAATATGTTTTGTGGACTGCGCCGTCAACGGAAGTGACTGCCGTGCCGAACGAGGGGTATGAATTTTACTGTTGGTCGGACGGCGTAAAAACGGCGACAAGAAGCGATATACCATTCAAGTCGGATTTTGAAGTGACGGCATTGTTTAAGATGAAGGAATACAAAGTCCGTTACATCTTGCAAGAGGGCGGATATTTCGTCGAGGGTGAGGAAGAGCACAGCATACCGCACGGAAGCTACACGCCGCCCATAGTCGTTGCACCGTTGCCGTATTACAAATTCTTGGGTTGGTCAGACGGCGTAACGACTTTGTACAGACAAGAGAAGATAACGGCGGATTTCGAGGTAACGGCGTTATTCGAGCCGTTGGAAGTGCCTGTGAATTACGGCGTGTATAAAGGCGGTCGGATAGAGGGAAGCACAAGCCAAAGCATTGTGTGCGGGAACGACGCCACGGCGGTTACGGCAATCCCCGACGAAGGATATGAGTTTTTGGGGTGGACGGACGGCGTAAAGACCGCTACGAGACAGGATACGAACGTAAAGCATAATATCCATGTGAAAGCGAATTTTGCACCCATAGGCTCGACGCAATATAAAGTTCTCATGGTGTATGTAACGAAACTACAGGCAAAAGATCTACGGTCAAACATAGGAATGAAAGATCCGACGGAGTTTAGGTATGTAGACGTGGATTATACAATGTCCGAAGCGGAGTGGCAGATATACGACAGAATAACGATCAACGTGGGCGAATGTATAAACGATATGTTTGACGGCAAGGTATGGTTTGTGTTCGAAAGTTATTTTACAAAGGATACGGTGTACCAAGATAGCCTTCAGGAAGGGTGGGAAAACAGATATTTGTCATACGGGATAGAGCCTTCTTGGATTGGCGAATTAGAGGAAGATGAGATATTAAATGACTATGATTCTGTTATGACGACCTTTTGTATGAATGATTATGATATCGTACCCCAGCTACATAACGTAGCAGGATCGGCGGGTAAAAAATACGGATACGTTCATACGGAGACATTATTAGACGGATTTATAAGCGCAGGCGTTGATCCTTCTGTTGTATTGGATGAAAGAAAATATAAAGAGTGGTGGGATTCTTACAACTCGCTTTATCTGCATGAATTTACGCATACATGTGAAATATGGGGTAGTTTAAGCGAACAGGGAAGTGATTTGCACGGCACGATTGCATATTACTCTCATACGCAAGGCGTAGATTTCCCCGAAATAGAAATGATACGATTGTTTCTTTTGCGAGAAGCGAGAGTAGAAGGCGTAGAAGTGGGCATATTGCCTGATTATTGGTCTTACAACGCAAAACGAAGGGAATACACTATTCATCGAGTACCTTCAATAAGTTGATATTTATAGGTTAATGAAAAAACAACGGCGGATGCCGTTGTTTTTTCATGTCTTTTCATTTCATATAATCCGCATATACTAAGAACAGGGCAGTTCATGTCACAAACTGTACAATAGTTAGTATAATTTCGTCGGAGATATGAAATGGATACAATATTAGCGCAATTCCGCAGAGTCCTAAATGAGTTGATTGATGAAAAAGATTTATCCATGAAAGAGCTATCACGTGAATTTGATGTGTTTGTAGTCCCCGAACTTGAAGTGCTTGGCAATTCCCCGATAGAGATAACGCACGAAGTAAACTTTCTTACGGAGAACGGCGTGAAAATATTATCGTTGAAAGACGGAGAGCTAAATGTCGAAACTCTGCCGATGATTTTCAGAAGAGGCTTTCGGCTTGTTAAAAAGAGTATTGTGCGTGCTTATTAGTCTTGACTATTCAGTGCGAAATGAGTATAATATAAGGCAAAGGAGAGCATGGCTATGTCTAAAAAAATGGAGGAACAGCAAAAGTACATAGACATCATAAATGAGATAGACGAGTGCTATGCTCTTATGAAAAAGGTACGTCCGTTGTCGGCGAGTGAACTTAAATATTTCAATAATGAGTTTTCAATCAGCGCAACGCACAATTCAAACGCCATAGAGGGCAATACATTTACGTTTGACGAAACAAAGTTGCTTATTGAAAAGGGAATTGTAACCGGTGCGCACTCTCTGCGCGAAAGCGAAGATATTATCAGATACAAGCAAGCATTTGATTTTCTCTATGAATCGGTTAAGGAAAAGAAACCTATAACAGAAGAATTTATAAAGCAAGTTCACAGCTTTGTATTGCGTGGCGACGAAGAAGCGGGTAAATACAGAAAGATACAAAATTATGTGGGAAGTCTGTCGCGTATAGTGTACACGCCTTGTCCGTCTACGCAAGTTCCCGAAAAGATGAAAGTGTATGTAGCGGAAGTGCAAGCCGATAACAAGCATAACGCCGAACTTGCGGAAAAAGGGCAGTTTAATTGGGTTGACTTGTTCCATAACCTTGCAAAGCATCATATAGAGTTTGAGAACATACACCCGTTTATAGACGGTAACGGAAGAACGGGCAGATTGCTATTAATCTATGAAATGATTTCGTTGGGACTTTTACCTGTCGATATTCGTTATGAAGAAAGAGATAGGTACTATGCCGCAATAAGCTCTTATAGGGACAAAGAAAAATACAGTACGCGCCCTGAAAGCAAGACGGAAGGTATGGCAAAATTGCTTGCCGAGAGCGAGCTTGAAAGTATGAAAATATGGCTGTCCATATATTCGGGTAGCGGTGCTTCGCAAACCGAATCCGACGATGACGGCGGTGCAGGAAGCGGTGGCGGCTCTGATATGGAGATGTAATAACTGAATAGGAAATCATTTAATCCGTTGGGTAACAGAGAGGGTTTGATTTGCGCAAAGCATTTCAAATCCTTTTTTAGTTTGGGAGGACAGATGCACGAAGTTAACTTTCTTACGGAGAACGGTGTGAAAGTGGTATCTATCAAAGACGGTGAACTGAATGCCGAAACATTACCGCTCTTATTCCGTAAATTGTTTCGTTTAGTCGGTCATAACTCTTGACAAACTCGTTCGCACCGGGGTATAATATACTAAAATAAAGAAATAATATTGAAAATAGTATAATTTTTCTGTTGCGGCTTATACTCATTGTGAGGTACGAATATGTTTGTAGAAAGACTTAAAACCGAATACGGCGTGAACGAGCCTATATTCACGAGCGAGATATTGAGAACATTCAATGATTATTCTCGTCCGAGAGTGTTTCAGCTCATAAAAAGAGCCGAGCATGACGGAACGCTTATGCGGTTCGATACGGGCATTTATTATATACCTACGCAAACACGCTACGGAAAATCGGTAATCACGGTTGAACAGGTGGTGCGTAAAAAATATATCGAGAACAACGGAAAGGTGTTCGGCATATACGGCGGCTTGAATATGCAACTGAACTTTTTGTTGACGTACCAAGTGCCTACGGCATTGGAAGTCGTAACCAATAACGAAACGATGTGGGTGCGGGAAATAAAATTGCGCGGAAGGAGCATTATTTTGCGTAAATCCCGCTGTCAAATAAATAAAGACAATGCGGACGCTTACACGCTGTTGGAATTGTTTAACGGTATGGATATAACGACGTACAAAGAGGATGCTTCGGTGCGCAGGGAAATTGTTGATTTTGCGAAAAAGAAAGGGATCGACGTTTCGCAGATTATAGCGCTTGCGAGTGCGTTTCCGTCGAAGGCTACGAAAAACATTATGGAGAGCGGATTTATCAATGAAATTGCATAAGGATAAAAAGGAATTTACGGACGCAATAACCACGCTTGCTGATAGGTTAAATACCGCGCCTGCAATTATAGAGAAAGACTACTACGTTACGATGTTCTTGCAGGAACTGAATAAGCGCGTACCCGATTTGCTGTTTAAGGGCGGCACGTCGCTGTCCAAGTGTTACAAGATTATCAACCGATTTTCGGAAGATATAGACTTAACGCTTGACGCCGAGAATCAAACGCAAAGCAAAAAGAGAACGCTCAACCATGCGGTCATTGACGTATGTAAAGAACTCGGTTTTGAAATTTTGAATGAAGCGGATATTTTTAGCCGTAGAGATTTTAATAAGTACGAGATTGCGTATCCCGTAATATTCCCGTCATCGGCGTTACGGCAGCACTTGTTGGTAGAAACGGTGTTTATGGTAAAAGCCTATCCCGGCGAATACAAGCCCGCAGCTTCTATGATTTATGATTTTTGGAAAGAGTTGGGCGACAAGGAAGCGATAGAACAATACGAAATGCTACCGTTTCAAATCCGCGTGCAGACGTTGGAACGCACTTTGATAGATAAAGTATTTGCATTATGTAACCATTACCTGTCTAACGATACGACGGGATTATCTCGGCATATTTACGATTTGAGCAGGTTGCTTACGGTTGTGCAACTGAATGACGAGCTTAAAAGATTTGCGAAAGAAGTTCGGTATGCCCGAAAGGAACACAGCAACTATTTTATTGAACAACAGAGCGGCTACGATATACAAGTTCTTTTGCGTGAGATTATAGATAAAGAAGTTTATCGCAAGGATTATGAAGCGATAACGCAAAGAGTGTTGTTTGACGGAACGACCTATGACGAAGCAATTACCGCGTTGGAAAAGATAATAGAGAGCGGCGTGTTTGCATCGGACAGCGGTAAGCGAAACGACGTCGATATATAACAAAAAGCTAATGAAATAGAATAAAAATCATTGAATCCGTTGGGTAACAGAGAGGGTTTGATTTGCACAAACAAGCATTTCAAACTCTCTTATTTTTAATCAGAGGTTAGGGGAGACAAAATGAAATATTACAGAGCAGATCCAACAGTAAACATAGAACAAATTATAGCTAACGAAGTCAAAAGATTGTCGGATAAGTATGGAAAAAGTTATCTTGATTGCGACGAACTGATTGAACTAACGGGTTTGGGGAGAGACAACGTGCGCGCTCTAATGTGTAGCGCAAACTTTCCCGTGACTTGCGTAGGGAACAGAAAAGTGGTAAGCATTTTGGCTTTCGTTACTTGGCAATTAAGAGGATTTGACAGGGGAGGCAATTATGCAGCGTAAAAAGAAAACAGCGACAAGACGCGGTAATCACGAAGGGTCGATTTATCAACGCAAAGACGGACTTTGGGTTTCGCAGATTTCCATAGGATTGAAGCCAAACGGAAAGCCACATAGAAAATCTTTCACCGGAAAGACAAGAGCGGAAGTCGTGGCGAAACTTATACCGTATATGAACAAGGAAAACGGAAAGGTTATTGCGGCGCGCGAGGAAGTGAGAATAGAAAGCCACATGATGTTTTGGCTTATGAATTATAAGATTACTATGGTTGCGCCAGGCACTTTTGAAAGCTGTATCAGACGCGCCAAGTTGCATATCTTTCCTGTGTACGGAAATTTTCGTCCGCAGGATTTGAATATAGATAACTTGCAACCGCATTTCAAAATGTTGTTGGATAAGTACGAACTTGATACGGTTAAGAAAGTAAAATATCTTTTTTCGGATTATCTCGAATATTGCCTTGATAGAGGGTTGATCGACAGTAATCCGCTTGATAGAATCAAATTCAAATCCATAGAAAGAAAAGCAAAAGAAAACACTGAGGGAAAAGAACAGAAAGCATTACCCGAAGAATTGCGCGAGCCGTTTTTAGCGGCATTGAATACCGACAGATTTTTTAAGGCTTTCTGTTTGACCGCTATGTTTGCGGGGTTGCGTCCGGGCGAAGTGATCGGGTTGCGGTGGCGTGATATTGATT
This sequence comes from uncultured Christensenellaceae bacterium, assembly GCA_910587445.1. Classification (GTDB taxonomy): domain Bacteria; phylum Bacillota; class Clostridia; order Christensenellales; family Pumilibacteraceae; genus MGBC157735. The sequence continues at coordinate 77,431 of CAJULE010000001.1, forward strand.
TTACGAACGGGACACTTTCGGTCGTAAGGGGAATGACGGTAGAGCCTGAATTTGACAGTGAAGGGAACGTGATTGCCCGCAAAACGATAATAGGCAAAACGAAAACGGCAGGGAGCGTGAGAACAAATCCTATACCAAAGTTATTGCTACAGACTCTTGCGGATTGGAGGAATTACAGATTAGAGTTGCAAGTAGAAACAGGTTTTTCACTCATAGAAAATGACGACTTTGTATTCGGAACAAATAAGGGCGAGTTGCGTTCGTATTCGGGGACGAAGCACATGTTCGATCGATTTTTGAAGCGCAACAATCTTGGCGGTAAAGGCATTCACTTCTATGAATTAAGGCACACTTTCTCAAACACGTTATTTGAACAAAACACCAACCCGCGCGTGGTGCAGGCTCTAATGGGGCATCGTAAAATAGAGACAACGATGATTTATAATACGGTGCGAGATAATAAATATTTGGAGAGCGCAATCGGCGTGTTCGACAGTCGTTATGAAACCGCGGGAGATGCAGTAGAAGAGCCTGTTGATAAGCATAAGTATTACAGACCGTCAAAGAATAAAGTGGCTATGAAGCAAAATACGCCGCCTATGGAAGCAATACCTGAACCGCAAGAAGAACAAGACGTGGAATCTATAACCGCAAAAATATCAAAGATGTTGGAAGAATATGATATATCTGATATTGATGCGTTTTTGTCATCTATGAAAAAGAAAAGTGAAGCGGAAATGTGAAATATGAGAACAACATAATGATTTGTCGTTCTTTTGTTTAATTTATAAGCTAATCTTAATTATTGGAAATGTAGTGATAGTTAAGCAATATAGAGATGCTTGTTTTATATAAAATATGCTATAATATAAGCAATACTATTGTTGTATAATAAAAAAAACTTAAAAATAACATACCGATTAGGAAGAATTGATTTAGGCTATGTAAGAAAGTAAATATAATAATAAATTAAAAAGAACGGTTCATGCCGTTCTTTTTTTGTTAAATCAATTAATAAATGTATTGATAGTAAAAAATTATTGTAATAAAAAAGAATTTGCTAACTGTTGAGAATAAGCTTGTTCTTGCTCTATTCTTTGTAAATATATGGCCGTGGATTTGTTCATAGAGCGAAAAGTTTCTGGGGAAAGCAATAGCTGTTTCTGTGTAGTATTTGTTTTAATTTTAGAAAGTTGTTTTTTGCCTGAAATAGTAATATATCTAATCATATGTCGTTCCTTTTATGTGATTCCAAAGCAGTGCTTAACTAGTCTATCACAATGATTTGATTTTGTCAAATAAATTTCTCTTCATTTATAAAAAAATAAATATAAAAAGCATTATCTAAAATTGATTTTTTGTCAAAAATGTAGTAAAATATAAAAAATAAACTTTTTATAGGAGTTATTATGTGTAATCAAAATACTGTATATGAAATAACAGGTTCTATAGATAGTATATGTGAAATCATACAAGATGTGCTTGGGTTCCAAGATATGGAAGTAGCAAAAATAATAGCGATAGGTGCATTATATAATCAGACTAAAGAGGAATTTGATAGTAAAGTTCCTGGATCGGTTAATAGTTTTATAGATGGATTAAGTCCTGATGCACAATTTGGTGGTAAGCATTTGCCATTTACAATACGGTTGAATGGGCTATTTTCTGATATCTTGATTGCAATATCTAAAAATTTACTTGCGGCAAAGGGAACATCAATGTTATTAGGCGGTGATTCCAAGCTTATATTTTTTGGCAGTATTATATCAAGTGTTATAGATGTTTTACACCAGCATATACATTTTTTAAAAGATGAGAAAAAGATTGTTTTTCGCGCAATGCTCGAATGTGCTGTGAACGGCAAATTTGATAGCAAGCATAAATCAATTTATAGCGTGGCTATCGCTGAGAAAGACATTTACAATAATGAAAATGTGAAAAACATGCAAGAAGCTCAAGTTAAAAAAATTTTAGAGGAACTTGTTGATAATAAATTGATTGTTACTATAGAAGAAAATGGCTCAATGTTCTACAATATAGTTCTATAAGGAAAATGAAGTATGAAGCGTGCATTAGATGAAAGTGTTTTTTTGTTGAAGGATGAATCAGGTTTCCTAGCCCTTTTAAGATATTGTTTATATAATTGGTATTGTGATATTAAGGTTGATGATGATGTTTTAAAAGAAAGCAAATATTATAAAACTCTATATGAATATTTTGTTGGCCGTGGTATTATTACGGTAGCAGCAGAAGTTTACTATGTTGATAGGGAATATCGAGATAGCTACTATTTATATTATGCTCGAAAACATTCTAATTATGAAAGATTTGCTTTGCGAATATGTCTATTTCAAGGTGATTTAAGAAAGGCCTTATTAGATTATAATATAGAAAAACTGCAAACTGCTTTTGTTGGGAGTTGTGTGTTTCGTCCTTTGGAAATTGGTATGATAGGTCGTACGCTAATAGCGCCTCGATTTTTTTTGAATAGCACTAAACGAAAATACTTTTTAAGAACAGCGAACTATCATATATCTCTTTTTGGAATGAAGCTTACAGTAGAAGCTTTTCCTTATATGATGCAAGATGTTGAAACTATTACATGCGCGGAAGTAACAGTGTTAAATATGTTGGATTATTTTAGCACGCAATATAATGATTATCGATTCATTTTGCCTAGTGATATTAACAGAATCATATCACAGTATGGATATGAACGTGTATTGCCATCTAAAGGCATAAATTATGAAATGTTAACTAAAGTTTTGTCAATGCAGGGATTTTCTCCTAAGATGTATATGACAAAACAAAATTTACCTACTTGGAATATTAAAAGAACCTTGCATCGATATGTTGATTCTGGTATTCCTATTGCGGTTGAGGTGGAAATTCCTCAAAATGGTGGACTGCATTCTGTTGTTTGTATTGGGTATGGTCGACAAGGTAATGAGCAGGATGTAGCTTTGTTGCCTAGTATAACTAGAGTGTATTCGAATATTGATGCTGGAAGAACAAATAAGTTGTATTTTCAAGATCTGGCAGATGCGTGCAATGAATATGTTATAATGGATGATAATCAAATTCCTTATAAAAACACATTAATAGGGGAGAAGATAATATCGACTAAAGGACATAAACAGATGTACTACATGGGTGATAAAAAAATAATCGGTTTTACAGTTCCATTACATTCCCGCATGATTATGGATGCTCTTGAAGCTGAAGCAATATGTCTCAATCTGTTGGCGCAGAAAGAAACAAGTTTTGCTACATGCTGTAGTGCTGAATTTATAGGGGAAGATATTGAAGATATTTCAGAATATAATATTGGGAGCTCTATAAAATCCCCAATAATACTTCGATTCTTTCTAGCATCGGCAAGTACATATAGAAAAGAAAGAGTTCAAGCTTTTTCAAATAAAGACATCAAAGATCAATATGCTCTATTGCCTTTACCACATTTTGTGTGGGTGTGTGAGATTTTCTCAAAAAAATCATTTAAAGAGAATAAAATTATTGGCGAAATTGTTTTAGACGGAACGTCATCAGCGCACGCGCAATTTGATAGCATTTTGTTGCTTCGATACCCGTATCGTTTTGGTGTGAGATATCCTGGTGATAATACAAATGATTTGTTCGAAATGTTTAAAAATACAATCAATGCCTGTGAATATATACAATCTTTTTCTGGTAATTTATTTCCATTAGGAGAGCGCAATAAGGCAATATAATTATAGTGTTTTACTGATGGAGGGTAATAACTGCCTATTATGTTTTACGCTCTAAAACTGCCTAAAACGGAATATTTGCAAACATTTGCATACAAAATTGTAGCTGAATAGTTTGCAAATATTGTGCTCTTGTGGTACAATGTTAAAAGTTAGATAAAAATCTACTATATATAGTAGGCGGTTGGCTTGCAAAAATGTGGGGTTGCTCCTTTACTGAAAATAGGGTACGTCCTTGGTAAGGACGAGGTCGCGGGTTCAAGTCCCGTCACCTCGACCACAGGATACACGCTTTTGTGCTTAAAACGCACGTGAGCGTGTATTTTTTATATATCGGCTTGCCGTAAGGAACCTTTTATCGTCCATTTTTGGGTAAAAACCTCAATAAAAACCTTGTTTTAGGTCACGATTTGGGGCAGGATTTGGGGCAATATGCACTTTAATAGTTTAACTTTTGCCCTTCTTTTAATAGAAATTCGTCTGATAAATCCATATAGGCGTCTCCTAAGGCACCGTGAGAGTGTCCTACGAACTCATCACGCGCTACGTCGGCTACGCCACATTCGCAACACCGCGTATAAAAAGTTGTGCGTAAATCGTATAACTTTCTATCGGGGAATACGCTATGGAATTTCTCGCGTATGCGGTTCGGCACGTAGAATTTAAGCTCGGTAACATTTGCTACATATGGCGCAAGCATAGGGGAGACAGGTATTTTTTTGTACTGTACCTTTCCGTTCTTGCGCTTACTATTGATTGAAATAATAAAGTCACCTTCGATTCGTGCACTCTGATACTCATTAGGACGCATCCCCGTATATAAGCCAACAGCGAACATAAGTTGGTACGGCGTGCCTTGCGTTTCCGACAGAAGAAGTGCTTCTTCGGTTTTGCTCAGCGCCGAGCCATGTTCGGTTTGGTGCTTTTTGTGGAACACGATGTCTATAGGGTTTACTGTGATAAGACCGTGCTTGATTGCCATACGGAATAGGGTATTTAGCAAACAATATACTTCGTCTGCGGTTTTGTGTTTACCTTCCGCATCCAAGTCATCAACCAGATCTTGACACATAAGTGACGTAATCGATTTAATTCTTAAGTCGCCGAAAAAAGGCTTAACGTGGTTATTGTAACGGTTGAGCGTATTTTTGTACGTTGTTTCCGCAACTCTACGTATGTAGAATTTTTGGAAGTAGTAATCTGCGAACGCACCAAACACACTAGGTATACCGTTGGCTTTATTCGGACCTCGTTTTTCCGCTTCGAGCAGTTTGGTAATGAATTTTTCTTTAGCTTCTTCAACTGACTTTGCTGACGCGGATACGTTATACCCGTTACGCCGATAGCGAATTTCGTAATTAAACGTGTTTTTGCCGCACGGCCGTCTTCTGATATGGGTCGTGCAGCCTTGAATTCTGAACTCTTGTCTGAAAGTTTTGGGCATTTTTAAAATCTCCTTTTCGGTAAACTTCAAAATCAGCCCGTTTTGCGATTGTTTGTCAATGTGCATTCCGGTGAGCGCGGCAACCTTATCGAGCGACATAGAATCGGCAGCAGCCTTTAATAACGCCCTCGCAAGTTCACTTTGCCCTTCCGGAATTGTCCGGATAGTATTTATGATAGCATCAACTTCTTGCTGTGTCAATTTCTTTCAGCAGCTCCTTTCTAAACTTGATGAGCGCAGTATAAATGCTAAACTCGCAAGTTTTTTTCGACTTTGAAAAACTTTTCATAAGATTTTTCATAGCTACTACTCCTTTTTATTTATTCGTCTTTCGACGGTAATACCGTTGAGTGGGAAAAGACGCGCTGTCAAAGAGAAGAAAAAAGTATTGTGCTGTAATCCCGCTCAATAAAAAGTTTAAGCAATACTTTTTTCCTTTGACGAATTAAGCTAATATATGGATATGGCAAAATCAGCGCAAGTCTTTTTCCACTACAACCCCACGGCGAAAGACGAATATCAATATGTTGGCTTTATCTTATATAGAAAAAGATTTTTAAAATGACAGTGATAATGCTTGCCATTTACTAAATGGTGTGTTATACTTAGCCCACATAACAAAACGCTATGTTTCGTTATAATCGGAGTTAGTAAATGCGAGTACTTAACGAAGAAACAAAAAATGCAATATTAGAGTATAATACCGAATACCAAAAAAAGCACGGAGTATCGCCAAGCTTTCGTAACATTATGAATGTACTTAAACTTGGTTCACTTGCTACCGTACAGCGTTATGTAAAACAGTTGGAGTCGGAGGGGCGACTTTCACGCACGTCAATAGGAAATATAGCGCCTATTCCGCAACTGCATAGTGGAGAAACAACGCTTGTGCCGCTAATAGGGCAAATAGCTTGCGGCGAACCGTGCTTTGAAGTAGAAAATATCGAAGAAAGCTATGCGCTTCCTCGTTCGGTATTTGGCAACGGCGAATTATTTATGCTTAGAGCGTTCGGTGATAGCATGATCGATGCCGGAATAAACAAAGACGATTTGCTTGTGATACGAAAGCAAGAGAGCGCGGATGACGGAGATATAGTCGTAGCGCTTGTAAATGGCAACAATACGCTAAAACGCTTATATAGACGAAACGGTAAAATTGTATTGCACCCGGAAAACAAGACTATGGAAGATATAATTGTAGCCGATTGTGAAATACAAGGTGTTTTGGTAAGTTGCATTAAATTGTTTTAATTTCGGAATTTGTCCGATTCCGTTATTATAAGGCTTGTGTAAAATGGATTACTTCCACTGCGGACTTCTCAACCGCACAATGGCAGTTGTTCAAATACAGGTTTCCGCAAGCATGAGAAAAGGAGAATTAAATTATGGACGAACGCGAATACCCTAAACCGGTAAGATTTTTTTGTGTAAATTGCAAAAGAGAAGTTATCGGGTTGCAAGATGAAAACGGCAAAATGCGTGTTTCTTGCTCTTACTGTGGCGCAGTCACGGTATCGCAATTAAAGGGGCGGCGGCATATTCAGTTTGACGTGTACGCACTCAAAGGGCAATTTTTAATTCAGCAATAATATACTTTAATGTAAACTTACGGCAACGCGCTCGGTCGGTCTGAAATAGGGACAGCGTAAAACCGAGAAGGCGAGCTGTATTAAAATCGGATGGTTTAACCGAACTTTTGCGCAAGCAATAACACGAGAGGCCGCCGATAAGCGATTAACCACTATTTATATAGGAATAGTGAAAAGTCGCTTATCGGCGGTTTTTTTATTTTCGCCGTTATTTCAGGTATTATATAGTGTACAAAAAAAATTAAAAATATTTTTTCAAACTCGAAAAAATCTTTCGACTTTGAATTTTACAATACGCCTACAAGTACGGCAAAGGAGGTATAAATCGGTGTCAGCAAACGAGCGTAGACGCGCTATAATCGAAGTGCTTTGTCAGCGCAGATACGATACAAGAGAAAATCTTGCATCGGAATTTGGCGTGACAAAACGCACGATAGAGAATGACGTGCTTGCGCTTTCGCTCGAATACCCGATTTATACCATTCAAGGGCATGGAGGCGGAATTTATGTAGAGAAAAATTATAAGCTGGATAGAAAGTATCTATCCGATGAACAGGCAGAGCTTTTGGAAATGCTTTCCGAAAGTCTTTCCGGTAAGCAAGCGGAAGTTATGCAATCCATACTTAAAACATTCAAATTGCATAAGCATAACGAGTCAAAATGATAATCGAATAGATACATGAGGTGAATTGTGCAAGAAGTTAGGAACAATCAAGGAAAACTTATTTGTATGGCGGATTGTTGTACAAAAACAATCGAAATTGCTATCAAAGGATGTGTAACGAAGATACGCTTTTCGGACGATGGTAAAATAATAGTACAAAATTCAGATAGAAAAATAAGTTAAAAGAAAAAAGAATCCGCAGACCGCAAGACGGCAAGGAAAGCAAATCTCAAACGCTTTTCGTGCCGTCTTTTTTGTTTGCGGAAAACACGGCTCTGCGGATTTACAAAATTCAAGGAGTAAAATTATGAAAGCATATACTTATAAATTTGCAGACGGATCGAAAAGTACAGTCGAAGTGCCTGATGAAATTTACGATATTTTGATAGAAATGGATAAAGAAGAAAAATACGGTAATCGCCGCGAAACGCGCAGACACATTTCTTTGGATAGTCTAATGGAACAGGGGCTTGAACCGAGCATTGTTGATGACTATTTTGCAGAATCTCGCGTAATCAATATGAACAACGAGCGTTTGCAAGAGGGTATTAAACAGCTATTGCCTGCGCAGCAAGAATTGCTTTATAAGGTGTATGTGGACCAACTAACCGTGACCGAAATAGCCAAAAGCGAATGCGTTGCTGTGTGCAGCGTAAGTAAAAGATTGGGGCGAATTCATAAAAAACTTGAAAGTTTTTTGTAAAGACCGCCAACTTTTGCCCGTTATCGTGGCTATAAGTGTAGGGGTTATTAAAACCGCCTAAAAAAAGGAGTGCGTATGAAAAAGATTTACAGACAAATTTACCGTGTGGAATGTAATCGCGGCAGTAAGTATTTCAGTTCGCTGACGAAAGCGAATCGGCATTTTGATACTATGGTAGCTCGCGGATATGATACGGAATTGTGGGAAAGTACGATTCGTGTAACTGTTCCGTCGGGATTTCCGGTGTCGGCAAAACAGGTTTTGTTAAAATGTTCGTTCGATACTGTTGAACGATACGTATAAACTACTTTGAATGTTACGGCGCAAGAATAAGAGCGATTGCGTTTAGCGTGAAATTTCGTAAAAGGTGGCCGCCTACGCTAAATAATCGGGGAAGTAATATATAAGACGCCGTTTCAGATATTTGCTGTGCTATAACCCTAAAGGGTTGTGCCACTCCGTCGCCGCGCCTATGAATAAACAAGTTTATTTGCAGGCTCGGCTCGGTCGGGTATCGGCAATACGGCAAAACAAAAAATAGGAGATTTGAAAAATGGCAAATTACAATACGGAAAGGCGTTGGACTACTCCCTCTAAGCGTGCCGCAAGCTACGTGGAAGAGCGTAAAGCAAAAGTGCATCAGCACGGACAAAAAGAGGGGCGGCCCCTTACGGACTACGAAGCAGGATTGCGTTCGGGTTACTTGCAGTGCCAGAGCGACCACGCAGGTTTATTCCGTTATAAGCAGGCTATGGACGCAGGTCTTTCCAAAGCAGAAGCAAAGAAGTTCTCGCGTGAAAAGGGAACGAAGTTGCCTAAGGGCAAGGGCGGCAAAAAGACCGCTTAACAAAAAGGAGGAAAAAGAATTATGGCAAACAAAAACAATCTTAAGGTAGAAAGAGCGCCGTTCGAATATAACGGCAAGTCGTATTTCGACTATTTCATTTGCGGCAATATCCGCGGTACGGACGTAAAGATTAAGGTCGGTCCGCCCGATAAAAAGGATAAGGGCGGCTATACGGTTTTGGATATCGTGTTCGGCGGCGAGTCGCAGGCGGATTTCGTGGTAGAGCCTTTCGAGTTCAAGAACGCCGAGGGTAAGACCGTTTCGGGTGAGCGTTTCATCGTTCGTACCGTGGATAAGGCAACGGGCGAAGTGTACGAGTGTGCTATCAAGCCCGTGAATACCTCGGATAAGAATATGCTCGCTATGCTTATGCGATAAACGATAAGGCAGTGTCGTAGCTTGTTAATCTTAATAAGTTACGGCACTGTTTTACTAAATTCAAAGGAGTATAATATGAAAACAAAAACTTTTGAAAACAATAAAAAGAGTTTGCACGGTATCCTTGCTGCTATATTTACAACCGCTCTTGCGTTTGTCCTTTTTATAGGGGCTTTTGTATTAGTCGGATGCAGTGATGCTACGCAAAATACGGAACATGGCGTAAATGATGAACAAAATATGATTGCGTCGTATTCGGCAGTTCTTGCCTCTAATGATGGGATTGCTACAATAGACAATGTAGCGGATTTTCAAATGACGCTTGACCGTAATACGGTTTCCGCTACTTGGAACATATTTACTTATGTAGGCTGGACGTGGAAAATGCTTATTTGCGAGGGTACTGCGGCGGATTATTGGAAAGTAATGACCGGAAAAAATTATCAAGAGATAAAGCTCACAATGACAACAAAAGAATTTACTTATGATTTATCTACGCTTGTCAGTTCCGGTAAATTATCCGCAAGTACGCAATATTCTGTTGCATTATACGGTGCAAGCAATGACGGCAGTATGTTTCAAGGCAGTACGGTAGTAACGTACTTCTATCAAGAACCCGCTACACTACCGGCTAATCCTACGAAAGAGGGCCATACATTTGTTGGGTGGTATTATGGTAGTGAAAGCGAGCACGGTAGTAATTGCAGAGCTTATGATAATGCACCTATTTACGCAGATACGGCGTTGCACGCACATTTTACTATCAAAACATACAAAGTAACTTTCGAAAGTAGCGGTGGTAGCGACGTGGCTACACAAACGGTGAATTGGAATACTACGGCATCGCTAACAACGCCCGAAAGAGTAGGATACCGTTTCTTGGGATGGTATCTTACCAACGGGACGCAGTATACTAATCAGCCTATAACGGCTAACACTACATTGACGGCACATTGGGAGATTATCACCTATACGGTCACATTCTACGTGGATAACGAAGTGTATAAAACGCTTACGGTAGAATACGGCGTTACGTTGCAATCGGCGGCGGAACGCGCAAATATGACTTATTACAATTTGTATAACGAAAGCGGCGTTAAGATGAGCCGCGCAAGCATTGTAAGTGAAGATATAGAGGTAACAGCCGTTGCTATGTCTAATACGGAAAAAGCGACTGCGTTTTTGGCGGATACTTGGTGGGTTCTTTTATTGGCGGCTGGAGGAGTGGCGTTGCTCGTCGTCGCTGTTGTGTATACCGTAAAACGAGGGGTGCGAGATGGTAAATAAGCAAACTATCAAAAGGGTATATGTGCCGCTTTTGGTTTTTTGCTTGTTGGTATCGGTTTTGTTCGGCGGGCGACAGTTGTTGTCCGCCTATGCTGCCGAAACAGCGTATACAAACGTAATTGACGATTTGCAAAAAGATGAGATGTTTTCGCTTGAGGATTATCCCGACAATGCCGAAGACTACTCTATACAAGTAGAGCAAATCGCCGAAAGCGTAAACAATGAGTTATTTATCTACACCTACCAACCAAGTCAAAAAACGAAATTTTTGACCGCTACGGATATAAATATGTCACTTTCGGGTAGTGTGGATGGGTCACAGTTATATGACCTTGTATTGTTAAGCAGTGAAGGCGTTTTTTGTAAGTACAAGGTAAAAGATTTTGTGGTTAAAAGTGAGGATGCGATTCGGTATTACAATATATCCGCTATTTATCGCGTTTGGGATGCAAGTATAGATGACGAAACCGGAAATGACAATACCAAAGACGGCGTTGCATTTTCCGTAGGTAAACTGTTTAGGGCAAAGACCGAGAACGAACAAATACAATACTATTGTGAAAACGTAGACGTTATACAAATTATCAATCCTTACGTAGACTTTTTGGAATATTATAACGGTTTTAAGTTTTGCCCGGATTGGTGTAGAAGTCACTATGTCGCGTTTTCTACGGATAGACAAATTGATACGCTTATGGAAGCTGACGTGTCGTATGTTTCTCGCAGTGCGTCAAAATCTACGGGCTTGGGTTTGAAAGGGGATACGAGTTACGGCGAGCCGGAAAAACTAATTGCTCCATTGAAAGGTACGGATAAAGGCGGGAATGCCGCTGACGGTTTTCTTTCCAAAAAGTACGAGTGGGAGCGTATACAGAGTGTTTCGGATTTTATAGCTTCGGAAGATTTGAAAGATGATACAATAAAAAATTTAGAGGGTAAAGAGTGGGTATTGCGCTTTACCGAAAGCACTATAACAATGATATCCGGTTACGGCTCAACTACGACGTTTTGGACAGATATATCCGAGGTCACGATTTTGCGTTTGAAATTCGTTACGGCAGGCAAGGTGTATAACCTTGGTGCTGTGTCGGATAAAGTTGCAGGGGACGATAAACCCGGCAATAATAACACGGGAGAGCTTGCGAACTTGTGGGAATGGCTAAGTCGTATTACAGGCATCCCGGAGTGGGCGTGGAAACTAATAGCCGCCGCAATTATTCTTGCCATAGTAATACCGTTGCTATCTATTTTCTTCCCCATTATATGGCAGATATTGGCATTCGTATTTAAGGGGGTAGCCACCGGCATTGTGTGGTTATTCAAAGGTATATGGTGGTTTATATGTCTACCATTTAAGGGAATTGCCGCGCTTGTGCAAAAAATAAAGAATAAAGGAGGCGGCGGAGAATGATAACAATAATCTTCGCACCGCCGCGAACGGGTAAGACTTGCTTTATGACGCACGTAGCGCACGAAACCGCGTTTGACCGTGAACGCAACAAGCGTATGCAGCGCGAGATAATGAATAAAATGGCAAGCGGTTTTGACGCCATACAAACTATCCCCATACACTGCGTTTCGGCGAATTACGATATGACGTTTCATAAGTACCGTTACAGTCCGAGAATGAGCCGCAGAATAAATCCGTATAGATTGGGGTTTGCGAATCCGTTTGTGGAAACGCACTTTAACTTGCCGTTTGAAACGATTTGTATTACCGAAGCTCAAAAATATCTCAATAGCCGTATGTCTATGTATTTTCCGGATTGGCAATCGCGTTGGTATGAGCAACACGGACACAACGACTTGGACGTTTGGCTGGATACGCAAAGACCGATGCTTATTGACGTAAACATACGTGAGCTAAGTCAGTTCATTGAAATATTATGTTTGGAGTTTTCGTATGACGGCTATGGCAGAGTGAATGGTTTGCGCTGGCATATTCGTAGGATAGAAAACAGCTCACTGTTTGATAAGTATATGCAAAGCGGAAAGCAAGATAAGTCCTGTTATACCGAGGACGTGGTAACGGCGAACTATAACGTGTTTGGATGTTACGACAGTCAGTGCTGTAAACCGAAATTTTACGACGGGCATTTCGACCAAGACTTTGATTATTCCGTAGCTACTCCAACCGAACAAACGCTTGAAGGGTATATACGGTACTTGGAAGAAAACGATGACGAACTGCCCGAAGGGTTTTATCAAAAGAGGGGGAAAGCTGCATGATAAACTACAATAAAAATAAACTCATCAATGAGTGTTTAGGCAAGTATTACGAAACCTTTGCTCGCACGCTCGACACCGCCGACTTTGTGCCGGCGGAATATAACGATAAGATTAACGCTTATATTTTCAAGAATATGAAGAAGGCGTTTAAGCGTGTGGATAAAGAAGATAAGCGTTTTCAAAAAGTGCTTCGGCAGAAAGCAAAAGCTAAAACTAAAAAGGGAGGTAAGTAAACGTGGGATTTTTTAGTAGAAGGCAAAAGCGTTTGGCGCGAAAGTACACTGCCGGTGAACTCAAAAGCTGTTATCATTACAGCGAAAACGAGTTGAGAGAGGCAGCCGAGAACGGCGACAAAAAAGCGCTCAAACGCGCAATGAAAGTACACGGCAACGTCGAGTACGCTATGTTTTATAAAAATACGCCGGAGTATAAAAATCGGCGTAAATAATACGATTATCCCTCGTGAAAATTCAGTATGTCTTACGGAGAAACAAAAGTCTATTTTGACGGCAGTCACTACATAGCGATACCGCATACCGAGCGTAAGAATAAATACCGACCGAAAAGGATCGAGGAAGAAATAATCGTCACGCAAGGAAAACGAATGCAAGTGAGTACGCAATGCGATTATTTTACAAAGCGCTTCGGACGTAATGACTTCAAGGAATTAGACCCAAGGCTACTTAACGAGTCGATCAAGTATTTGATGAAATATATCGAAAAGACGGGCGAAAAGATTGTGTACAGCAAAGGACTGTATCAATACTTTATCTCGGACATTATGGACGAGGACGTAGTGTGTACGATAGGGCAAGAGGATAAAAAACTTTTGCTATTCGATACTTTTAACTGCTGGGACGAAGGCGTATATATGGGGCGCGTAAGTCCCGAAGTAATAGCGCAAATGCGAAAGAGCAACTGACAGCGCAACGGCTAAAATACGGCGAGCACGGAAAGCTTGCGCGTGCCGCCGTATTTTAGCCGTTGCGCGGTTGCGATAGAGTGTTTGGGGGTGTTCGGTGTGCCCGCGTGGCGTGCGCTTGTCTGGGCGAGCGAAGCGAGCCCACTTGTATCAAGACAAGCGCACGCCACGCTCTCAAAGCGGTTAAAAATCGTCGTTATCCGGATAAAACCACCCTGTTTCAGATTGATTTTGTAAGCACTTTTGATAATCGTTCGCAAAAGTGGATAAATCTCTTTCGGCACGCTCTAATGAGGAGATAAAGTCGTCGTGTTCTTCAAGCTTATCTAATATCGCAAGTGCTTCTTCTTCGGGCAATTCATACATTAGGTCTATAAATGCTACTCCGGTTTTTCGGTTTTGTTCGTCTTCTTTTTTTTCTTCTTCCGATAAAGATGTGTAGTCTACAATGGGGAATCTATCTACATAACGCGAAAGCTTTTTCTCAAATAACTTTGATGGTTTCATTTCTTTTGTACCTACTTTTTATAAATATTGATTTAAGACAAATAGTTCTAACTGTTTCTTTTGTTTTTTAGCGTATTCAATGGTGTTATATGTGCCGCCGCTATTTTTGTTTTCATTCCAAAAGGCAAAAACTACGTCTGAATTGTCAACCATATATTCATTGCGTTTTTGCATACAATCGGGTGTGTAGGCATCAGATACATAAGTGACTTTATCGGCTTTTTGTATTAGCTCGGCATATTTCAATTTATCTTTTGGCGACCACTTACTTTCTTGCTCTTTGCAGGGAATAGCGATCTCTAATTGTACATCGTCAAAAACATTGTCACGAAGCCAGATAACAATTTCGGCAAAGTCGGTATCGACACCGAGTGCGCCTCCACAAATAAAGTAATTACAACTGTGCTTATGTATAAACCAATGTATATAACAAGCCATAGCCTCTAAGTATTCTTGGTGACTGTTGCACTCATATTCGCTGTAATTCCACGGAAATCCGTCTGGACGATGCCCCGTTACGCAACATACTTTTTTTTCCATATTTGCACCTCAATGAATATATTATATCACGATATGAGAGATATGTCTCTCATATTTTTAAAAGTTTTTTGTTAAAATATATAAGAGATATATATTAAATCTTTTTATAATTCGGAAACCATATCGAACTTTATAAAAATAAATAAGGCTCATTTAAATATGATAACACATGAGGCCTTTGAGTATATTAGAAATCTCACAATAAACAAAGATGAAGGAGATATGTATATAAGTTTTAGTGGGGGCAAGGATAGCACGGTAACAAGTCACTTAGTTAGAAGCGCTCTTGCGGATAAAACAATCATTCATATTTATGGAGATACAACACTTGAGTATCCTACTTCAGAAGTTTATATAAAAAGATTTAGACGAGATAATCCTACCGTACCTCTGCTTGTAGCAAAAAATAAGGATCAAGATTTTAACAACTTATGTGAAGTGATTGGGCCTCCGGCACGAATGCTTAGGTGGTGTTGTACGGTATTTAAGACGGGGGCTATAACGAAAAAGATAGATGCAACTTTTAAAGACTCTAAGCAGTTGATAGCTTTTCAAGGTATTAGGCGAAGCGAATCTAATTCGCGCAATAAGTATGATAAAGAATCTAACAATTCTAAAATAAAGAAGCAGTTAGCGGTTAACCCCATTATTGATTGGATAGACTTTGATGTTTGGTTGTATATTTTATCAAATAATTTGGATTTCAATGATGCATACAAACAAGGATTCAGTCGAGTTGGATGTTGGTGCTGCCCTAACAACGGAGTTTGGTCTGAATTTTTATCATCTATATATATGCCCGATCAGTATAATGAATTTCACAAGATTCTTTACGAGTTTGCTCAAAAAATAGGGAAGCCGGATTGGAAAGAGTATATTGATAATGGGGAGTGGAAGAAACGTCAGGGCGGTAATGGTTTAGAAATAAGTAAAAATTCGGTGGTGTCATTTAAACCGTGCGCATTAGAAGAAAATACTTATAATTTTGATTTAACGAAACCTATTTCTGAAGAAATATATAAATTTTTCAAACCGTTTGGAATTTTAAACTTTGACATAGGTAGAAAGGCATTAAATGAAGTTTATGTTCTTGATAAAAGAACGAATATGCCATTATTGAGAATTTCCGGTAAAATGGGCACATCTTTGTTGAAAATTGCTGTAGTGGGCGAATCTCCATTGTTTGTGAATAGAAAAACTACAGAGATGTATTTGAAAAACCAAATAAACAAATATCAAACTTGCATCGGGTGTACTTATTGTGAGGCTGTATGCAAATTTGGAGCATTAAAAGTATTTAATACAAAAAAAGGCGATGTGTCAAATGAGACTATTTCTTATGCGATAGATGCTGAAAAGTGTGTTGGCTGCTTGGAATGCGTAAAACACTTTGATAATGGCTGCTATATAAACAAGGTTCTGAAAATTAAGAAGGGTGTTTGAGTATGGAGTTAAAGTTAAAAAGGCATGAAACTTTCTCTATTCGAGAAGGCTGGATAGAAAAAGGTCTTCATTACATAAATGAAGATGCAAGAAGCATGTCGAAAGATAATGGGACTAGAGTGTTTGGTTTAGGTACAAACATGGTAAAGTCTCTTCGCTATTGGCTTACGGCGGCGAATCTTGCTACATTTAAAAATGGCAACGCACAACTAACAGTTTTGGGCAGGTTGATTTTAGAAAATGATCCTTTTATAGATAATGGATTTACGTTGTGGTTAATACACCTATTCTTGGTTACTAACGAGTATGATTCGCCGGTTTTTAATGCTATATTCAATTTGGACTATTCACAATTTGATAAGGATTTTTTGCTGGATAGAGTTCCGGAGAAGTTATCCGAATTGGGCTATGAAAAAATTAGTGCTATTTCTTCATTAGAGTCAGATATATCGGTTTTTTTGAAATCATACTATTCTGATGATTTATCTAACCCGGAAAATAATATGAATTGCCCTTTGGCAAAATTGAATTTATTTACGCGAGAAGAGCGTGGAATATATGTAAGAAAAATGCCCGCATTCGGCAAGCTGGATTATAAAATAATATATTTAGCATTGTTGATTTGTATGGATTGTCCCAAAGGTTCAATATCTTTTAACGTGGAAGATATTTATTCTATGCGCAATAATCCGATAAAAATTTTTAATTTAACTAAATCATCGTTATTCCATTATTTGGAAGAGATGCAAAGAAATAATTATATTAAGTTCAATAAAACAGCAGGGCTAAATGTTGTTTTTATAGAAGCACCTAAATCCATTGATGAAGTAGTAAGAGATTACTTCCATGAGGTTAATCAATAATGTATGACCAATATATAACAATTAACAAAAAATTCAAATCATCTGTAAATTTACAGTATGATTTGGGTAATGTGGATAAACTACTTCAATATGTCCCCACGACAGATTTGTGTGATGTTATTAAGAGTTATGCCAAGTCAGTTTTATTTGGGGACGCTTATAGATCCACGCTTTTAGCTGGTCCGTATGGCAAAGGCAAATCCTATATTATGCTAGTGATTACCTATCTACTTTCAAAAAGAGAGAATAGAGAGGTTTTTGAAGCATTATTAAGAAAAATATCCGCAATAGATGTTAATTAACTTAACAAAAGTTATGAATAGTCCATTGCAGTATTATTTTAGTTTCAAGAAAGTTAATAAAGATCGAATACATTTTATAGAAGCTATAGCTAATACATTTGATGTGCGTATAACCCGTAACTTTAATGAGGATGCGGAAAGCGTAGTTAAAGGCATACGTTCCTATGTTTCGAATTTGGAACCTGTTATAGTAAAATCTTCGCTTCATGACAATTTATTAGCATTAAGCGATAGTGAAATCAAATTCAAAGATTTGTTTTTGAGACATGATCTAAGCACATTTGATATTCTTTGTGATGAGTTAAATTGTTTTGGCGGCAACGGTGCTGAAATATTAGGCAATATTGTTTTTATAAAAAATGAGTATAAAGAAAAAGTTTCAAAACTTTATGACGAAAGCATTTTTAAATTGAAACAAATGTTAAGCGGCTTACAAGACGAAAGCATTAGAACTAATTATACCAAATGGAAAAATGATAATCCTCAGGTGGAAGATATTATATTTGATGATGGAAGTAAAAAGATTTTTAATGCTTTAGAATCGTCACAATATAATGATTATGAAGTTATTGATAAGCTTTCTTTTGCTGTGTTGAATTGCACGTTGAATGATTGGAATTGTAGAAAGCAAGAGCAGTTTTTCAGGGTAATACAAGAATTTATTAGCATCGTACATAATACGCAAAACGGTTTTGGACGGAGTATCGTTTACGGCAAAGCAAGGCGAAGTAACCGCGCTTATCGGCGAAAGCGGCGGCGGTAAATCTACTGCGGCTAAACTTGCGGCAAGGTTTTGGGACGTGAACAAAGGTACGGTAACGGTCGGCGGCGTGGACGTGAAAACGGTCGATCCCGAAGAATTGCTGAAAGCCTACTCGATTGTATTTCAAGACGTAACGCTGTTCAATAATACGGTAATGGAAAACATACGAATAGGTAAAGTCGGCGCAACGGACGAAGAAGTTTTGCGTGTGGCGCGGCAGGCGCAATGCGACGAATTTGTAGAGAAGTTACCGAACGGCTACAACACCGTGATAGGCGAAAACGGCTCTATGCTGTCGGGCGGCGAACGGCAGAGAATATCCATAGCGCGCGCTATGCTCAAAGACGCGCCGATAGTTATTATGGACGAAGCCACCGCATCGCTCGACGCCGAAAACGAAACGGAAGTACAACGAGCATTGTCCGCACTCATACAAAACAAGACCGTGCTTATCATAGCGCACCGTATGAGAACGGTAGACGGAGCGGAAAAAATCGTCGTATTGCAAGGCGGCAAAGTAGCCGAGCAGGGAACACCCAAAGAACTTAAAGCAAAGGGCGGCATATATGCCAAAATGCTTGAATTGCAAAGCACGGGCGCATAAGCATTGTATTGTTATATAAAAACGGGTAGATAAATCTGCCCGTTTTTATAAGTTTGAGAAATAAAAAAACAATAAAAACTTTCCTTTAATGATATGTGCCAACTTTACAAATCCAAGAAAATCATATATAATGAAAGTAAGCATAGGCTAACGCAAGGGGTAGTTATGGTCAAATATCAAGAATCAGAAGAAATGTATCTTGAAACGATACTGTTACTTAAACAAAAAAGCGCTAACGTCCACGCGATAAACGTAGCGGAAGAACTCGGTTATTCCAAGCCGTCGGTGTCAAACGCATTAAAATCCCTTGTAAGTAAAGGATATTTGACGATAGGGCAGGACGGTGTGCTTCATTTAACCGAAGAAGGGAAGAATAAAGCGGAAGGCATATACGAACGCCATACCGTCATAACGAAATTGCTTGAAATAACAGGTGCAAGTCACGAAATTGCAGAGGAAAATGCTTGCCGAATCGAACACGTCATAACGCCCGAACTATTTGAGGTATTGAAAAAGTTTGTAAAAAATGGTTAGCAACAACTAACTTTCACTTGACATAAAAATTAACTTTGGTTTATAATATATTGCGGAGTTGATAAGCGACTCCGCAATTTTTGTCCGTGAGTTAGTAATGACTTACCGAGCAGAGCAAATACACGATATATTTTTTACGGCATAGTTAGTCTACGCTAACTATTGAAAGGAGAGCGCGTTAAGAATATGACGGTATCGGAGTTAAGATATTTGATTACTGCTAACGAACTGAATGACGGCGGTAACGGTGCAAGAATGTCCGCAATGGCGCAAAGGCTAAACGTATCTAAAGTGAGCGTATGCAATGCCGTAGAACGGTTGATTGCAAGCGGCTATTGTTATCACAACGGCAAGAGGGTGTTGCTAACCGAAAAAGGTTTAAGCGAAATTGCCGATTATCTTGTAGTCATTGATTTTATCGGTGATAAGTTACGGCGGCATTTGGGTACGCCGAAAGACAGAGCGTTTGAAGAAGCAATCGGCGCGGCGTGTGCGCTCGGTGAAGAAAGTCGTAAAGGCGTGCTGATGTTTGCGAGGGAGAATAAAGTATGAAAGACGAACTGAAAGCGTGGAATAAGGAAAAGAAACTTATTCCCGTGATGATAAAAAAGTATTGCAGAGGTAAGCACAAGACGACAAGAAAAGCGCAGGGGGTCGAGCGCGGCAAGGTTTGCGCCGAGTGCAGTGAACTTACAGAATATGCGTTATTCAGGCTTTCAATGTGTCCGTTTAAGGTAAACAAAAAGTTTTGCTCGTTTTGCAAAATACACTGTTACAAACCCGAAATGCGCGAAAAGATAAAAGCGGTAATGAAATATGCCGGACCGCGTATGCTCTTTACGCATCCTATATTTGCAATCTCACACGTTGCGCAGATGATTAAATACAAAAAACGTTTGAAAGCGGAGGCAAAAGACAATGATAGATAAAGAGTTGTTCAAACTGATAGGCAAGAATAAAAAGTACATCTTTATTGCTGTTGCCTTGCAAGTTTTGGGACTCGTCGCAAACGTGGGTATCACGGCAAGCATTTGTTGGGCGATTTACTTTGCCATAACGAAAGCCGAGCCGATTATGTATTTGTATCCCGCGATTTGCGCCGTAGTGGGTATAGCCGTTCGTTATACAATGACAAGACTTACGGGCGATATTAAAGACGTATTGGGCAGGCGTGTAAAAAAGGATCTGCGCGAACGTACTTACAATAAGATAGTCAAACTCGGCGTTCGTTCCACCGACGGTATGAGTATGGCAGGACTTACGCAAGTGAGTATGGAGGGCGTGGAGCAACTTGATTTGTATTATTCGAGTTACTTGCCTCAGTTCTTTTTCGCTATGCTTGCGCCGATAATACTTTTCGCTATTTGCGTGTGGATAGATTGGCGCACCGCGCTTGTTTTGCTTGCTTGCGTACCGCTTATCCCCGTGTCCATTATCGCGGTATCGAAGTATGCAAAAAAGATATTCGCAAAGTATTGGGGCAAGTACACGTCGATGGGCGATAAATTCCTTGACAGCGTGCAAGGCTTAAAGGAATTAAAGATATTCAAAGCGGACGAAGCCCAGCACGGCAAGATGAACGAGAGCGCGGAGGAGTTTAGAAAAATCACAATGAAAGTGCTTGTAATGCAACTTGCAAGCACGACGATAATGGACCTCATAGCCTACGGCGGCGCAGGTGCGGGAATCGCGCTTGCAATTTGCGGTGCGGCGTTTTGGGGATTGTCGCCCATATACGCGCTGTTTCTATGCCTTGTAGCGGTCGAGTTCTTCCTGCCGCTTCGGGCGTTCGGCTCGGCGTTCCACATTGCGATGAACGGCGCAAGCGCAGGAAAGAAAATCATATCGCTTCTGAATACGCCCGATCCCGAATGGGGTACGGAGCAAGTGTGCGGAAAGACGATTGAACTCAAAGGCGTTACGTTCTCTTACGACGGAGAGCGCGACGTGCTGAAAAACGTGTCAATGACGTTCCCCGAAAAAGGGATGACGGCAATCGTCGGCGAGAGCGGTTGCGGTAAGTCAACCGTAGTCAATATGCTTGTCGGCGCATTCAGACCGAAAAGCGGCAGCATAACCGTAGGCGACGTTCCGCTTGAAAGACTGTCGCGCGAGAGTTACTATTCGCATCTTGCGGCGGTCAGTTACAACACATACATTTTCAACCAAACCGTGCGCGAAAACTTTATGCTTGCAAACAAAGCGGCGACGGACGAACAAATCTATGCCGCGCTTGAATCGGTCAATCTTGCGGAATTTATACGAGAAAGCGGCGGACTCGACAAAGTAATCACAGAGGACGCGAACAACATTTCGGGCGGTCAGAAACAACGGCTTGCGCTTGCGGTAAATCTCGTTGCCGACAAAGACATTTACGTTTTCGACGAGGCGACAAGCAATATCGACGTCGAAAGCGAAGCGATCATTATGCGGAACATAAAGGCGCTATCGAAGAATAAGAGCGTAATCGTAATTTCTCACCGCTTGGCGAACGTCGTACCCGCCGACAATATCTACTTTATGGAAAACGGCGAAGTGAAAGAAAGCGGAGCGCACACCGTTCTGATGAGCGATAAATACGGCTACGAAAAGTTGTTTACCACGCAAAAACAGTTAGAGGAGGGCTACGCAATTTGAAGGCGTATTCATCACGAAATACTGCGTCGGGCTTGCATTTTTCTCGGGTCATTTACGACAAGTAAACTCCCCGTCGAAAAACCGCGCCTTCCTTGTCTTTCGTGCGACTACGACTTCAAAGGGTTGGGAGATAATTATGGTTAAAGCAAAGAAAAAGAAATTACGCAGAAGCGGCGCGAAGATTATGGCAAGCCTTATACTTTTGCTCGGCTCTCTCTCTTACATAATGATTT
>CAJULE010000001.1:99747-233654 GCA_910587445.1 uncultured Christensenellaceae bacterium
AAGATTATGGCAAGCCTTATACTTTTGCTCGGCTCTCTCTCTTACATAATGATTTTAGCCGTTATAAACGGCAGTATCGGTTTTATATGCGCTATGGGCGTTACCGTGTTCGGTGCGGTGGGCGTGGCAAAAGCGCTCGGTGAAACGATTGCGATGTCTTACGGCTTAATAATCGGTCTTGCCGTAGGTTGCGGCGTTCTGCGCGGTATCTTGCGCTATTTCGAGCAGTACAGCAATCACTTTATAGCGTTCAAACTATTGGCGGTTTTGCGCGATAAGATATTCGGTGCGCTTCGCACATTGTGTCCGGCAAAACTCGAAAGCAAACAAAAGGGCAGTATCATTGCTATGATAACAAGCGACATAGAAACGCTCGAAGTGTTCTATGCGCACACCATTTCACCTATATGTATCGCGGTTTTGGTATCTACGGCGGTGTTCCTGTTTGTCGGTTTTGTATCGTCTTGGTATCTTGCGCTTGCGGCGGTTGTCGGATATATAATGATCGGTATCGTCGTACCTATGATTTCTTCGTCAAGGCTTAAAGAGAGCGGCGTTAAATACCGTGCCGAATTTGCGTCTTTCAATGCGTACTTTCTTGACAGTATAAAGGGCATTAAAGACATCGTATTGAACAACGCGGGAGCGGAGCGCGAAAAGGAAGTAAACCGCCGCAGTGAACTCTTGCTCAAAGAAACAAAGAAAATGAAACACAACTCTACCCGTGCGGCGGCGGCAACCGAACTTACGGTATCGCTGTTCATAATAGCGACGCTTATCGTCGGCATCGTGCTTGTGCATTTCGATATGCTCTCTATCGGTAAAATGATAATCGGCGTTGTGGCGGTGTTCGGCTCGTTCGGTCCCGTTATTGCAATATCGGCATTGCCGAGCAATCTTACGCAGACGTTCGCAAGCGGCGACAGAGTGCTGAATTTGCTTGCGGAAAAACCTGCCGTAACGGAAGTAACAAGCAGCGAGAATATCGAATACGAAAATTTGAACGTGTCCGACTTATCGTTTAGTTACGACGGGCAGACGGAAGTTTTGCAAGATATTAGAATGCACGCCGAAAAGGGCGAGATAATCGGAATCGTCGGCGAGAGCGGTTGCGGTAAATCTACATTCTTAAAACTGTTGCTTCGTTTTTGGCAGAAGAACGGCGGTGAGATTGCTTACAACGGAATCGACATTGATAAAGTGAACTCGGAAAATCTTTTAGACAACGTAACAATGGTAAGTCAAACGACGTACCTTTTCGACGAAACGATAGAAGATAACTTGCGAATCGCAAAACCGAATGCAAGCAGGGAAGAACTCGAAGCGGCGTGCCGTCTTGCTTCCGTTCACGACTTTATTATGACGTTGCCTGACGGCTACAAAACGCAAGTGGGTGCGCTCGGCGACAATCTATCTGCCGGCGAAAAACAGCGCATAGGACTTGCGAGAGCGTTTTTGAAAGGTAGCGAACTGATCCTTTTGGACGAGCCGACGAGCAACGTGGACAGTATCAACGAGGGCATTATCTTAAAAGCCTTAAAAGAGCAAAAGAGCAAAAAGAGCATTATACTCGTTTCACACCGTGAGTCTACAATGGCGATTGCCGACCGTATCTACCGTGTGGCTGACGGAAAAATGCAAGAGGTAACGATATGACGCCGAGAGAAAAAGCAATACTCGAACTTGTAAGACTGTCAGACGAAGAAGAAAAGCAAGCCGAGCAACAGGCAAAAGCCGAAGCGGAAGCAGTACAGTCGAATGATGCGGCGGTCAAGAAAGAAAAGGTTTTCAAGAAGTACATGATAAAGGACATAGTGTTCCTTGCTATCATTACGGCTTGTACTTTGGTTACGGGCGCGATTATGCCATTGTTGGTAAACGTGCCGCTGTTCGGTATCATACAGTTGGGACTTGGGATTCAGTTTTCGCTGTTTCCCGTTATAGGAATGATGAAAGTAAAAAAGCCGTTCGCGCTTTTATTGCAATCGATGTTTATTTCGATATTCCTTGTGTTTATGTTTCCGCCTATGGTGCTATTGATTGCGTGCGCCCTTGTAGCGGAACTGTTGACTCTGCTCATATTCAGAGGGTATAAAAACGATTGGGCGTGCGTGTTTGCAGGAACGCTGTATATGCCGCTCACTCTGCCGCTACTCTATATGTATTACAACGTGTTCTATACGGTAAGCGGAGAAGAAAAGGCGGCGGTGTCTATGTTTATCGGCGGCGGTAACGTAGGATTGACTGTCGGAATATCGTTCGCCGTAGTTGCCGTTTGTTTTGTCGGCTCGGTCATCGGTATGGTTATTGCGCGCGAACTCAAAAAGGCGGGTAAATTGAAGTAATGGCGTTTTTCAGATACAAAAGAAATCTATATCCGCTTATAGCGATAGCGTCGGCGTTACTCATTATGGTGTTCGGTCTTGTTATGGCGCGGACGGAAAAGTGTTCGTATTTTTTGCTCGGCGCACTTGTGTGGGTGATACTTTTCGGTTGCTATAAACAGGCGCTAAAAGCGTTGCCGCTTTTTATCGTGTTCGGCGGCGTGTTCTCGCTTATAGCGTACTTTTCAAGCGGCAAAAATTTCGACAGCGCACTTGCTATGGCTAATCGTTTAGGCGCGGTGTTTTTGGCGATAATTCCGAGTATGAGCATACAAGCAGTCGCTATGACGAGAAATTTATCGCAGTTACATACGCCGCGAGGAATAACGCTCGGTATGCTTATAACGATGTCGTTCATTCCCGTACTTCGAGCGGAAATAAAACGCGTGCGCGAAGCGATGAAAACACGCGGTGCAGGGAGTATTCTCAATCCGAAAATCTTTTACCGTGCGTTCTTGATTCCGCTTGTAACACGGCTTGTCGATATATCCGATACGCTTAGCGTCTCTATCGAAACGCGCGGTTTTACGCTCGGAAAATCAAAGTACACGGTCTATAAAAAGGAAGCAATAAATTATATGGATGTAGTGTATTTGCTCGGTCTGATTGCAGGCGTGGTTTTGTGCGTCGTCTTATAAGCGTCGCAATACAGCGTTGCGGTGCGCTTTTCTCGGGTCATTTACGTTTAAGTAAACTCCCCATCGAAAATGCTCCCGCGCCTTGTCTTGCTTGCTTCTAAAACGACTTATTTGAGAGGTAATTATGAAAGCAATCGAATTAAAGAATGTAAGTTTTTCATATAGCGGTTTTGCCGATAAGGTTTTATCGGACGTGGACTTTTATGCCCTCTACGGCGAAGTTGCGCTGTTGTCCGGACTGTCGGGCGAGGGTAAAAGCACGTTGCTTTCGATTGTGTCGGGCATTATACCGAATATCGTAAAGGGCGACATTACGGGCGAAGTGCTTGTTGACGGTAAATCTATTATAGGACAAAAGTTGGCGGCAGTCTGCCGTAAGGTGGGCGTGGTTTTGCAGAACGCCGACAGTCAGATAATACATAAAACGGTAGACGACGAGATCGCGTTCGGGTGCGAGAATTTTGCGATTGAATCGAATAAAATCGGGGAGCAAATAGAAAGAGTATGCACGATAGTCGAACTCGATAAATCGGCAGGAACGCGAACGCTGTCGGGCGGTCAAAAACAACGGCTTATAACCGCGTCAACGCTTGCGACAAGGCAACGCATTTTGATACTCGACGAGCCGCTTGCAAATCTCGACGTTGAGAGTGCGAATCTTTTAATGGATACATTGCGTAGGCTTGCAAAGGCAGGGTACGCCGTTTTAATAGTGGAACACAGGCTCGATATGGTGTTGCCGTTCGTTGACAGCGTTTGGAACATTCGCGCCGGCGTTGTTACGAAAATAGAGAATAAGCAGGAATATTTGCTGTCGCAGACGGTGGCTATCAAAGATAACAGCGACGACCACGCAAGAGGAGCAAAGATTTTCGACGTTGAGAACGTAGCGTTTTCGATAAAGAAAAAAGAGATATTAAATGACGTAAGTTTTGAAGTTTACGAGGGCGAACGGCTGTTGCTTCTCGGCGAAAACGGCTCAGGTAAAACTACGCTTATGCGGTTACTCGCAAGGCTGTATAAGCCGACTTTAGGCAAGATAGAGCAAATGCTCAACCCGAAGTTCGGCAAACGCTATCGCGGAAAGAAATGGTTCAAAGCAGTCGGCGTGGTGTATCAAAATCCCAACTATCAGTTGTTTATGCCGACCGTAGAACAGGAGATTGCATTCGGCGCGGTAAACAAAGAATACGCCGAAGAAATGATAAAACTCTTTGGCTTGGAGCACTTGCGGAAACGGCATCCGCAGTCGCTCAGCGAAGGACAAAAGCGCAGAGTGTCCATAGCGGCGGTGGCGGCAACTAACCCGAAAGTGCTACTTCTCGACGAGCCGACGGTAGGGCAGGACTACAAAGGACTTTGCGAACTTGTAAAGATTCTCGATATGCTGCACGACAAGAGCGGTAATACAATGATTACGATTACTCACGATATGCGTTGTGCCGAAGCCTTGTGCGATAGGGCAATACTTATTGCGGACGGAACGGTAAAAGAGCAGGGCGGCAAGGAACTCGCACACAGATATTTTTTCGATAGGAATTTTCAGTAAGCGGTAGCTTTTGTCGGTTTGGCTAATCTTGAGGATAGGGGCAAAAGAAAACGCGGCTCTCTCGGAGCCGCGTTTGTCTTTCGCAGTAATGTCAGAGCACGCCGCCTGCGGGGGCGAATTGGTCTTTGCCTACGCCGCACCAGGGGCAGGCAAAATCTTCGGGGACGTTTTCCCACGGCGTTCCGGGCGCGATCCCGCAGTCGGGACAGCCCGCGCTTTCGTCGTATTTCCAGCCGCATACTTCACATACATATATCATGGTAAGCCTCCTTGTGCCGATCGGTCGGCAGTTCTTTATTAGTATAGCGTGTACTGCGGATATTATACTTATTCACCGAACGAAAAGTAGGGACGGAAAGGCTTGCTTTCGTCGTGGTTTAATGCTAAAATAAAAGCGGCGGCTCTTTCGCATTGAGCGGCGACGCGGGCGAAGCGGAAAAATAACACGAAATTTTCACTTTCGCATCATTGATTTTTCGCCGTTCGATGTTAGAATACGGGTGTAAATCGAATTTACGATTCCTTTTTCGGCGAGAACATTTTGCTTGCGAGATAGAATGGTTCCGCAACGGATGATTTATAAAATTCGGTTTGTACGGTAAAAATATATAAACGGTCGTCCGTCATGAATGATGACGGAGCAAAGGAGATTGCGATGAAAAAGAAATTCCGAAATGCGTTTGCGGTGTGCCTTGTCGCGCTTACGGTTGCGCTTGTCGCCGTTTTGGGCGTCGGTTGCGGCGGAACGCAAAAGTATATCGTCTCGATAGAGGCGGGGCAGGAGTCGGGCACATACATAGTCACATATTCCGACGGAGAAACGCAGACTATGGTTCTGCCGGGTAAGGACGGCAGGGACGGGAAGGACGGAAAAGACGTCACGATAACCGATATATACGAAACCTACGTCAAGGAGACGGGCGAGGATATTTCATATTCGGAATTTATCGACAAGTATCTGTCGCTCAGTGTCCAAAGCGACAATTCCGCGACAATCGCGCAGTGTCTGCGTTCGGTAGGCAAGGTATACGCCGAGTTTGTCGAACAGGTGTCCGGATCGTTTTTCGGCCGTCCCGTATATGACATAGCGATTTATACGGGCGCGGCGGTCGTGTGGTCTATGGACGAAGCTCAAGACGGATATACATACTTCGTGACAAACGCTCACGTAATATACGATTCCAAAGCCGTTTCGAGCGAGAACGACGGAAAAATAGCGCGCAAAGTCGTACTTTATATGTACGGCAGCGAAAGCTCACCCTACACGGTGGACGGAGACGGCGACGGCAGAGCGGACGCTGACGAGAACGGATACACCCTCTACGATTACGGCGATTACGGTATCGAATGTGAAATAGTCGGCTATACTTTCGAAAAGGATCTTGCCGTAATAAAAGCAAAGACTGACGACGTGAAAAAGGTCAACCCGAACGTCTGCGCCGTGGAGCTTGCCGACGAATATCATGTGGGTGAGACGGCGATCGCCATAGGCAATCCCGACGACGGCGGCATAAGCGTAACCGAAGGAATAGTCAGCGTCGACAACGACGACATAGAGCTCACGATAGACGCAAAGCGCACCTATCGTTCCATTCGTATGGATACCGCGCTTTACGGCGGAAATTCGGGCGGCGGTCTGTTCAATTCGTCGGGCAAGCTTATCGGCATAGCGAACGCGGGCAGCACTCAGGAAGAGAACATAAATTACGCGATACCTCTCGAGATAGTGCGCGGTACGGTGGAAAACATTCTCTATTGGGACGCGGACGGCAGTTCGGCGACGAGCGGAGCTTATAAGGTTACTCTCGGCGTGACGGTGCTTTCGAGCGGCTCGAAATATATCTATGATTCTTCGCTCGGCTACGGCAAGATAGTCGAAGACGTAGTCGTCCGCTCCGTCGTCGAAAACTCCATTGCTTCCCGCTTGGGCTTATCGAACGACGACGTGATAACCGCCGTAGTCGTCAACGAAAAGAAAACGGAAGTAAAGCGCAGTTTCGATATATCGGACATAATTCTCACCATGCGCCCCGGCGACGAAATAGCCGTCGGGTACACGCGCGGCGGCGAGACTTATACGAGCGAAAGCTATACGCTTGCTTCTTCCGACTTCGAAAAGCTTGCCTGAAACCTGCCGATAAAATATAGGATAAATCTCCCTCCTCGTCGAACGCGGAGGGTTTTTTATTGTAATTTATATCCTCGGAACCGACAATGCGGGCAAAAAAAATCACAAAGCGGGGCATATCCGTTTGCAAAAAAGCAAGTTTATGTTAAAATAGAATAAAGTGCTTCGGCTGTGTCGGGGAGGAAGAAACATCATGCTGAAAATAGCGATGGTAGAAGATGAGAAGGAAGCTCGCGAGTCGCTCGGAAAGCTCATAAGGAGCTATTTCGACACACGCGGCGCGGGCGATTATACTGTAAACGAATTTCAGAATGCCGTACTTTTTCTGTCGAAGCAAAAAGCCGATCACGATATTGTATTCATGGATATAGAAATGCCGGATTTCGACGGACTTACCGCGGCAAAGAAACTGCGCGAGACCGATCCGCTTGTGCTTCTTGTCTTTGTCACGAATATGCGCAGATATGCGACAAAAGGCTACAGCGTGGACGCGCTCGATTTCATAGTCAAACCGCCGACCGAGAACGCGCTGTTTTCGGTGCTCGACAAAGCCCGCAGAGTGCTTGCTTCCCGCACTGGGCGCGACATAATAATAAAGACGGCTCACGGCATGAGAAGAGTGCCCGTGTCCGAAATACGCTATATAGAGGTCAACCGCCATCGCCTTACGATACATCTCGAAACCGACGCCTTCGAGGCGTGGGGAAGTCTGAAGGAGTTGGAAGCGCAGCTGCCCGCCGATAAATTTTCGCGGTGCAACATAGGGTATTTGATCAGTCTCGAACACCTTTCGGGGATAGACGGAGACGAAGTGGTCATGGGCGAAGATCGGCTCAAAATAAGTCGGCCGAAAAGAAAAGAATTTCTTGCCGACGTTGCCGCATATTTCGGGAGCGTGAGATAATGTTCGATTTTTCCGCACCGCTTTTTTGGTATAAGCTCATATTCATGGCAGAACTCCTAATAAGCGAAGCGCTTGCGACCTATACGCTCAAAAAGAAATCTCGCTTTGCTTTGCGCGCGCCGCTAAGCGTGCTCGGCTGTCTTGCGACGGCTTTTTTATATCCGCTGCTTTCTTTTTCCTACAACGCCGCCTATACGTCGGTGATGTTTTTCGTGCTTTTCGGAGTCACTCTCGTCGGAATGAAGATGTGTTACGATGAAACGTGGGTCAACCTGATTTTTTGCGGAATCATCGCGTATACCACACAGCATATAGCCTATGAAATAAACTCGCTTGTAACGACGGTGTTCGACCTCGGAGATATAGGCTCGTACTATGGCGGCGCACCCACCGGCGAGAGTAACCCGCTTATGTATATTACTTATTTCTGCGCATACTTTTTCACCTATTGGTTCGTGTGGGCTTTCATAGAATACAGAATAAGAAGGCGGCAGAGCTTGAAGATAGAAAACCTGTCTTTGTTCTTTTTCTGCGCGGTCATAGTGGTGATAGACATAGTTCTGTCTACGGTGGTGACCTATCTTCCGTATTCGCCCGAAGTCAAGTCTTACACGGCGGTGATAGGAATATACAATATACTTTCGTGCGGTCTTGCCGTGGGAATGCTGTTTTCCATGCTCGGCAAGCACCTTGTCGAGCAAGAACTCGAGACGGTCGAAGAGCTTTGGAAGCGCGACAAAAAGCAGTACGAGATGAGCAGTAAGAACGTCGAACTCATAAACATAAAGTGCCATGACCTCAAAAAACAGATACGCGCTCTTTCCGAGGGCAACAGGGTGATTGACGGCGCGGCGCTCAGGGAGATAGAAGAGGCGGTCAACATCTACGACGGGGCGGTCAAGACGGGCAACGACGTAATAGACGTAGCGCTCGCGGAAAAGAGCCTTATTTGCGAGAGGGAAGGCATAGACTTCACCGTCATTGCCGAGGGCGAAGCGCTGTTTTTTGTAAGCTCGAACGATTTGTATTCGCTTGTCGAAAACGCTTTGTCGAATGCGGTGGAGAGCTGTCTTAAAACGGACGACAAAAAGGAACGGTTTATAAAACTGTATATACGTTCGGTGCGCGGCATGGCGAGTATTCACGTCGAAAATTTTTGCGGAAAAGAGCCGAAATTCGTAAACGGCTTGCCCGAGACGAGTAAGGACGATAAAGACAGCCACGGCTACGGAATGAGGAGTATGCAGCTTATATCCGAGAAGTACGGCGGCGGACTCAAGGCGTCGTACTCGGACGGAGTTTTTACGCTCGACGTCATACTTCCCATGCAAACGGGGCAAAAATCGAACTAAAGCGGGAAAAGAGTATTGAAATCGACGAAACCTTATTTTATAATGCAAGCGTCTTCGGCAAATGCCAAAATGCTTGGGGATAATAAAAAATAAGGAGAAAAGAGATGGCAAAGGATAAGCTCAGGATGAGCAACAAAAGGTTCATGGCGATCATGATACCCGTAGGAGTATTCTTGCTTGCGCTCATAATCGTTGCGGTGTGCGTAATGAATTCTTTTGCGCCGGTCATGGACGCATTCTTCGGAAGAGGAAAGCGCCACATAGCCAACGTGGAAGGAACGGAAAATTGGGACACGAATTACTATGACGTAAAATACAAGAGTTATGACGAGTCCATAAAGGCGGCTACGCAAAACGCCAAGAAAGTTACCGACGAAGGATTTGTTCTTATGAAGAACGACGCGCCCGCAGGCAAAGAAAAGTCGCTTCTTCCGCTCGAACCCAAGGCAACGGTTACGCCGCTGGGAATGCGTTATGACGAAGCTGTCTACGGTATATACGGCTCGGGCTCGCCGCACGACGGCATGGGCATGAAAATGTATTTCGGCAGTGTCGTTTACGACGATAACTATAAAGTTACGAATCCGTGTTCGGTGGACATTCCCGAGGCGCTCGACGCGGAGTTTACGGTAAACAAAGCGCCGTTCGAGAAAATGAAGGCTTCCGAATGGGAAGTGATCGGGGAAGCTGACGGAACAATACCGTGCAAAGAAATCGATTCTATAAACGGTTGCGCGGGCAGTAATACTTTCCTGTACGAATATAACCCGTCGATTTACGCAGGTACCGAGACAAGCTGCGCAAACAGCGTCGGTCTCGTGTTTATCGGCAGAGACGCGAGCGAGGGCGGAGATCTCAAGCTCGACGGTTACACGGACGGAACGCCTCACGAGCTTGCGCTCTCGAAGAACGAGCGCGATACGGTGAAGTTCGCAAAGCAGAACTGCACAGGCGGCGTAGTGGCGATCATAAACTCCTGCAACCCCATGGAACTCGGCGTACTCATGTCGGGCGAGCTCGAGGTGGACGCAATCGTTTGGATAGGCTTCCCGGGCAGCAACGGCGCGGAGTCGCTTGCCGACATTCTCTGCGGTAAGGTCAATCCTTCGGGCAGAACCGCCGACATCTGGGTAAGCAACCTTATGAACGACCCTACGTATAAGAACTACGGTTCGTACATCTATTCGTCTGCCGAAGTCGCAAACAGCAAGGCAATCGGCACTTCGTTTGTAGAGTACGAAGAGGGCGTATATGTGGGCTATCGCTACTATGAGACGGCGGCTGTCATGGACGGCTCGTTCGATTACGACAAAGCCGTAGTATTCCCGTTCGGCTACGGACTTTCCTACACCGAGTTCGAGCAGAAAATAACTTCGTTCGATACGTTCGGCGACGATATAACCGTCAAAGTTACGGTGACGAACAAAGGGGCAGTGGACGGCAAGGACGTCGTACAGCTCTATTACACAGCACCCTATACGCAGTGGGACATTGACAAAAAGATCGAAAAGCCGGTCAAAAACCTCGTTGCGTTTGCAAAGACGGACATCATAAAGGGCGGACAAAGCGAAGAAGTGACGCTCACGTTCTCGAAAGAGGACATGGCTTCATACTGCTATACCCGCGAAAACAAGAACGGAACTAAGGGTGCATACGTGCTCGAGAGCGGCGATTATACGGTTACGCTCGGTAAAAACAGCCATGAAGAATGGGATAAAAAAACCGTACATATAAATGAAGAATGGTTCGACGAGTCCAATCCCCGTCGGAGCGAAAAGAACGGACAGTCAAAGCTCGACGACGAGGGCAACCCCATGGGAGTGACTGCTGTCGGAGGCGATCTCGATTTCATAGCCGCAAGCAATCTTTTCGAGGACAGCAACACGTATATGAACTCTTCCACGGTAACGCTTCTTTCCCGTGCGGATTGGAAGAATACCCAACCTACGACTCCGACGGGCGAATCGTTTAAAGCCCCGAAAGCCGTTTGCGACACGATAGACGCATACAGCAGAGATACGTTCGACTATAAAGCAGATAAGCTTCTCGGAAACGTCGAAGGCAGTGCAATCTACAAAGCAACCGCACCGACGTCGAAGGCGCAGAACGGTCTGACCGTTGCGGATATGCGCGGACTCGACTACTACGACGAGAGTTGGGAACTTCTTCTCGATCAGATTGATTACTCTAAGACCGAAGAGATAAACAAATTGCTTTACGGCGGCGCATACGGTCTCGGTGCACTCGATTCGATAGGATTGCCTGCTACGAGCAGTGCGGAAGGACCTGCGGGCATAGGATTGTTTGCTCATCTGTTTTACGGAGATACCCGACTTACGAAGATACCGAAGATGTGCGGCTATGCGGCTAACACCGTGCTTGCGAGCACGTTTAACGAAGAGCTTGCCTATCTTACGGGCGCGTCGGTAGGGCAGGAAGCATATTGGTTCAGAAAGGAAGGCGAGACCACTTATCTCAACGGTTGGACAGGGCCGGCGATGAACCTTCACCGCAACGCGTTCTGCGGACGTAACGCCGAGTACTACAGCGAAGATCCGGTGCTTGCCGGCGCAATGGGCAGAAACGAAATTTCGGGTGCGGGCGACAACGGACTCTATACGATATTCAAGCACTTTGCCATCAACAACATAGAGACGGCTAAGACGGCGGGCGACGGCATATGTACTTGGGCAACCGAACAGACCATGAGAGAAATATATTTCAAGGTATTCGAGGACGTGTTCAAGAACTCCCGCCGCGAGGTCAAGTACATCGCTGACGATAACGGCACGGTTAAGACGAGAGTGGTTCGCGGCGCAACGGCGGTCATGACGTCGTTCAACCGTGTGGGTGCGATTCCCGCAGGTTCGAACTATGCGCTCATAACCGAACTTTTGAAAAACGAATGGGGCTTCCAGGGCTTCGTACAGTCCGATATGCCGAGTCAATCCAATAAGGATCAAATGCTCAGAGCGGGCGGCGCGGTGGAAATGAACTCTTCGGTTTCCGTAGCGGAGGATCTTTCCAGCCCGACCGCTCAGTGGCAGATTCGCAGAGCCGTTCACGACATAGCTTTTGCCGTCGCAAACTCCAATGCAATGCAGGGCGCGGCTCCCGGCGCGATTATTTACTACGATATGTCGCCGTGGGCGATCGGACTCATAATCGCGGGCGTAATCATCGGACTTATCGACGCGGCGATAATCGTGCTCATCGTCCTTCGTGTTCTCGACGCGAAAAAGCACCCCGAAAACTACAGACAGAATCAAAAGGTATAGAAGAAATTATATAGCCCATATAAAAACAGGACGCGTCTTGCGTCCTGTTTTTATATGGTAATTAGAAAAAAAAATTTGCAAAAGCGGTTGACAAATCGAGCAATGTTCAGGTATATATTACGGAACATATTTAAAAAGGGGCAAAGATAATGAAAAAGGCAATTTACTCATTATGTGCGCTATGTATGGCGCTTGCAATCGTACTTATTCCCGTGAGTACTCTTGACGCTTTCGCTCTTAACGCGGACGCGGAGCCTATGGAAAAAAAGTGTTCTGCAGCGTGACTCTCGAGGACGACTTTGCGGAAGACGAAGTGGTAGTTACGATAAAAAATAAGGAAAGTTTAAAGTTCAAAAAATATGTAGCAAGTGATTTCGTCGATATCGGTTGTGAGTCGGTTGATGATTTGTCGATCGCATATGCCGATGATGTGCGAATACATAAGGATCATGCTTGTAAAAAGTCGGCTTTTGCAAAAGATTATAATCAGCTTCTTAGTCTTAAATTGAAAGAAAAGAGCAAAGAGAATGTTCTCGCGGCAATTAAGGTGCTTGAAAAGCGTGATGATGTGCTTTCTGCTGAGCCGAGTTATATTTTGGATTCATTCGATAGTAATGTTGAGGAAAATAACGGGCATGGAATCGAACCAAATAAGGCAATAGGTGGTGGATTGCCTATAAATCCCGTGTTACCTGTAGTAAAGCCCACAAAGCTTCCTAACGACCCCGGGCGATCTCGGCAGTGGGCAATTGCAAGAATAAAGCTGCCCGAGGCATGGAACTATACCACGGGTTCGAGTGATGTTGTTGTTGGGGTTATAGACAGCGGTGTTGATTCTACGCATCCCGATTTACAAGGCAAAATCGATACGTCGCTTAGCTATGATTTCGTAAATAATACATCTGCTATGCCTGCTACGTCAAGTCTTTTTTATCATGGGACAATGGTTGCGGGAATTATAGCTGCTCAGACCGACAATGGAGAATGAATTGCAGGCGCAGGGTGGAACGTAAGAATAGCTTCGCTAAGAGTTGGTGACAGCTTGGGTGGAATTAAAACCCCTTATGTCGTGTCGGCGATAGAATATGCTAGAATAAAAGGGATTCCTATTATCAATCTTAGTCTCGGGGGTAAACAAGACGACAGTAGGCTTCGCAGTGCAATAGAAAAATATACAGGGGTAATAGTGTGTGCAGCCGGAAATGCCGAAGCGGATAATGATGACAGCAAAAATGCAGTTTATCCGGCGAGTTATAGCTATAGAGAAAACTTAATATCCGTAGGAGCAAGTGATACAGAGGATAAAAGATTTATAAATGGCGGCACAGGTTCCAATTATGGGAAAACGACAGTAGATTTATTTGCTCCGGGAGCCAACATATATTCTACGATGATACAAGGGCGTTATCAAGGGTCATGCTCCGGTACGAGTTATTATGAGTCGGACTCCGGGACGTCGTATGCCGCACCATATGTTTCGGGTGTTGCCGCATTGTTGCTTTCAAGATTTCCGGAACTTACTGCTGCGGAAATTAAAGACGCTATAAAGAACAATGTCAGTAAAGTGAGCGCACTCAGTGACCTGTGTGTTTCGGGTGGTAGACTTAATGCCTTAAATGCGCTTATTGGTTTACATTCGGGTCATAGATACGGGCAATCCTATTCATTTGTATCGCAAACACAACATGCATCATTCTGCGAATGTGGGGATCATAAACTTGAGCCACATTGGGCATATTCTTCTTCCTTACGTATGTACAACGGACATCGATATGCTACTTGTGCGTGCTGTAAATATGAAATAAATATCGATAATAATCCCATAATTGTAATAAGCAATTCAGCTCCCGGAGAGCTTGAACTTATGGGGCTTAAAGTGGTAGAAAGTCCAAAGCAGCTTGTGCAGGCGCTTTCTCAAAATTTTCGGCAAACAAGTTCTTTGAAAATGGAAGCTGTCCTGTCATATTATGATGAAGAGTTTTTTGAGACATATGCAATAGTCCTGTCCGATGATTTTGATATGGAACGTGTCGTAGAGTCTCTGTATTCGAATATAATAGAGTGTAGAAAATACATTGACAAAGAAGGAAATTTTTGGTATGATACAGACAATAACTATGAGGAGATATATGCATGAAAAAGAGACTGATTCCTATATTGATTGCGCTTGCATTGTGTATGAGCATAGTTTTTTGTGCTTGCGGTTCGACAAGTGAAACTCCTATATGCGACTATGAAGAGCTGTCTGCGGAAACAAGAACAAAAATTGCTCAGGCATATTGCGACTTATATGAGTTAGATGAAAATGAAGAAAAGAACTTTGAGGTCGAGGAGTTTTATACCTCAAGGGAAGGCGTCTATGTATTCTATACGCATTATGCGGTATTTGCTTTTCTGGCATTACGAAGTGAGAAAATCGGCGGTGTCCGAATCGAGTATCCCGATAGTATAGGATTTAATGTTTATATAGAGCAGACCGACGAAATAATCGGACTTGCTAATGCTTATGAACAGGGTTTGGTTACAAAGAAAGATATAAAGCTCATAAACGAAAAGCACAAAAAAGCGCGTT
The DNA here is from genome assembly GCA_910587445.1 of uncultured Christensenellaceae bacterium. Classification (GTDB taxonomy): domain Bacteria; phylum Bacillota; class Clostridia; order Christensenellales; family Pumilibacteraceae; genus MGBC157735. Next base: position 114,553 of record CAJULE010000001.1, read on the forward strand.
CGTATCTTTACAAAGATTGAATCATACCTAAAATCTAACTTCCGAGCCTCGCGGCGACGGTAACGTCGCGCGAGGCTTCTTTATATAATTTCTCGAATTGCTTGCAAAATTTCATGTGGTGTGGTACACTATATAAGATATGATAACTTTCGGAGGCAAAACCAATGAGTGAGAAAAGAGCGATTGTCGTCGGAGCCGGACTTTCGGGTGCGACGGTTGCGCGCACGCTTGCCGAAGGCGGCGTGAAGGTCACGGTTTGGGAGAAGGAAAAGTATGTCGGAGGCGCGATTTCCGACTATAGAAAGGACGACTATTTCGTTCAGCGTCACGGTCCGCACCTCTTCCATACGAGCAGCGAAGCGGCGTACGCCTTTCTTTCGCGCTTCACCGAGTGGTTCGACTATCGCCACACGGTGCGCGCGCACATAACGAGCAAGTATATCGATCGCTACACATTAAGCACGGACATAAAAGACAAGTATATTCCCGTGCCGTTCAATTTTACTTCGCTTGAAGCGCTCTATCCCGCGGACAAGGCGAAGAAGATAGAGAGCGCGCTTGTCGGCAAGTACGGTGCGGACGCTGCCGTTTCCATTTCCGAGCTTCGTTTGAATCCCGATCCCGAAATAAAGGAGTTTGCGGAATTTGTCTACGTAACCGTTTTTAAGTACTATTCGTTCAAGCAGTGGGGGCTTGACATGGCGGCGATAGATCCCGCCGTATTTAAGCGGGTGCCCGTAAGGACGGGATACATCGACGGTTATTTTGCGGATAAATACCAGGCTATGCCGAAAGACGGATTTTCCGCAATAATCGAGAATATGCTAAAGAGTGAGAACATAACCGTCAAAACGGGCGTGGACGCGATCTCCCGTCTCGCGGTAAAGGACGGAAAGCTCGAGATCGACGGAAAGCCCGCAGATTGTCCCGTCATATTTACGGGCTGTATAGACGAGCTGTGCGGCGACAGGTTCGGGCGGCTTCCGTACCGTACGCTTCGCTTCGATCTCAAGGAAGAGAATACGCCGTCTTTCCAGCCGTACGGAGTCGTAAACTACACCGTCACCGAACCCTTTACGCGCATATCCGAATTCAAGAAGTTTACGGTCGAGAACTCGAAAGCAAAGACGAGCGTTACGGTGCGCGAGTACCCGCGCTCATACGATCGCGAAAGCGAACTTTCTCCTTACTATCCCATGCCGACTGCGGACGCAAAGGAGAGCTACGCAAAGTATGCCGAGTATGTAAAGGACATAAAAAATCTTTACTTCGCAGGTCGACTCGGCAGTTATGTGTATGTCAATATGGATAAAGCGGTGGACAGGGCTCTCGATTTGGGAAAGCATCTGCTCGAAACCGCTTTTGCCGCAAAATAGTCGGGCAAAAAAGTTATAAAGACACAAACGAAGTCGCAGTCGCGTCGCAGGACGGCGGCAGGCGGCGAGACGTAAGGGAGTGTACTGTCCGTACATGACCGAACAAGCGAGTCGCGCGTAGCCGTCATGAGGCGATGAATGCGACTTGGTAAAGAAAGGTTCAAAGGAGTGAAACATGGATAAACCCAGAGTGGTATTTCCGTTTGTCGAAGCGGGTTTCGGACACATAATGCCGATGACCGCCGTTTCGCAGGCGTTCGAGGAAAAGTACGGCGACAGGTGCGAAGTCGTCAAGACCTATTTCTATCAGGATACGGGAAATCCCGTAATGAAAGCCATAGAGGACGATCTCATAAACGAAGTGCGCAAGCACAATCACCACAAGATAAACGGCATAATGCAGTTTGCGCTTATGGCGCTCGTCGGGCAGAAGGCGTCGATGTCCTATCTTTTCAACACGCGCTATAAAAAAGGCAGACAGGCGTGCATGGACTATATGATGAGCTTAAAGCCCGACCTTATACTGAACACGCACTTTTCGACGCTGTATTTTGCCAACCAGTGCCGCGAAAAGCTCGGTCTCGATACGGATATAGTCGCGTACTGTCCCGACCCGATCGTAGGGCGGCAGTGGGACAAACGCACGGATCTCATAGTATTGAGCTCGGAAAACGGCAAAAAACAGGCGATAAAGAAATTGAAGCTCAAGCCCGAACAGCTTGCTACCGTGCCTTTCATGCTCCGAAAAACGGTCGAAAACTACGACAAGGGCAAGCAGTACTATCGCGAGCTTCACGGTCTCGACAAGGATAAATTCACCGTGCTTTTGGTAGACGGAGCATACGGAGAGGGCAAGCTCGAAAAGACTGCCGAAGCGCTTTCAAAGACCGATATGAACCTCAACGTCGTTGCCGTCTGCGGCAAAAACGAGCCGCTGTACGAACGGCTGAGCAAGCTCGAAACGAAGGAAAACATCACGTTCAAGGCGTACGGTTTCACCGATAAGATGCTCGAACTCAATGCGGCGGCGGATCTTTTCGTCGGAAAAAGCGGCGCGAGCAATCTTGCCGAATCGAGCTATCTCGAGGTGCCGCAGATAATTACGCTTTACGCTACGCCCATAGAAAAGTGGATAGGCGAGTACTATATCGACGAGGTGGGTACGGCGATAAAGCTCGACAAGATAGACGATATAGTGAAAAAGATAGGCGAGTACTACTCTTCGCCCGAAAAGATGCAGCCGTATATCGACGCGTGCAAGACCGTCAAGACGACTGCCGGCGGGGAAATGCTTGCCGATATATTGTTCGAGCGGCTCAAAGTCCGTTTTCCCGAGCTTTAAAAAAGAAAATTTTGTGTTTCGGTGCAGAATATGAGAGATGATTTTACAATCGAAGACGGTGTGCTTGTCGAATATCTGGGCGACGAAGCTGTCCCGGAGATTCCCGGCGGCGTGCGCGAAATAGGCGAAGATGCATTTTTCGGCGCGAATATCGAGGGCGTAATCATTCCCGAAGGCGTGACGAAAATAGGCGAGTCGGCGTTTTACTCGTGCTCCGATCTTAAGGAGATCCGATTTCCCGACAGTATCGAAGAGATATGCGAGGACGCTTTTTCCGAGTGCGAAAGCCTCTTGAGGGTGGCGCTTCCTCCGAAGCTCAAAAAGGTGGGAGACAATGCGTTTAACGGCTGCACTTCTCTCGAAGAGGTGGTTTTCAACGATGGGCTCGAGGAGATAGGCGACGACGCGTTTATGTTCGGCGGCGTGTTCGACAAAATAACGCTGCCTTCGACCTTGAAAACCATAGGCGATTGGGCTTTTGCCGAATGCGAGCGTCTGACCGAGGTGGTTATGCCGAGCGGCGTACATATCGGCAGTAGTGCGTTTTCGGGCACTCCGTATGCGGAGGAGAAACAAAAGGCGGAACGAGCGGCGAGAAGAAAGTCTTTCGACGTTTCGCGTTTTAATCGCGAAGAGGAGCCGGCGAGCAAGACCGTAAAAAAACGCTATCTCAAGGGAAAGGGCGGACACGCCGCGTCGGAGTATGTCGCTTCCGGCGAAAGAGTGTACATAGAGCTCGGCGCAAAGGGCAAAAAGCCTGTCAGAAAAGCCGTATTCGGCGGGATTTTCCCGTTTGTCGTGATTTGGATGTTGTTCGACTTCGGCATCCTCGGCGGAATGGCGGTAAGCGGTGTGTTTGCGAAGAATCCGTTTATGCTTTTCATACTGTTGTTTTTCGCCGTTCACCTTATGCCCGTTTGGATATGGATCGGGGGCATTGTCAAAGCCGTGCGCGGATATACGGACACTTCGTATACGGTGACCGATAAAAGGCTGTATCTTTGCGATGGCGGCACGCTCAAATACTGCGAGCTCGAGGACATCCGAAGCGCCGAGGAAAAGGGCGCCGACGGAGTGAACGTCGTTATGACCGACGGTTGCGAACTCGCTCTTACGGGGATAAAGTTCCCTCGGGATTTTGCTTCGCGCCTCGACGGGCTTGCGGAGAAAAAGCGCGCCGAAGCCGAGAAAAATTCCGCTTCGGACGAAACGAAATAAAACAGCGTAAAGCGCGGCTTCTTGTCGCGCTTTAGTTTTACTATATGTTTGACTTTTTACTCTTTTTGTGGTAAGATATATAAAAGACGGTTCGGCTTTGCCGATACGCAAAGAATATCAGAGGTGTCGAAAGTATGGACGCAACGGAAAAGCAACAGTTGTATTTAAGGGCGCAGGAGCATTTCAGGAATAACGAGCTTGACAAGGCTTTTGCGGAGTTCGACGAGCTCGGCGGTTATCGCGACAGCTACACCTATCTCGGCTTTATCTCGATGAAGCATCCGCACCCCGGCGTTACGCTCGAATTTACGGCGCAGTGCTTTGCTCTCGGAAGGAAGAAGGGAGACGCCAAAGCCGTGCTGCTGACCGCGGACTTTGCCCGCAGGATAGGCGAGGGGGAAAAAGCTCTCGGCTATGCGAAACAGGCGATAGACGGTCTCGAGGTGCTTTCGGCAAGCGACGACTTCTTTGCGACATACCTGCTCGCGCAGTATTATTCTTATACGGGAAATCCCGAAAAGGCATTCACGCTTGCGCTCAAGGCGGCGGAACGCGGCTATTGTGCGGCGGAGTTCTTGGTATCGCAGATGTATGCCGAGGGAAGCGGAACCAATGTCGACGAGGTCAAGGCGGTCAACTACATCGAAAAGTCCGCATATAAAAATTACGGCGAAGCGCAGTATGCGCTCGGCTTCCGTTATTCGAAAGGCAACGGCGTACCGCAAGACGACGACATGGCGCTCAAGCTCTATCAAATGGCGGCGGAGAGCGGCATAAGCGGCGCGGCTTACAATCTCGCGCTTTGGTACGAGAGAAATTACGACAATGCAAATTGCTTCCGCTGGCTCAGGCGCGCGGCGCTTCTCGGCGACGTGCCCGCGATGATGAAGCTTGCGATGTTCTACGAGGGCGAGAGCGAGCACGACAGCTCTTCCGCTTGCCTGTGGTACGACATGGCGGCGAGCAAGGGCAGCAGCGAAGCCATATTCCTGCTCGGCGAGCATTTCGAGAGCGGCGAGGGCGTGCCCAAAGATATGAAGCGCGCAGTCGAGTGCTTCGAGACGGCGGCTCAGGCGGGATATAACCCTGCGCAGAGCAAGCTCGGATATATTTACAAAAACGAAACCGCCTTTCTCAATCCCGAACGCAGTATCTATTGGAACAACAAGGCGGCGGAGAACGGCGATATGCGCGCCCTGTGCAATCTCGGTCTTGCTTACGAGTTCGGCAACGGCGTGGAAAAGGATCCGAAAAAGGCATTCGATCTGTATTTGAAGTCGGCTCGGCTCGGATACGACAGAGGTATGTACAATCTCGCATTCTGCTACATGAAGGGCAACGGCACTCGCGAGGATCATTGGCAGGCGGCGCAGTACTTCGAAAAGGCGGCGCAGAAAGGCCACGTGAACGCCATGTACAATATCGGCGTCATGTATCTTAACGGAGACGGCGTGAACAAAGATTGCAAGCGTGCGGCGGAATGGTTCTACAAAGCCGCGCAGAACAACAATATTGAATCGATTTTCTATCTCGGCTATTGCTACCTTAACGGTCTCGGCGTCAAGAAATATCCGGCAATGGCTGTGCACTATTTCCGCAAGGCGGCCGACGGCGGCGACGTGGAAGCCATGTTCAACCTCGGCTATTGCTATTACAACGGCAACGGCGTCGGCGAGGACAGAGTAATGGCAAAAAAGCTGTGGAAAAAGGCTGCGGCGGAAGGTCACGCATATGCGCGTGAAGTCCTCGATTCCATAGGCGAATAAGCTTTATAAAAGAAATAAGACGCGAGGACTTTCGGGTTCTCGCGTTTTGCGTATTCGGCTTTCTTCTTGTCGCAATTCGCAAATTGTGTAAGTCTCATGTGACTTATCAAGTCTTTTCGGACTTGAAAACGGTTACAATATAGACATGGAGTTTGCAAGTATATTGAAAGAGTTGAGAAAATCCCACGGATTGAGCCAAATGGCGCTGGCAAAGCAGACGGGAATAAGTCAGTCCGCGATAGCAAAATGGGAGCTGGGCAAAACCGAGCCGACGGCGACTTCGCTCATCTACCTGGCAAAGTTTTTCAACGAAAGCGTAGATTATCTTCTCGGTCTTCAATCGTAGCATCGAGGATCGTAAAAACTCCCGACGGGTGAGTCGGGAGTGCTTTTGCGTGTCTTTTTTTTGCATGTAATGCTTATCTGTTGTATTAGGCTTTATTTGTCCGAAAGCCTGCCCTTGCCGCGGAACACGAAGCCGAGCATACCTCCGCCCGTGTGTGCGCCGATGACGGGACCGACCCAGCCGATTTTTACCTTGCAACCGTAAGTCGATTCGAGTTCTTCCTTGAACATTAAAGCTACGTCGTTCGAGTCGGCGCTCGGCAGATATACGTCGCCCTTGAGATCCACCGCGTATTTTTCGTATTGCTCGGTAAAGTATTTAAGCGCGTTTCTCACGCCCTTTGCCTTATATACGACGGCGAGTTTACCCTCGTCGTTTATTATCAAGACCGGCTTTATTTTCAGAATGGTGCCGAGCACTGCGCTTACTTTCGATACCCGTCCTCCGCGGCAGAGGTGGAACAGGTCGTCCGCATAGAACCAGTGATGTACGTTTTGCGCCGTGTCGCGTATAAAGGGGAGCGCGTCCTCGACGGAAAGTCCCTCGTCTCTGCGACGGATAGCTTCGTCGACGACGAAGTTTTGTCCCTGCGTGGCGGAAAGGCTGTCCACGACGTAGATCTTTGCTCCGGGGTGGCTTTCCATTGCTTCCGCAGCGCCCATGACCGCGCTGTTGTAGGTGTTCGAAAGTCCGCTCGAAAGAGTGAGATGCACGATATTGTCCGCGCCGTTTTCTATGAGCGAGGAGAAATATTCGGAGTGAGCGGCGGGCGTGATCTGCGAAGTCGTCGGCATTTTCTTTGCGCGAAGCTGATCGTAAAAGTTCTTGTAAACATCGTCGCTGTCGAAATCGTCGTCGTACGTTACTCCGTCTATCGTGAAGGTGAGAGGAATATACGAAACGCGGTTTGCCTTCAGATCCGATTTGAAGGCGTCGCAGGAAGTGTCGGTCGAAATTAAAAACTTGTCCATATGTGTATTTGTTTCTCCGAAAGCGCGTCGAACGCGTATTTTTATTGACGGTGCAATTATACATTACGAGTGTGCGATTACGCAAACAAATTTCGTATGTATTCGCTTTTTTTAATCTGTTTTTAATGTTAGGCGCCCTTTTCGCTTTCGTCTATATCTTATATATATGTGGATAAAACGCGATAAAAATACAATTAGAAAGATTAGAAATTGATTAAATATTGTAAAAGGGCTTTATTTTATCCGAAAAATATGCTATACTGTACGCGTAGGTCGAAGGGAGAATACGCGCCCGAATGGCGGCAGCTCATTTTCCCGATTCGAACCGAAGGAGTAAGGTATGAACGAATGGTGGCAGGCATTGTCTGCGCTTCAGCAGGTCATGTTCGTGATAGGGGCGGCAACGCTTCTGTTTATGATTGCGCAGATAGTAATGATGCTCGTAGGGCTCGGGGATAACGACCTTTCTACGGACGCCGATTTGTCGGGTGTTTCCGACGCGGGCGGCGATTTGGACGCGGACGTTTCCGGGATCGACGCGGGCGACGGAAGTTTCGACGTAAGCTCGGGCGGCATCGGAGACGTGGGCGGCGACGTCGGCGGAGCGGGTCATGCGATTGAGCCGCACTGTCCTCATCCGGGCGGCTTCCACGCCCTCGGCATGAGACTGCTTTCGCTTCGCTGTATAATAGCGTTTTTCTGTTTCGGCTCTTGGGTAGTGTTCATTATGGACGCGCTCGTAGATTGGTACTTCGCTCTTATTATAGGCGTGGTTGCGGGCTTCGCAGCCGCAGTCTTAATGGCGCTTATCATGAACCAGATCATGAAGCTTCAGGGCGACGGAACCATCAAAATGAAGAACTGCATAGGTAAGGAAGGCGAGGTGTACCAGATAATTCCCGCCTCGCGCGAAGGAATCGGTAAGGTCAATATTCTCATTCAGGAACGCTTTAAGGAGTTCGACGCAATGACCGACGACGACGATTCCATAGGCGCGGGAGAAACGGTGCGCGTCGTAAAAGTGGATTCGTCTTCCGCGGTAGTCGTCGAGCGCGTCAAGGACAAAAACAGACAGTCGCGTCACGACAAAGAGAATTAAAAAGGCAATGTTTAAGGATAATAGATAGGAGGTATAAATAAAAGAACATGGCAAACATAATTTCGGCAATCCCTATGGGCGGAGTGATCGGCATAATCGTCGGCGCGGTTGCGGTCGCGATAATCCTTATTCTCATTATAGCAAGCCGCTATAAGAAGTGTCCGTCCGACAAGATAATGGTAATCTACGGTGCCGTAGGCAAGACGAAAGACGGCTCGGCGAGAGCTTCGCGCTGTATACACGGCGGCGGTGCGTTCGTATGGCCCGTCGTGCAGTCGTACAGCTTTCTCGACCTCACGCCCATATCGATAAACGTCGACCTTAAGGGTGCGCTGTCCCGTCAGCAGATACGTATCGACGTGCCTTCGCGTTTTACCGTCGGCATATCGACGACGCCAGGCGTCATGCAGAACGCGGCAGAGCGTCTGCGCGGCTTGAGACTCGGCGACATACAGGAGCTCGCGAAGGACATAATCCTCGGTCAGCTCAGACTCGTAGTCGCGCTCATGGACATAGAGGAAATAAACTCCGACAGAGATAAGTTCCTCGACGCAATCACGCGCAACGTAGAGGGCGAGCTCAAGAAGATAGGTCTTCAGCTCATAAACGTCAACATAACCGATATTTCCGACGAGTCCGGCTATATCGACGCTCTCGGTAAGGAAGCTGCGGAACGTGCGAACAGCGACGCTCGCCGTGCGGTCGCCGAAAAGAGAAGAGACGGCGCGATCGGCGAAGCCAACGCGCAGATGGAAGAAAGAATACGCGTCGCCGAAGCAAACTCCAAAGCGGTGGAAGGCGAGAACACTTCGCAAGCCGAAGTAAGTAAGTCGAACGCAATTCGCCGCGAGGCGGAGGCAGAAGCCGAAAGAAGAGCTACGGTCGCCGAAATGACGGCGGAGGCAAAGGCGAAAGCCGAGGCGTACAAGGCGGAGCAGCTTGCCGAGCAGGTGCGTGCCGAGAGAGAAAAGAGCACGCTTGAAGCCGACGTCATCGTAAAAGTAGAGGTCGAAAAGCGCAAGCGCGAGCTCGAAGCCGAAGCCGAAGCGGAAATGATCCGCAGAAAGGCGCAAGGCGAGGCGGACGCTCTCATGGCGATGAAGATTGCGGAAGCAAAAGGTATGTACGAAGTGCTCAGCAAGCAGGCGGAAGGTTTCGAAAGGATCGTAAAGGCCGCGGGCGGCGCGGACGCCGCCGTGCAGATGCTTCTCACCGACAAGATGGAAGAGCTCGTCAAGCTTCAGGTCGAAGCCATCAAGAACGTGAAGATAGACAAGGTCACCGTTTGGGACAACATGAACGGCAAGGACGGTTCGTCCACGACCTCTAACTTCATTTCGAGTATGCTGAACGTCGTGCCGCCGATGAACGAAATTTTCAAGATGAACGGCATGAAGTTGCCCGAATATCTCGGAAAGGAAGCCGAGGTAAAGGCGCTTGCGGAACCCGAAGCAAAGCGGGCGAAGAAGTAAGGCAATATCGGTTTACGGAGAAATAACACAAGCATAAAGAGTAGCGGCAAAACCGCTACTCTTTGCGGGTGTTTAAGCGGTGACGAAAAAGCCGAAACGATAAGGAGAAGATATTATGAGCGAAACGGTTTTCGAAAACAGCAAATGGATCTGGGCGGAACAGGTCGATTCTTCCGCAGACGACGTGGTGATATTTCGTCGTCCGTTTAACGTGGATAAGCCTCCTAAAACGGCTGTCGCAAGAATTGCCGCCGAAAACAGATACTTTCTGTATCTCAACGGAAAAGAGGTCGTTGTCGGAGGAGGAATGCTTCGCACGGGGCGCTCCGGCAAGGGATTTTACGACGAAATCGATCTGTCCGGGTACATCGAAAAGGGCGAGAACGTCATAAGCGTAATAGCCATGTTCTACGGCGCTGCGGACAATAAACTTTCCGCGGGCAAGGCGGGATTGCTTTTCGAGTGTCCGGAACTGTCCGTAAGCTCGGACAGCGGCTTTACGGTCTATAGGGACAGAGCGTATTCTGCGCACCCCGATTATGCGAAGCCCAAGGCGGCAGGCATAAACATCAAATACGACGCGACTCTCGAGAGTATGCTTACCGGCTATCAAAAGCCCGAGTTCGTGTCCAATCTGTTTGTCGCCGCGACGGAACTCGGCGAATACGGCGCGGAGCCGTGGGGCGAAGTCGTGAAGCGTCCCGTACCCCTCTTTGCCGGCAAGCTTGTGGAGAAGTGCCGCAAAATAGACAAGCGCACGAACGTCCTCATGGGCGACAGGTACGCGGACGAGTACACGCTTACGCTTCCGCGTGCGATGAACGTATATCCCAGACTTTCGGTCACGGCAAACAGCGGCGACAGGATAGAGGTGAAAAGCGAGCGCTACGAGGTCGGCGGCTGTTATGAGGACGAGGGCAAGAGTACGAACGGTTTTCGCTTCGAGTACATCTGCAAAGCCGAATCGCAGACCTTCGAATTTCCGCAGACTCTGTACGGCGAGCGCCTCATATTCTCGATAACGCCCGGCGTGAAGGTTCAGGCGCTCGGTTATCGGGAAAGCCTGTACGGATCGGTCGATGACGGCGAGCTTCGCACGGACGACGAGTTTCTCGGGGCGCTTCAGGAGAAGTGCGCTGACACGCTTGTCGGCTGTATGCGCGAAGGATTCGTCGATACGCCCGAGCGCGGCAACTATGTTTTGCCTGCGGCGGCTTCCGTGGGCGCCGACGGCGCGTTCTATCTTTTCGAGGACGGCGGAGTCGCGCTTGCCGAAAAGTTTATGGCGGATACTTTGGAGCTTGCCGAAAACGACATTCTTTATGCGAGCGTCTACGGCGAGCGCAAGGAACTTCCTTCGCAGATGCTGATCGCGCTTTCGGAATTCGGCATTGCGGCGAAATATTACGCATACGTCGGGATGAATGAAAAGCTTGCGGCTTTCGTCGTTGCGGGACTTAAATACCTTGCGAAGTGGGAGCAGGGAGAGGACGGCTTTATTGCGCCTCGTACGCAGGCAAAGTGCGACGATCTTTTCAATTGCGATGAAAAACTCGTGCTGAATATGCTCTACTATTCGGCGCTCAACAACGTCTGCCGACTCATGGAAGCGACGGGCGACGATACTCATTCGGGTTTTCTCGACGATAGGGCGCAAAGCCTTAAGGCGGCGTTGGACGCGTGTTACGACGGCATGGGCTATTCGAGCGTCAAAGGTTTTTACGACGACAGGGCAAACGCGTTCGCCGTGCTCTCGGGTATAGCGGACAATGAAGAATACACGGGACTTACGAGGATTCTCGAGTCGGTCGCTTGCGCAACTCCTCTGTACGAAGGCTATGTGCTCGAGGCGCTTTGCGTTATGGGCGAAGGAAACATAGCGCTACGCCGCATGAAGAGCCGCTATCACGACATGGTCGAAAACGGCAGGTCCACGCTTTCCGAGGACTTTGCGGGACGAGGTGCGAAAAGCTATCTCGGATCGGTCGCTCCGCTGCCTATCATGTATCGCTATTTCGCGGGCATAAACTTCGACGAGGGGCTCGGCAAAATAGTCATAACTCCCGATCTGCGCTCTCTCGGCGTCATAGATTTCCGTTTGACGCTTGAAGGCGGAAAACTTTCGGGCAGGTTCGCCAAGGTAAAAGACCGCGTGGAAGTTTTCGTCGATAACTCTACGGGGAAAGAAGTCCTGTTGCTTTTAAAGAGCGAGTTTATAGGCAAGGACATAGACGGCATGAGCGAAAAGGGCTTTAAGCTTACGAAAGGCAAAAACAAGTTTACGATTTAAAAGACGCAAAAGTAATAACAAAAATTTAAACGTCGGTTGGCTTCGGGCTCTTAAGGGCTAGAGTTCTGACGTTTTTTTTGACGTTTTCCGTGGCTCTCCCCATGAATTTATCCTTATTTTTTCCAAAAGTCCCCTTGACGAGCTCACGAAAGCATGATATAATTTAAGTACGATATTACTTATAATTACTCTTCCCGGGTCTTTTTCGGTCGGAGAGTTGGAGACTATGGGACTGAGAGTAATAGAAAGTCCTACCGAGCTTGCAAATGAAATATGTACTTTGGAAAATGTTTCGGAATACTATCGAATAAATGAGATATTATCGCATTATGATGAACTGTTTTTTGAAAAGTATAATATTGTAATAGCCGATAATACGGATAAGAGCAATATCATAGATAATTTGCATATGAATACAGTAGAGAATAGTAAAAATATCGGACAAAAAGAAAGTATATTATTCGGCAAAGATTGTGAGTTCGAGGAGGTATATGTATGAAAAAGAAAATAATTTCGTTATTTGTCGTATTGACGTTTTGCATAAGCGTTGTTTTTTGTGCGTGCGGCGGCGCGGGCAATAAGTCGGGTAAAGACGATATACCTTTAACTTCGGAAGAGATACTAGAGATAAAAAAGGCATATTGCGATATAATGTATAACGGCAGGAAAACAGCCGTAGCGGACGAAATTATCGAGATATTTTCTTATTACGGAAATTACGACGGGGCAATCGTAGTCACTGTCGACGGCAAGACGGGGATAAGTTCTTATCGGTCCAACCGTTTCACGGCGATGGGATATGAGTTTGTCGGGACGCCGAAATCACTTTTTAAAGTGTATAAAGACGGCGAGATGAAGAGTTTGGATGAGGCGTGCGAAAACGGGTGGCTTAAGGAAGAAGACATAAAAGCCGTTCATGAAATATATGCCGAGGAATATGCAGTATATTACAAAGACGCTTCGGCAACCGAAGATTACGAAAAGATAAGAGTACAGTTCAACGAACAAATCGGTGCGGCTTCAAGCGATTGCGATGTTTTTTATACGAGCTTGGGCAGCTACGCTTCTACCGAAGTGCTTTCTCTCGAATCGGAGGATTTTTGGAGAAATTCTCATTCCGCGACTTGTAAGGCGGGAGAAGCGACGTTTAATCTTTCGGGAATGACTGAACTTCGGGCGTACAGAGACGGCGTATTGCATACGGTGGAATCCGCTTATGAAAACGGGTGGCTTACGGCGCAGGATATCGAAAAAGCGCTTGCATTGCATAAAGCCATGTACCCGTATGTGTATATAAGCCGAGAAGAAGCGCCGAGCGCAGACGAAAAGACCAAAGAGAAAATGGCGCGGGAATACTATGAGAAAAGTTTAAAACTCAATTACGAGAACGTAAAAGCAAGCCAAGTGCAAGCAGACGCTTTTTACGGGGAATATTCGGGCGCAAGCGTTTATCATTTTACTACTCCGCTTGCGAGCGTTACTGCGTGCGTAACTTGCATTTTGGGCGGAGTGGTGTTCGGATTCGGATCGCCCATGCAAGTTCTCGAAGTATATAAAGACGGAAGCTTTTTGAGCTTAGAAGCGGCATACAGAACGGGGTGGCTTTCGGTAAGCGATTTGAGAGCGTTGCAGTCTTTGTATTACTTGCGCTGAATCATAGCTCAGTAAGGTTTAAACCGAATAAAGAAAAACTCGTATCCCCTCGAGCGTATCGAGGGGATATGTGTTTTTGCGGCAAATTGCAATTTCACCGAAAAATCACGGTATAACAATTGATTTTTTTGCTCTGCTATGGTAAAATGTATATGATGTAGATTTATACACTTTATGGGTATGGACCCTCGGAGGCAAAGTTTTACGACATGAAAATCAGCGAAAGAGCAAAAAGGATCGCACCGTCGCTTACACTCGAGATAACGGCAAAGGCCAATAGGCTTAAGGCGGACGGAGAGGATGTGATTTCGTTCGGTGCGGGCGAGCCGGATTTCAACACTCCCGATTTTATAGTCGAGGCGGCGGACGTCGCGCTCAAAGAGGGCATGACGAGGTATACGCCGGCTGCCGGTACAATGACGCTACGCCGTGCCATTGCCGGCAAGCTCGAAAGAGAAAACGGCTTAAGATATGCGCCCGAGGAAATAGTGGTTTCTAACGGCGCAAAGCACAGCCTTCACAATGCCATTCAGGTAATAGTAGACCCCGGGGAAGAGGTCATAATCCCCGCGCCGTATTGGCTCACGTATCCGGAGCTCGTAAAACTTGCGGACGGCGTGCCCGTGATAGTCGAAACAAAGAAGGAAAACGATTTTAAGATCACGGCGGCGGAGCTTGAAAAAGCGATTACGAAAAAGACCCGCGCAATCATTCTGAACAGTCCCAACAATCCCACGGGCGCCGTGTATTCGAAGGAAGAGTTTGCGGCTCTTGCGCGCGTTCTCGAAAAGTACGGGGACATATACATAATCTCCGACGAGATATATGAAAACCTCGTCTATGACGGAGCGGAGACGGTGTCGTTCGCGCTGTACTCGAACGAGATAAAAAATCGCACGATACTCGTAAACGGCGTGTCCAAGACCTTTTCCATGACGGGTTGGCGCATAGGTTATACCGCTTCCAATAGGGAGCTTGCTCGGGCAATGTCGAGTATGCAGAGCCACATGACGTCGAATCCCAATTCCATTGCTCAATACGCTACGGAAATAGCGTTCAACGACATTCGCGGAGAGCAGTTCGTGCAGAGTATGCAGACGCAGTTCGGCGAGAGAAGAAAGCTCATAATCGACGAGCTCAAAAAGAGCGAGACGCTTTCCGTAGTCGAACCCGAAGGCGCGTTTTATTGCCTCGTGTGCGTAAAGAGCCGCTTCGGCAAAAGCGCGGACGGCGTCGTTATAGACAGTGCAAAGAAGTTTGCCGAGACCCTTCTCGAAAAAGAGAAGGTTGCCGTTATTCCGTGCGAATCGTTCGGGGCGCCCGATTATATAAGGCTCAGCTATGCGATTTCGCCGCGCGACATAGAACGCGGAGTAAAAAGATTGGTGAGGTTTGCGGACGGCTTGAAGTGAAATTTTAAAAGAGAGGCAGAATGGAAAAGAAAAACGTAATAAAGAATAAGCGCACGGGACTTTTGGAGGCAAAGGAGTTCGATTACGAGCTCCAGAATGTTTCCGAGCCTCAGCTTTACCGCGGTATGTTCGATTACGAGCACGTTCCCAAAATCGTGTTCAACGACCGCCTTGTGCCCATGCACACGCCCGAGCGCATATTTATTACGGACACCACTTTCCGTGACGGGCAGCAGTCCACCGCGCCCCTGTCCGTAGAACAGATTCGCAGGCTTTATACGCTTATGTCGAAGCTCGGCGGAAAGAAAGGGCTTATAAGGCAGACCGAATTTTTCCTATATTCGGATAAGGACAAGGAAGCCGTGCGCGTCTGCCGAGAGGCGGGACTCGAGTTTCCCGAGATAACGAGTTGGATACGCGCCGACGAAAAGGACTTCAAACTCGTAAAGGAAATGGAAATAAAGGAGACTGGCATACTCGTCTCGTGCAGCGACTACCATATCTATAAAAAAATGGGGCTCGACAGAAAGCAGGCTCTCGACAAATATCTCGGAATAGTCAAGTCGGCGCTTTCGTACGGTATTGTGCCGCGCTGTCATTTCGAGGACATTACGAGGGCGGATTTTTACGGCTTTGTCGTCCCGTTCGCGCACGAGCTTATGGACCTTGCGGTTGAGTCGGGCATACCTATAAAGATACGCGCTTGCGACACTCTCGGTTACGGCGTCGCGTTCCCGGGCTGCGCGCTTCCCAGGAGCGTTCAGGGCATAATTTACGGGCTCAACAACTATGCGGGCGTGCCGAGCGCTCAACTCGAGTGGCACGGTCACAACGACTTCTATAAGGCGGTCACGAACGCGACCACGGCTTGGCTGTACGGCTGCGGAGGCGTCAACTGCTCGCTGCTCGGCATAGGCGAGCGAACGGGCAATTGTCCGACGGAAGCTATGTGCATAGAGTACGCACAGCTAAAAGGTACTACCGACGGCATGAACCTTTCGTGCATTACGGAAATAGCCGAATACTTCGAACATGAAATAGGATATGCCATACCGCCGCGCACGCCGTTTGCGGGTCGCGCGTTCAATGCGACGCGCGCGGGCATTCACGCCGACGGACTCTTGAAGGATCAGGAGATATACAATATATTCGATACGAACAAGATACTCGGAAAAAAGCCCGTCGTGTCCATAAACAACGCTTCGGGGCTTGCGGGAATAGCCTATTGGATAAATTCGTATTACGACCTCGAGGGCGACGATATGATCTCCAAGGGCGACGAGCTTGTCGCTCGGGTCAAACAGCTCGTGGATATGCAGTATGCGGAGGGCAGAAATACGGTCATGGGCGACGATGAGCTCGATACGCTCGTACGATTAGCCGACAAGCGTCGGCACAAGCTTCTTACTGTCGGTGAAAGCGGCAGATAAGACGAATCACAAGGTAAAACCCCAAAAATATATATAATGGAGGACAAGAAAATGATACATCTCATCTACGGGGCAAAAGGCAGCGGCAAGACGGTAAAGATTATGGACGCCGTCAACGACAAGTGCAAGGGGGCGGACGCAAACGTCGTGTTTATAACCGACAACGACCGTTCGCTCGGCATAGACAAAGCGGTGCGTTTCGTAAACGTCAAGGAGTACGACATCAAGTGGGATTGCTGTCTCGTCGCATTCTTAAAAGGTATGCTCGCGGCAAACAGCGACAATACGGCTTTTTACATCGACGGCATTTCGCGCTTTACGAAGAAGAAGCCCGAGGAGCTCGAGGAACTCATGACCGAGCTTGAAGATATCTCCGCAAAGTTCGGCGTCGATCTCACTCTCACTATTTCGACGGATACTTTGCCTAAGTTTATGATGAAGTACGTTTAATGCCCGGAGCCGTATTCATCGTCTAAGACGGGTTGCGTGTGACGCTTTGCCTCGGTTGTGTACATCAAAGTACACGCCCTCGGCACACGTCGCCTGCTACCCGCCTTAGACGCGACTACGGCTTCGGGAGTGTCGGGAATAGTGGCAACGGGTTGCGTGCTTCTTGCCGCTCGGGCGCTGTACGGTGTGGTACAGCAACCCGAGCGTCTCGTCGCCTGCTACCCGCCTTAGGCGCGACTACGGCTTCGGGAGTGATTTGGTATAAAGCAATCGGCTATGTGCGGCGCACGTAATATGCCGAACGTGCACACGAATTTACGGTGCTTGGAGGAGCAGACAATGAACTATATTTCCACGAGAAACGCGTCCTTGAAAGTGAGCGGCGCAGAAGCGATCGTCGGCGGCATAGCTCCCGACGGCGGTCTTTATGTGCCCGAGGTCATACCCGAGGTCACGGCGAAGGAAAGGGAAGCCCTTGCTGAAATGGACTATCCCGCGCGTGCCGCTTTCATAATCGGAAAGTATTTGCCCGAGCTTAAGGACGAGCTTCTTTCTTGGTGCGAAAAGGCGTATTCGCGGTTCGACGGAGATCCCGCGCCGCTCGTGAAAATAGAGGACAATTTCTATCTTCTCGAACTGTGGCACGGACCGACGCACGCATTTAAGGATATGGCGCTCACGCTTTTGCCCTATCTCCTTACGGGAAGCAAGCGCGTGCTAAAACGCACGGACAGGACGCTCATACTCGTCGCGACGAGCGGCGACACGGGCAAAGCGGCGCTCGAGGGGTTTAGAGACGTCGACGGCACGGATTGTATAGTGTTCTATCCGAGCGGCGGAGTAAGCGAGCTTCAGCAGCTTCAAATGCAGACGCAGAAGGGCGGAAACGTATACGTGTCGGCAATCGAAGGTAATTTCGACGACGCGCAGAGCGCAGTCAAAAAGATATTCACGGACGATTCCGTAAGGAATAATCTTGCCTCACTCGGATATAATCTGTCGAGTGCGAACTCGATAAATTGGGGACGGCTCGTGCCGCAAATAGCTTACTATTTTTCGGCGTATGCGGACCTTGTGTCGAGCGGAGAGATCGAGGACGGCGACAAGGTCGCGTTCAGCGTTCCGACGGGCAATTTCGGGAACATCCTCGCGTGCTATTACGCGATGCGCATGGGACTTCCCGTCGAGCGCCTCGTGTGTGCTTCCAACGACAACAACGTGCTCACCGACTTTTTCGATACGGGCATATACGACGTGCACCGCGAATTTTATAAGACGATAAGTCCGTCCATGGACATACTTGTCTCGTCGAATTTCGAAAGGCTTCTGTTCGAAGTCTCGGGTCGTGACGATGAGCTTACGGCTCGCCGCATGAACGAACTGAAAGAGAACGGAAAGTATGTCGTGAGCGACGGGGAGCTTGCAAAGCTGTCGGAGCTGTTCTTTGCCGACTATGCAAGCGACGAAATAACGAAAGAGACGATAGGGGGCTTTTTCGAGGACACCGGCTATATTCTCGATCCTCACAGCGCCGTCGCGGTTTCCGCCGCCGACGCATATGTCGGAAGCGACGAGATCCCCATTGTCACGGTTTGTACGGCAAGCCCATATAAATTCGTCGGCTCGGTGCTCGAAGCCATAGGCGAAAGCGTGCCGAAAAGCGCTATTAAGGCTCTCGTAAAGCTCGAGAACGAAACGGCTTTGCCGCTTCCCGAAAGTCTTAAGGAGCTCGAAACGCTCGAAAAGAGATTTACGGGCGTAGTCGGCAGGGACGGTATAGAGGGCGTTGTCATGAAATACGCAAAGGAGCGGGCATAGAATTGGAACAGGATAAGAAAAGAGTTTTCTCCGCGATACAGCCCACAGGCGGTATCACGATAGGCAACTATATAGGCGCGGTGCGCAACATGGTCGCAATGCAGGACGAATACGAGTGTCTGTATGCGGTCGCCGATCTCCACAGCCTCACCGTGGACATAGCGCCGGCGGCGCTGCGCAAGAATACTATCGAGCTTGCCGCTCTTCTGATCGCGGCGGGTATCGATCCCGAAAAGAGCATATTTTTCGTGCAGTCGCAGGTGCACGAACACGCCGAGCTCGGCTGGGTGCTCAACTGCTATGCGCAGTTCGGCGAAGCGCGCAGAATGACGCAGTTCAAGGACAAGAGCGCCAAGGCTCCCGAAAACGTAAACGTCGGACTGTTCGACTATCCCGTTTTGATGGCTGCGGACATACTCCTTTATATGACGGACTACGTCCCCGTAGGCAAGGACCAGGTACAGCACCTCGAACTGAGCCGCACGATTGCCGAGCGCTTCAACAACCGCAATTCGCCGACGTTTAAGGTTCCCGAGGCAATACTTCCGAAGTTCGGACAGAAGGTGCGCTCGCTTGTCGATCCGACGGCGAAGATGTCGAAGTCGGACAGCGACCCGAACGGATATGTGCTCGTGCTCGACAGACCGGAGGACATTGCGAGAAAGTTCAAGCGCGCCGTCACGGACAGCGACGCAAGGATCGTATATGCGCCCGAGGAAAAGCCGGGCATAAGCAATCTTCTTACGATATATTCGGCGTTTGCGGACGCGGATATGGAGGAGAGCGTGAAGCGTTTCGAGGGAAGGGATTACGCCTATCTCAAGTCGACCGTCGCCGACGCGGTGATAGAGGGCTTGCGTCCGATACGCGAAAGCTTCGACATGATCATGCGGGATAAGAACGAGCTGATGAAAAAGCTCGAAACAGGCGCGGAAAAGGCGTCTTACATCGCTCGGCGCACGATGTCCAAGGTCTGGCGAAAGCTCGGCTGCGTTAGACCGTAATGTACGGCTACGTCGTCCCCGACAAGAGCGTCTTAAAGGTGCAGGACTTCGTGCTGTACCGCGCGTTTTATTGCGGGCTTTGCAAGAGTATAGGGCGGCAGTTCGGTCAGTTTCCGCGCTATACGACGAACTACGACTTTACGTTCTTCAGCGTGTTTTTGCACGATTGTATGAGTGCGGACGTGACCATCTCCGAAGAGAAGTGCGTCGGCAATCCGTTCCGAAAGAAAGCCGTCGTAAAAAACAGCGAGCTTCTCGACACCGTTGCCGCGGTCAATATAATCCTTTCGTACTATAAGGCGGTTGACGGCGTGCGCGACGGTGAAGGCGGCAAAATGCGCGTCGCGAGACGTATGCTCAAAAGACCGTTCGAGAGGGCAAAGGCAAGGTGTCCCGAAGTGGAAGAGATCGCGCGCGTCGGATACGAAAAACTTTACGCGCTCGAACAGGCAAAAGAGGTCGGTACGGACAGACTTGCCGATTGCTTTGCGTCCATGCTCAGAGACATTGCAAAAGTCCTTTTAAAGGACAAGAGCGACGGATTCAAGGAAGGCGTCATGTACAACGTCGGAAAGTTCGTCTATCTTACGGACGCTCTCGACGATGTGACCGAGGATTTCAAAAAGAAACGGTACAATCCGCTTCTTGCGGAGTTCGGAAACTTTACTACGCGCGAGAAGTTCATCGCCGACAATTACGACGATTTGAGCTTTATGCTCACGGCGACGCTCAACCGCGCGATCGCCGACTTCAACAACATAAGCTTTACGCAGAGCTACGACCTCATGCGGAACATACTTTACAACGGTATGCGGGCAAAAGTAAAAGAATTGCTTTCAAGTAAGAAAAAATTGCCGAAGCCGAAGATATAATATAAGAGGCTTAAGGCGAAAATAAATAATATTCCGCGCTTCGCCGGATAAAGCGAAGCAAAAGGAGAGAGATGGTAAACAACCCTTACGAAATATTGGACTTACCCGAGGACAGCAGCGAGGAGCTGTTGCGCGCGCGCTATAACGAGCTCAAGACCAAGTACTCCGAACAGCGTTTCGAAGCGGGCGAAGCCGGCAACGAAGGCGCAAACAAGCTCATGGAGCTCGAGGAAGCCTGGAACATAATTTCCGCCGAGCTCGACAAGAAGCGCACGAAGGAGCGTTACGGCGACAATCTCGGCGGCATAGACGAGCTCATAAAAAAGGGCAAGTACGACGAAGCGCAAGCCCTTCTCGACGCGCACACGGAGCGCGGCGCGGAATGGCACTATCTTCAGTCGATAATTTTCTATAAGCGAGATTGGCTCACCGAAAGCCGCAAACAACTCAAAATGGCTGTCGAGCTCGCGCCCGAAGTGGAGAAGTATCGCGAGTCGCTCACGAAGCTCGAGATGGTCATGGGCAATCCGAACGCGCAGGCGCAGAACCTCGGCAGGCAGGGGAACGGTCCCGTCATGGACAACGGCGGAGACGCGCAGCAGGCGGGCAACTGTCTTTCGAGTTGCTGCATGGCTTACTGCCTTACGGACTGTTGCTGTAACGCAATGCGCTGCTGCGGATAATCGCAATGTCCGAAAACCCGAACAACAAAGAGGTCGGCGAAAAAGACGCCGATAAAACCGGCGGGGCGGAGAGTAAAGAAAAATCCGTTTCCGAAGAGAGTGCGGCGACAGCAGAAAAGAAGCCGTTCGAAGAAGCGGCAGATCCGTTCGACGGATATGACGCACCGAAAGCGGTCTCGGACAAAAAGCCCGACAAACGCTTCGAGAAAGCGGAAAAGCAGTCGGCGCGCATAGCGTATGCGGCTGCGGGCACGGCGATTGCTATAATCGCGTCGGTCGTAACCGTCTATTTGCCCGTAAGGATAATGCCCCTCGTGCTCGCGGCGTTCTGCTTTTTTCTCGTACATACGAAGTGCGGGATAGTATACGGGAGCATATCCGCCGCAGCCACCGTGCTCGTGACGGGACTTTGCGGGGGCATATGTTCGTCGCTCGTGCTGCTTGCGGTATGTTTTTTTCCGTACAGTCTCGTCTGTATTCCGCTCAGAAGATTCGATTACCGCTCGGTGGGCGGGGCGCTTCTGCGCGCGGCGGTTTCGATAGTCATAGTAAACATAGCTTTCGTCGTCGTATATTTCGTGGCGAAGTATACGGTGCTCGGCGGGATCGACGTCATGGAAGCGGTGGGAAAGCTCGGCTATCTCATAATAGCGCTCGTCGCAAGCGCCGTCGCCGTCATAACCGACGTTCTGTTCGTGCTCTGCGACAAGGTTATAACGCCGAAGATAAGGTAAAGGCGACGGGGACTTACGGGAATTGCGAACTTGTCTTAAAAAATCATTCAAGCCGTATCAAAATGCTTGACAAGCCTTGATGTTTATGGTAATCTTATAAAGCACCACTAATCGGGTGGTGTTTTTATGTCACGACAAGGAGACAAAGAATATGAGAACGCGTATTACACTTGCCTGCACGGAATGCAAACAGCGCAATTACGACAATATGAAAAACAAGAAGAACGATCCCGACAGAATCGAACTCAAGAAGTACTGCCGTTTTTGCCGCAAGCACACCGTTCACAAAGAGACGAAGTAATCTTTTAAGGAGCTTTTAAATGGCAAAGAACACAAACAACAATACGGCCGTAAAGGGTGAAGCTCCCAAGAAGAAGCGCGGAATAGGCCGCTGGTTCAAGGAGCTGTTTTCCGAGCTCAAAAAAGTCAGCTGGCCGTCTTTTCTCACGGTTGTCAAGCAGACGGGCGTAGTGCTTCTCGTCACCTTGTTCTTCCTTCTCGTCCTCATGGGCGTAGACGCGGGTCTCGGCGCGCTGTACAGGCTTTTGATGACGGGCGTAAACGATATGCCCACGACGTCCGCCGTGGCAAACTTATTGACGGGCGCTTTGTCCACACCGATATTCGGAGCGTTGCTATGAGCGAGCAGGAGATAATGGAACAGGAGCCGAAGTGGTACGTTTTACATACGTACAGCGGCTATGAAAACATGGTCAAGGACAACCTTGTCATGGTCTTTAAAAAGAACAGCCTCACCGAGCGTCTTTTCGACATAACCATTCCCATGGAGGACGTTGTGGAAGAGAAGAACGGAAAGCGAAAGCTCGTTCAGCGCAAGATGTTCCCCTCGTATGTGTTCATCAAGATGATCTACGACAACAGTATGTGGCACGTCATCACGAACACCCGCGGAGTTACGGGCTTTGTCGGTCCGCAGGGCAGACCGCTTCCGCTCACTCCCGAGGAAGTAAAACGTATGAGAATAGACCTCACGGTGTTCGACACGAACATCAAAGAGGGCGACAGGGTTAAGGTCACGGACGGCGCGCTTCAGGGCTTCGTCGGAGAAGTCGAAGCCGTCGACAAGACAAACGCGAAGTGCCGCGTGAACGTCTCGATGTTCGGTCGTCCGACGCCTGTGGATCTCGAGCTCAATCAGATAGAGCTCATAGTCGATTAACAAGGCAACAACAGGAGATAAATAGCGATATTTATCGTTTGTACTGCGATTGTAATAAATTTTTTACAAGGAGAAAGCAAGAATGGCAAAGAAACTTCAAGCGGTTGTAAAACTTCAGCTGCCTGCCGGAAAAGCTACCCCGGGACCTCCCGTAGGTTCGTCCCTCGGTCCCCACGGTATCAATATCCCGGCATTCACGAAGGAATTCAACGAAAAGACGAGAGGTCAGGAAGGACTTATAATTCCCTGCGTAATTTCCATATTCGCAGACCGCTCGTTTACGTTCGTGTTGAAGACCCCGCCCGCACCCGTACTTATCAAAAAGGCGTGCAAGATAGAGAGCGGATCGGCTAAACCGAACAAGGATAAGGTTGCGACTATCACGAGCGAGCAGATCAAGGAAATAGCTACCTTGAAGATGCCCGACCTCAATGCGGCATCGCTCGAGAGCGCAATGAGCATGATAGCGGGAACGGCGCGCAGTATGGGCGTCGTGGTCAAGGACTAAGGAGGGCGCAATATGAAACACGGAAAGAAATATATGGCGTCTATGAAAGAAGTCGATTTGACCGTCGCTTACGACACCGCAGAGGCCGTAAACAACGTGCTTAATACGGCAAAGGCGAAATTCGACGAAACGATAGAGCTTCACGTTCGCCTCGGCGTAGATCCCCGTCAGGCGGACCAGCAGGTGCGCGGCACCGTCGTCCTTCCCAACGGAACGGGTAAAACGGTTAAGGTGCTCGTAATAGCAAAGGGCGATAAAGCCGACATAGCTACGAAGGCGGGAGCGGACATCGTAGGTGCGGAAGAGATAATCGCAAAGATCATGAACGAAAACTTCCTCGACTTCGACGTGTGCATAACCTCGCCCGACATGATGGGTCAGATGGGTAGAGTGGCAAGAATCCTCGGTCCCCGCGGACTTATGCCTTCGCCTAAGAGCGGCACGGTCACGACCGACATCGCAAAGGCGATTGCCGACACCAAGGCAGGTAAGGTCGAGTACCGCGTAGACAAGACGGCTATCATTCACTGCCCGATAGGCAAGAAGTCGTTCGGCACGGAGAAGCTCGTCGAGAACCTCAACGCGCTTATGGACGCTATCGTTCGCGCAAAGCCCGCTGCGGCAAAAGGCACGTACGTAAAGAGCGTGTACTGTGCGTCGACTATGGGCCCCGGCGTTAAGGTCAATTATAAAATAAACTAACCCAAAGCCGACAGCGTATGCATCGACGGATACGGGCTACGTTCGGCTCGCCGTCTCGGTTACGTACGAGTAAGTACGCGCCCTCGGCGTCTCGCCGACAGTTGCCCGTCTGCGCCGCGCCTCCGCTGTCGTACAAACATTAGTTTGTAGTTCTTTGTGTAGAAATGGCGCTTTATGTGCCGTAAATTACACCAACACAACAAAATATCCCTTTCGTAGAAAACAAGTGTCCGTACGGATATAATGGGAAACCGCTTGTCGAGAAAGATCGGATTTAAATCGATACGGTTTATCTTTTCGGTCTCGGCGCGTTTATTGCGAAGGGACCGAATTTTTAAAGGAGGTAAAACAAAGTGTCCGAACAGATAATGAAGCTTAAACAGCAGGAAGTCGAAGGGCTTTCCGAAAAGTTCGCCAAGGCAAAAGGTATCGTGCTCGTGGATTACCGCGGCATGACGGTTGCCGAGGACACCGCTCTGCGCAACGAAATGCGCAAGAACAACGTGGAGTACAAGGTCGTCAAAAACCGCATAATGCTCCGTGCGTTCGAAAAGGCGGGTTATACGGGACTCGAGGACGTACTTCAGGGAACGACGGCAGTCGCAATTTCTTACGACGACCCCGTTACGCCCGCGAAGGTGCTTTCCGACAATGCGAAGAAGATAAACAAGACGGCGCTTAAAGGCGGCGTAATAGAAGGAAGCGTGATGGACGAGAAGGCGATCAAGTCGGTTGCCGCTATCCCGCCCAAGACGGTGCTTCTGTCCCAGCTTGTGGGACTGCTCACTTCGCCCATGCGTTCGCTCGCGGTCGGTCTTTCCGAAGTCGCAAAGAAGCAGAGCGCGTAAGGCAAGGCGCAGCTTGAATTCGTACTGTAAAACATTGCCTATAGCGGCAATCCGAAATCAAAAAAAATAAAATCGAAAAATCAATCGGAGGATTATAAAAATGGCAGATTTGAATAAACTTCTCGAAGAAGTTAAGGGCATGACCGTCCTTGAACTCAACGAGTTCGTTAAGATGATAGAAACCGAGTTCGGCGTAAGCGCGGCGGCTATGGCGGTTGCGGCTCCCGCGGCAGGCGGCGCAGCGGCAGCTCCCGCAGAGGAAGAGCAGACGGAATTCACCGTCGTCCTCAAGGAAATCGGACCCAACAAGATACCCGTTATCAAGGTGGTCCGCGAGGCAACCGGTCTCGGTCTCGGCGAAGCAAAGGCTGTCGTCGACGGCGCTCCTTCCAACGTAAAGGAAGGTATCAGCAAAGAGGCGGCTACCGAGCTTGTCAACAAGTTCAAGGAAGTCGGCGCAGTTGCGGAAATGAAGTAAATTCGTTTCGGGAAAAAAGCTCGCAATTCGGTTTGCGGGCTTTTTTTATAGGGATAAAAAGCAAGGAAAGACAGCTATGGCTTTCCTTGCTTTTTTGCTGTGATTTTGCTATACTGTAACTGCGATAAACAGTAATTTAACGGAGAAAGTCTATGCGGTTTACGGCTTATGAAATGAAAACAGACATAGCAAAGATTGAACGCAATGTCAGCATACATTGTATTCCGTTTGAAGAGCGCTTTTTTGAAGAATATAAAAAAATGTATAATGAAAGTTTTCGGGAAATGAGAAAGTGTTTAGATATTAAGCCATATAACTTTTTGTCCAACTATGCTCAAATTAAAGATAAAGCCGATGATATTTTTATTCTCGTAGATAACGGCGGATTAGTGGGTTCCGTTGCCTGTTATGGTAACGAAATAGACGATTTGTTTGTAGGTAAACAATTTCAAGGAAAAGGAATCGGTAAACAACTGCTTTTGTGGGGAATGAATTATATGAGGATTAAAAACAATTCATCGATACATTTACACGTTGCGGAATGGAACAAAAAAGCCGTAATGCTTTATAGAAGCGTAGGCTTTACTATTGTAAAAACAGAGATAGTCGAAAGATAAATTTCAATTTCGCAATACAGGCTCCACTTAATAAGGGGAGCTCCGCGAAGCGATGAGGGGATGTGAAATATGTCGGGAAAACAAATCCCCTCAATCACTCGTACCTCGTGACAGCTCCCATTGCTAAGGGGAGCCTAATGCAAGAAAATTCAATTTAACGGAGAACACTATGAAATTGGAAATGAAAGCGATGAAGTGGACGCGGAAACCGAAAGATTACAACATCACTTCGGATAAGGTCGAAATTATAACGGCGCCGCATACGGATTTATGGCAACGCACTTATTATCATTTCAGAAACGATAATGCGCCCGTTCTGCAAATATCCACAGACGAAAAGTATTTTTCGTTTATAGTCAAAACGGAATTCGAGTCGAAAAAACGATTCGATCAATGCGGCGTTGTGATGTATTTGGACGGCGAAAATTGGCTGAAAGGCTCTATTGAATACGAAAACGAGCAATTTCAGCATTTGGGCAGCGTGGTGACAAACATGGGTTATTCCGATTGGGCAACAACAGTCATCGACGCTTCGGTAAAATCAATGTGGTATCGATTCAGCCGCAGGGAAGACGATTATTGTATCGAGTGTTCCGATGACGGAATACATTTTAAGCAAATGCGTATTTGCCATATGTGGAATGGGCAGGGAACAATCAGTTTCGGCATTTATGCGTGCAGTCCCGAAGATTCTTCATTTAAGGCGACTTTTACGAATATGCAAATTACGGAATGTCAATGGTATGCGCATGACGGACAGTCGCCGGACGATTAACGAACGATTAAATTTCGATTTACCTTACTGTAGTTATTCGCAGTCGAAAGGTCTCGACCGATGTGTCCGTAGGCGTTTTGTCGTCGCTTAAAGTGCAACTTTCTAAAATTCGGCGTTTTAATTTCCCGAACGCGCAATAGCGAAAGCGAGTTCGCTTCTTTGTGAAAAATAGACGAAACTTTGCCGTTTGGTCCGCTTCGGAATTGACAAAAATCCGTATAGGGGATATAATGGGCATGACCCGAACAAAAACCAAAAGGAGGGTGTCGTATGCAGAATGTGATCTCGTCGTTTGCGAAAGTGTTTTCTACGGCAAATACTTTCGACGCTTATCTTCTGTACATCATAGTAACCGCGCTTATAATCCCGATATTTTTGTTGGGCATAATCGCAAACGTCAAAGTCAATTCCACTTTTTCCAAATACAGCCGAGTGGATTCGCGAACAAACCTTACGGCGGCGGAGGCCGCGAGAAAGGTGCTGGACAGCGAGGGACTCGCGAATGTAACGATTCGCCGTATTCGCGGCAATCTGACCGACAATTACAATCCTTCGACGAACGTATTGTCGCTTTCCGAATCGGTGTACGATTCGACGTCGGTTGCGGCGCTCGGCGTTGCCTGCCACGAGGCGGGGCACGCCATACAGCACGCGAAGAAATATCCGTTTGCGACGTTGAGAATCAAGCTCGTGCCGCTCCTGAACTTTGCGAATACGTTTTTATGGCCGCTGTTCATAATAGGGCTCATATTCGGTTTCGTCGGCTTCGGCGGAATTTTGGGCGACGTGTTTCTTATTATCGGCATGGTCATTTTCGGCGGTTCGCTGTTGTTTGCGCTTGTCACGCTGCCGACGGAATTCGACGCTTCGCGAAGAGCTCTTGCCGTTCTCGGCAACGGTTATATGAGCGGGAACGAACTGAAAGGCGCGAAAAAGGTTCTTCGCGCCGCCGCAATGACTTATGTTGCAAGCTTTTTGATGTCCGCAATACAGTTCCTTCGTATGCTTTCGATTTTCCTCATGAACCGCAGGGACTGAGCGTAAGTTTCGAAAACGCAAAAGCCGACCGCTGTTCGCTCGAAAGACGGTAAGCAAGGATTACACCGCGAATTTATTCGGTTTCGTCGATATTGTCGATGAGACCGTTTTTATATTCTACGCGAAAAAGAGCCGCTTCTCCCTCGGCGGCGGGAATCAAAAAGAACGAGTTTATTTCGCCCGAGACATATCCGTTGTTTTCCACGAGATCGCAGTATCCGTCGAAAAAGGCGAGCAGAGAATTGTCGTCTACGGAAGCGGAGAGCTCCGGGGTCAGAAGCGCCCTTGCCGAGGTGACGTCGCGCCGCGAGATCGCGTCGAAGAGCCGCCGCGCCGCGCCCGCGTCGGTTTTGGGATGCTCGTGTCTTACGGGCGTATATACGTAATTGAAGCGAGGCAGAAAGCGCGCGAGATACCGCTCTCCCTTCAGTCTGTAAAAGACGGTGAGCGCGGCATTGGCATAGACCGCTCCGCCGCCTATGCGCACGGTGTACGGCAAATACACGGCGTCGAGAGGCAGGACGGTTATGTAGAGGCTGTCGCTCGGCTCGGCTTTCAGGCGGGTGAGCGAGGGGAAGAACACGCCGTTTACGAGAAAGACGGCAGGGAATTCACATTCGAAAAAATAGAGGGTTTCCATGTGTTATAAGTATGAAAAAGTTTGCCCGTTTATGTATAAACCGACTTACTTAAGGGCAATATCCGTGTACAGTAAAGCAATATCGGAGGACTACACATGGACAATAATTGGACGTTGCCGCAAACAAAAGAGCTGTTTTCGCTGGTCGAACAGGCGAACAAGTCGGGCAAGGGGCTCGGCACGGCATTCGACAAGATGTCGAAAAAGTGCGGGCGCTCTGCCAACAGCGTTCGTAATTTCTACTATTCCCAGCTTAAGATGTTCCAGCTTCTTCCCACGCTTGCGAGCGACCTCGAAATAAAACTTCCCGAAAGCAAGCGCAACAGTTTCGAGCTTTTCACGGACGCGGAAATACGCACGCTTATCGAAAACATTCTCGTAGGCAAAGCCGCGGGCAAGAGCGTCCGCGCCGTCATAGCCGCTATGGCGGAAGGCGATTCGAAGCGCGCGCTCAGGCTTCAGAACAAGTATCGCAGTATGCTCACTCATCACCGCGCCTATGTCGAACGCGTAATGGACGAGCTGAAAGAGCGCGACATCGCGTACTACGATCCGTACCGTCGCACGCTCGGAAAAAATACCGATAAGGACGACAATCTCAAGAAGCTCGGAGAATACATTTCCCGTCTCGACGAGCAGGAGGCCGGCAGCTTTTTACAGCTGATCCGCAAGCTTATTTAGACCGACGCCGTTTTACGGTTTGCAATCGCACGCCCCGAAACTCGATTTCGGGGTTTTTTCTTTGCGAAAAAGTATGTCGAAATTTCCCGTATACGGATTTTCCAAACGCGAAAGCTATAAGTACAAATATTATATTATTTGACAATATACATTATTTTGATGTATACTGTTTCGAGTGGCAGTAAAAAAAGCATATATTTCCTTGACTTTTTTTCGGGGGGGGGTATACTTAGTCTGTCACTGCGTGATTCGGTGTTTCGCGGCATTTCGCGAAAAGGAGGATTGAATGAAAAAATTTCGGTACAGCCTTTTGCTTGTCGTCGTTCTTGCGCTATGCGCGGGAGTCTTTGCGGCTTGCGACGGCGAAAAGGTGTCGGTGTCGCTCGACGCAAACGGCGGCACGTGTACGGTGCAGACGGTTACGGCGCAGGTGGGCAAAAAGCTCGCGCCCGTGCCGGCAGCCGAGCGCGACGGTTATGTGTTCGAGGGCTGGTTTAAAAGCGCTTCGGGCGGCGAGCGGTGGAACTTCGAGACGGATAAGGTCAAGGGCTCAATGACGCTTTACGCGGGTTTCCGCCCTCAGACGAGCGATTTTGTCGGCGTCACTTACCATGTGGGCGACGGAGTCGATTCCGCACCCGTAAGCCGTGACGTGAGAAAGGGCAATCTTTTGCCCGTGCCGTCCGACCCCGTGAAAGACGGCTATCGTTTCGACGGCTGGTTCAAAGACAGCGAGTGTAAATCGGCTTGGGATTTCGGTTCCGATACCGTGGACAGCGAACTTACGCTGTACGCAAAGTGGTCGAAGATACATACGGTTACGGTCATGCACGGACAGGAGCGTATCGCGAGCGTAGCATACGAGGACGGCGCGGCGCTCAGGAACATATTGCCGCTTATAGACGGACTTGTGTATACGGGGCTTTACGAGGACGCGGAGTTTAATTCCGAAGCCATGGCGAACTCTGCCGTCACTAAGGACGTCACATATTATGCTCGGTACGAAAAGCCGACGCCCGAAAGCTTTTTCGATTACGAAAGCGAATACGGATATGTGAATATAAAAGGTCTTAAGGACGAATTCGATGGAGACGAGGTGATCATTCCCGAATCCATTTTGGGAATACCGGTAAGAAACGTGTCGTTCGATTCGTCCGACAGGTACAATCGCGTAGTCATCTCTTCGAATGTCATCAGTTTCGATACCCATGTCAGTACCGAAAAGCTTGTCATTTCACCCGCCAACGTAAATTACGCCACATACGACGATTGCATATACAGGAAGGAATCCCACGGCAATCGTTGTTATCTCATGCACATTCCCGAAAATAAGCGTGTAATAACCGTAATGCCGGGTGCGCAAATAAGCGGAACAAGTAGTGACGGGAAAATTTTCGTTCTTTCCGACGACGCATATGCTCATGAAAACGATTCTCTCGATTATAAACGCATAGTTGTTCCCGACGAGTATTACAACGATTATTCCGGACTTATGTCGAACGTCGAAGGTTATTTGTTCCGTAAGTCGGAGATGACGGGCACGATGCTTGCGAAAAACGGCAAGCTGTATATGTGGATCGAGGGAGACAAGGCGACGGTCGGAACGGACGACGACGGCATAACCGAAATAGTCGACGGAGCTCTTTACGGCGTGCACGAAGTGACGTTCGGCGAAAACATAACCTCTATAGAGGGCAAGCTGTTTTCGAATTGGTCGAGCACGAACGGGAAAGCCGACAGCTATAAGTATACTTTTCTCGGAAGCGTGCCGCAAAGAACGACGGCTTACGAGTTCTTTCCGCAAGTTTACGATGTCGAGGGCGATACTTTGGAGATAAAGGTCAAGAAAGAGTACGTCACGGCTTATAAAGACGATTGGAATATGGACTATTATCAGTTCAAGCTTGTGAGCGGCGAAACCTCTCTTGTGGAGGACGGCAAGCTCATCGCCTGGTTCGGAGGCGACACCGCCGTCGTGGGCACTGCGACGGACGGCATAACCGTGATAGGCGACGGTGCGCTTTACGGTGTGCACGACATCACCATAGACGAGGGAATAGCCGAAATCGAGGGATATAATATACTCGCCGGTTACGAATACGGGCGTATTCATAATATAAGCGTAACTTTCTTGGGCGATTTGCCCGTCCTGAACGGATTATATTGTCCCATAAACACGAGAAACGGAAGCACGTTTGTCGTGAACATTCCCGAGCAGTACGTAGAAAAATACGCGAAAAAGCTTGTCGATGTATGGAAGTATGTGAAGATCGACACCGAGGACGAATTTACCGTAATAAACGGCGAGCTTTACAAGTATAACGGCAACGATACGGAGATCCATATTCCCGCAGGCGTCGTCGACGTAAGGAACAACGCGCTTCCCGAAAACATGACAAAGCTGTATTTAGCAAGGACGGAAACGAACAGAGATCTTGATATAAGTATTTTCGGCTTGAATCTTATTTCGGACCGACTCGACGTATATGTGTCGAACGGACATTTTACCGTTTCCGAAGGAAGCGGAACTCGCGACGTATATGTAAGGTATAGATTCGATTACCTGCGGTTCTTTTCGGTAGACGAGATCGGTAACGAAAACGACAAGGCGGGAACGGTCACATTCCACGTCGATACGTCGGATACGACGGCGCTCGAATACTATACGAAATATTGTAAGGACGCGGAATCGAATTCTTCGTCTGTTTATACGAAATACGAAGCTGTAGAGTGGGAGGCGGACGCTAATGCTTGAAGTCAAAAACGTAACCAAAGTATACGGCGGCGGACGGAACGCATTTAAGGCGCTCGACGACGTAAGCATAAATTTCGGCTCTCGAGGGCTGGTGGTCGTGCTCGGCAAATCGGGCTGCGGCAAGTCGACGCTCCTCAACATAATGGGCGGACTCGATTCTCCGACGAAGGGCGAAGTCGTAATAAACGGAAGAAGCACGAAAAGCTTTAAGCGCGCAGACTTCGACGCCTACCGCAACACCTTTGTCGGCATAGTCTTTCAGGAGTTCAACCTCATAGACGAGATAAGCGTGTTCGACAACATAAACATGACGATGAAACTCCAGGAAAAGAGCGCCGACGTCAACACGGTCGACGAGGCGCTTGCCATGGTCGGACTCGCAAACCTCGGCTATCGCAAGCCGAGCGAGCTTTCGGGCGGACAGAGGCAGCGCGTCGCGCTTGCGAGAGCGCTTCTCAAAAAGCCCGAAATAATCCTTGCCGACGAACCTACGGGCGCGCTCGATTCGGTCACGAGCGAAGAGGTGTTCGAGACCTTAAAGCGTATTGCCCAAAGCAAGCTCGTCATAGTCGTCACGCACAACCGCGAGCTTGCTCACGCTTATGCCGACAGAATAGTCGAGATAGTCGACGGAAAAATCGTCGGCGACAGAGTGCGCGAGACGGCGGCGGACGACGGCGTAAAGGAACTCGAAGCCGGCGTAATAGAGGTCGGCGCGGGCGGCAGGGTCACTGCGGAGCAACTCAACGCGCGGCTCAAAAAGGGCAAAACCAACTACATAGGCTTAAGCCACGAAAAGGACAGAATAGCTCTTGCCTATCCCGAAACGGTCGACGGATTTTACGAGGCGCAGGATTCCGCGGCTTACAAAAAGACCGAACAGACCGACATAAAGACGGACAACAAGGAGTTTAAGCTCTCGAAAGGCGGGCTCACCTTTAAGGATTCGTTCAAGCTTGCGAGGGAGGGCACCAAGCGCGCGAAAAAGCGCTATCGCTTCCTTACCGCAATAACGACCATATGCTTTACGATGTTCTCGCTTGCCCTCATAATCGGCATGGTGAATCTTCCGTCGGTTGCGGCGAAATCGGCATTCGACAGCGGCGCGCAACCGCTTGTCGCGGTGGGCTATATAGTCGAAGATTCGACTATGCTCACTAAGATGACCGAAGAAAGGATAGACGCAGTGCGCGGAATAATGGGAGAGGACGGTGTGTGCGCTTCACTCGTATACACCACGCCCATGTTTGCGGACAGGAGCGCCGACGAATACTACAACACAAACAATTGGGACGGGTTCTATCAGGAAGACGAAAGCTATTATTTCGGATCGGGACTTACGGGATTTTCGTTCGACTGTTTCAACAACGTCATAGACTGCAACGACATTACGCAATTGGGACTGAATGCGGTCGTCGGCAAGACGACTTGCGCGGACATGAGCGAAATCATAATCTCCGACTTTGCGGCGTACGTCATGACGCGCCGAGGCATAGTCGGCTACGACAAAGCCGGCAAGTACGGGATTCTCTATCCCGAAACGGTCGCAGACGTCGTAGGCTGCCGAATAGAGCTCGGCGAGACGGAGAAGTTCTACACCGTCGTCGGACTTTTCGGGACCGATTACGAAAGCTATAAGTCGATAATCGGAGGAAGTTCGCTCGACCCGAAAACTCAAGAGCTCACCGAGACGCTGGGCATAAACAGCGCCTTCCTTTACCGCACGATGATAGGCAAGATCGGTTTCGGTGCGGAACTCGCTTCGCAAAAGAAGACGAGCGGTCAGTCGTCGAACTATTCATATACCATATCGGCGTCGAATGTGCAAGGATATGTGCCGTTCAATTCGGTGGATAATTCCGATTTCACTTACAATCGCGAGAAATTCGAGCGCAATATGTATTGGTCCGCTACGGGCGATAATCATGACGAAGCGCCCGAAAAGCTCGGAGACGACGAAGTCATCGTCACTCTCGACGTCATAAGGGATCTTCTCGGTCTATACGACGTGGACGAGGCGAACATAAAAAACAACGCGCAGTTTATCACGCTTATGAACGCGCCTTGCACCTTCAAGCTGTATATGCGTTGGGACAGCAGCGTGGGAGAAGAAAAGCAGGTCAAAATCGCAGGCGTAATGTACGATAACTACCCGAGAGAGCTCTATATGAGCGACAACATGATAGACGAGTACAGCAAAGGAATTACGTCGTACGATTTGATGTTCTTTTCTAAGGGCTCGACGCGCACGGGACTCGAAAGCAAGTTCTCGGCGCTCAAGAAGGACGGCTTCGTGTTCGGTACGGCTACGGCGGACTTGCAGAGATTGCGCGAATTCGACGATATGCTCAACATAATGGGACAGGTGTTCTTCTACATTGCCATAGCGATGTTGGTGCTTGCCTTCCTGATTACGTTCAACTATATGACATCGTCCATACGCTTCAGGACCAAGGAGATAGCCGTATATCGCGTCATAGGCGCAAAGACTTTCGACGTATCGAAAATATTCCTTACGGAAGGCGGCTTCATTGTCGTAAAGACCACGATCGCGGCGATAATCCTTTCGTTCGTGATGTCGCTTATTCTGAACAGCATTATGGGAAGCATATTGTCGGCGTTCGGACTTGCCGTGACCCTCATAAACTTCAATTGGCTCATAGAGCCCATAGTGATACTTATCGGCAGTGCGATCACGGTGTTCTTGTCCTCTATAATACCCATTATGCGTGTGTGCGGAAAGAAACCCGTCGAAGCGGTAAAATTGATATAAGGAGGGAAGTACGATGTTATTGGAACTTAAAAACATACAGAAAACCTATTCCACGAAAAACGGCGTGACCTTCAGGGCGCTCAACAACGTGAGCCTCACCTTCGAAAGTTCGGGTCTCGTCTACATCGTCGGTGCCTCCGGCAGCGGCAAATCCACGCTTTTAAACGTCATAGGCGGGCTCGATTCGTACGACAGCGGCGAATACGTTCTCGCGGGCAAGCGCATGAACGCCCTGCGAGGCTCGGAAGTGGACAGCCTCAGAAACAAGCTTATGGGCTTTGTCTTTCAGGAGTTTAACCTGATAGACACGCTTTCCGTATTCGAAAACGTGAAGCTTGCTTTGGATATGCAGAGCCGAAAGGACAATAAGGCGGTGCACGAAGCGCTTGCCGCCATGGGCATAGACGACAAGGCGAAGAATAAAACGAAGGATCTTTCCGGCGGTCAGCGCCAACGCGTTTCCATTGCGCGCGCTCTCGTCAAGGATCCGAGAATCATTCTCGCAGACGAGCCCACGGGTGCGCTCGATTCGGCGACTACCGACGAAGTCGTCAAGATATTGAAGGATCTGTCGAAGGACCGTCTCGTAATAGTCGTCACGCACGACATGGACATGGCGGCAAAGACGGGCGACCGCATAATAGAAATGAAGGACGGTTGCGTATATCGCGACGTGCGCAGAAAAGCGGAGGGCGAAAGCGTCGTGACCACCGACACGCAGCTGTTCTCCGACACGCTCATGAGCGTGCCCGCAGGCGTCAAAGTGAGCGATAGCGACGTAGAAGAGATAAACGAAATAATGGCTCAGTCCATGCGCAAGACGTACATAAACGTAGAGTCCGACCCGCGAAAGGTAAAAGCCATGTTCCCCAATCTTCGCGAAGCCGTCAACAGCGACGGCAAGAAGCCGAAAGCGGGCGAAGACGAAGCTCTATCTTCCGAAGCGTTCGTTCCGCATAAGCGTGTAGACAGCCCCATGGAAAGCGTGGAGTTCAAAAAGAGCCGTCTGCCTCTTTTGAAGTCGATGAGGCTTGCTTTAAATAATCTCAACTTCAAAAAAGCGCGCCTTGCGCTCACCATAATCATTTCGTTCATAGCCTTCATACTGTTCGGCGTGGCGCAGTCGTTTACGTCGTTCGACGTGCGCGCAGCGTATACGGCGACTCTTGTCCGAGAGGATTTTAAAAGCATGGCGGTCACAACCGCGGGCAGCGAATTTTCTTCCGCAAAGAAGCGTATCGCCTCGAGCGACTTTATAAAGCTTTCGGAAACCGTCGAGGGAGTAAAGTATTCTCAGGTTTACGACATGACGTTTATACCCGTTCCCGGAGACGGGCTTTCGATACCGAACGCGCTCTCATCGTTCGACGGCGTTATCGAAATCGACGATATATCCGACTGCGGTTTTTCCGTAATGTACGGCTCGAGCAGCCCCAAGGGGACGGACGGCGCGATCATTTCGGAATATGCGGCGCGTTCGCTTTTGGAAACGGGTGCGGTAAAGGGCAAGGACATATCCGACCTTATAGGCATGACGCTCAATCTTATGAGCGGACCGAACTTCATTATAGACGGAATTTTCGAATGCGGCGACATAGACGATCTTTTGTACGGGAACAACGTCGATTGGCAGGCTTTTAAGTCGAAGCTGGAAGGCGGTTGGGCGCAACTGTACGTTTCGAAAGGATTTATCGATTCGTACGGCAAGAATATGTTCGAAAGCGGATCGAGCGTGCAATACAAGCTTAAAGATTCGTCGGCTTCGAACAACTCCTCTTACGATACGCGCGCGACGCTCGAGTTCCTGCCCGTAGGTTCGTTCCCCGAAGGTTACAACGTCGTGCCCGTCGAAGGCATGGGCGTCATCGAACGCCCGGGCGACATTATCGTTTCTCAAAACGTCATAAGCGGCATTACGTCGGTATCGCCATCGAGCGATTACGTATCGCTGCTTCGTGAGTTCAATGCCGACCCCGAACGCAGATTTACCGTATATTTCGACAAGACCGGCGGAAACTCCAAGATTCCCGGCTATGCGACGGCTGATTTCCGTATCGTCGGAGTCATTGACGGCAAGGAAGGTTCCGACGGATATTTCAACGACAGCGTCATTTTCATGCTCGAGAGCGAACGGGAAAATATCATAGACAACGTATTCTATCCCGTCAAACTCATTGCCGCGCTCGACGGCGTTGACGCGGCTCGATTCGTCGACGCGGTATACGACAACGGCTTCGGTCTGTCTGCGGAGTTTATAAGCAATTACGATATGGCGCTCACGTTCATATCCGTACTCAGGTATGTGCTTTTGGGTCTGTCGCTGTTGTTCTGTATTCTTGTAATCGTGCTGTTGTACGGCTTTATCTCCACGTCCATTCGTATGACGAGAAAGCAAATAGGCATACTGCGCGCGCTCGGCGCAAAGAAGGCCGACACGTTCAAAATTTATGCGGTGGAAGGATTTATCGTCACGATATTCTCGCTTGTGCTTGCTATCGTCGCCATTATGATAGGCGCACCCATGCTCAACGCCCTTGTCGGTACGATGTTCGGACATTACTTCTCGCTGTTCACGATAGGCGCGATAGTTTATGTCACGATGGCGGCGCTTGCCCTCGCCGTGACGCTTGTATCCGTATTTATACCGCTTCGGAAGTTCAACAAAATAACTCCCGTTTCCGCGATAAGCGGCAAAGATTAAGCATTTTGCAAAACTGCGGAAAGTGTGCGGACATTTCGGTCCGCGCACTTTTTGATTTACGCGAACATTGTCGTTTCGAGATATTTCTTTTACGTACTCTTGACAAAACGGGCGTAGTACCGTATACTTAAGACATATTCTTGCAGCGCGGGAGACTTTTATGGAGTTCGGAAATATTATTTCTGCGGCGGAAGGCTTCGAATGGACGAGCATACTTGTCGCGATCGGCGTCATAGCCGCGGTATTTATAGTGCTGAAGCTGTTGAAATCGGGAGTAAAGAAGATCATAGGCTTCATAATAAACGCCGTAGTCGGATGCGTGATATTATATGTGTTTTCGCTGTTTCCGTCCATAGAGTTTTCGATCGTTTGGTGGCACGCGCTTGTGACCGGACTCTTCGGCATTCCCGCCGCCGTAATAATAATCGTCTGCTATTTCGTTCTTTGAAAGCCCGTATTTATTCGGGAGCGAATTCATACTTTACAATTCGCTTGATTTTTTATTCGGACTGTGTTAGAATATAGAATACTTCGATATGTCGGAGTATAAGGAGATAAAGACCGTCATGGCTTTAGTGGATTCGAACGGAAAAACCGAAGAAGAATTTTTGCGTGAATACGACCGTACTGCGTGGGACAGACCGTCGCTTACTTCCGACATCGTGCTGTTTTCCATAGACGCGCAGAATAAACCCGTCGTGCTTCTCATAAAAAGAGGCGGTCATCCGTATATCGGCTGTTGGGCATTTCCCGGCGGCTTTGTTTCGGACGGCGAATCTACGGAGGAAGCCGCGGCGCGCGAGCTTGAGGAAGAGACGGGGCTTAAGGGCATCTATCTCGACCAAATGTATTGCGTGAGCACTCCGGGCAGAGATCCGCGCGGATGGACGGCGACCGTCGTCTATATGGCTGTCATGGACAGGGGCGCGGAGACTCCGAAGGCGGGCGACGACGCGGAAGAAGCGTGCTGGTTCAACATCGACTATGTGAGAAACGGCAACATTTACGAGGTGCGCCTTACGAGCGGCGAAACCGTGCTCACGGCGGAGCTCGACGTAAAGCGCGACAAAATGGGAACGATAGACGTAAACGGAACCGAAATTCTTTCGTGCGACGGACTTGCGTTCGACCACGTGAAGCTTTTGCTGTACGCTATAGAGAAGCTTTAGAAATCATGAGACTTACCGTAATAAGAACGGGCGGCACAATAGGCTGCGCGACGGGCAAGGACGGAGTGATAACTCTCGACGAAAGCTCGAGCGTCGTGCATTTTTCGGGCTTCGATACGAAAACGGTCACGCCGTTTTACGAGCTGTCCGAACGGCTCGGCATTACCCATTACGATGCGCTTTTGAAGTGCGTGCTAAAAGAGCAGAACGATTGCGACGCCGTCATAATAACGCACGGAAGCGACACACTTCCGTATACGGCGAGCATAATTGCGTTCGCTCTCGGGAAAATCGACATTCCCGTCGTGTTCGTGTGCAGCGACAAACCCATGTCCGACCCCATGGCGAGCGGACATCAATCGCTGTTATCGGCGGCGGCATTCGTAAAAACGGGCGAGGGCGGAGTGTACGTTGCGGACGGCAGAGACATTCACTTTGCGGTGAGACTGCTTGAGGAGCGCGCGTACGAGGAAGGATTCTTTTCGGCGTACGACAGCGTGTGCGCACGCGTCATAGGGCTCAAAGTAAAATTCGCCGAGCACATTACGCAATCGGATGCGTATCCGCCGCTCGAAAAGCTCGAAGCCAAAAAGATACTTTACATGAAGCCCTATCCCGATATAGACTACGGCGCGTTCGACGCGAGCAGTTATGACTGCGTGCTTCACGACAGCTATCATTCGGGAACGGCGGACGAGAGAAAACTCAATGCCTTTGCCGAAAAATGCGGTTGCCCGCTTTATCTCGTAGGGGGCTCGAACGGCAGAGTGTATTCTTCGAAAGCTGGTTTTTCGAGCGCGGTCGATTTCGTCGACAACATAACTCAGCCCGCGATGTACGCAAAGCTCGTCGTGGGACTAAATCGCGGACTTTCGGGAAAAGAACTCGATACTTATTTGAAAACAAACCTTTGCGGCGAAATTTTCGCCTGAATAAAATCACATATAAAAGGAGCGGAGCATTTAAAAAATCATGCACCCACAACAGGTCACATCGACGGTAAACTTACTTTCGGCAATGGGAACGACTCAGATAGTACTTCTCATAGTTCTCATTGCCCTCATAGCGCTATCGGCATTCTTCTCGGCTACCGAGACGGCATATTCTTCGTGCAACAAGATACGCCTTAAAAGTCTCGAAAGCGGCGGGAGCAAGCGTGCGGCGCGCGCTTTAAAGCAGCTCGACCACTACGACCGCGTAATAAGCACCGTGCTTGTCGGAAACAACATCGTCAACATTACGATGACTTCCATTGCCACGGTATTCTTCATAGAACTTTTGAGAAACACGACCGCCGAGCAGGTCGCCGTAACGGTTTCAACCATTGTCATGACCGTGCTTGTGCTCATATTCGGGGAGATAACTCCTAAGACGCTCGCAAAGGAGCACGCCGAAGGTTGGGTGTGCGCGGTCGCGCCCGTAATGAGTGCGATAATGGTCGTACTGTTTCCGATAAATTGGCTTTTCTCGATGTGGAAAAAGCTCATGAATAAGGTGTTCAAGAAAAAAGAGGAACAGCCGTACACCGAAGACGAACTCATAACCATAGTCGAGACGGCGCACTCCGAGGGCGGAATAGACGAGCACGAATCGCAGCTCATACGCTCGGCGATAGAGTTCGAGGACATGGACGTGGACGACATCATGGTTCCGAGAGTAAACGTCGCGGCTTTCGAGGAGACCGCGCCTCTCGACGAGATTTCCGAACTGTTCGCTTCGAGCGGCTTTTCGCGATTGCCCGTCTACAACAAGACGATCGACACCATTGTCGGTGTCTTGCACGAAAAGGATTTTTACCAGCTTCTGCGTGAGAACGGACGCGACATACGGGAAAAGATCACGCCCTGTATCTGCGTGTCGCTCAATATGAAAATTTCCAAGGTTCTCCGTATGCTCCAGAAAGCAAAGGTCCATATGGCGATCGTCGTGGATGAGTTCGGCGGCACCGCGGGCATTGTTACGCTCGAGGATATACTCGAGGAGCTTGTCGGCGAGATTTGGGACGAACACGACGAGGTCGAAGTCCTGTATAAGCGCATAGACGACAATACTTTCCTTGTGCAGGGCAACGAGAATCTCGAGGATATGTTCGACGAGCTGGACGTCGAGACGAAAGAGGAATTCGATTCGACTACCGTCGGCGGCTGGGTGACCGAGCAAATGCAGAAGATCCCCGTGTCGGGAGAGAGCTTCGAATTCGAGAATCTCGACATAACCGTGACGAAAGCAAACTCGC
Source organism: uncultured Christensenellaceae bacterium (assembly GCA_910587445.1). Taxonomy (GTDB): domain Bacteria; phylum Bacillota; class Clostridia; order Christensenellales; family Pumilibacteraceae; genus MGBC157735. The sequence continues at coordinate 155,590 of CAJULE010000001.1, forward strand.
GCCGCGTGCTCGAGGTCAAAATCAAAGTAAACGAAAAGCCCGAGCAAGAGGAAGAGGAAGGTCCTCTTCAAAAGGTCATAAAGAGAATAGAAGAAAAAGATTAGTCATGAGCGGGCTTTTCGCCCCTCTCGAGGAAGGTTCACCGTATGAAAAAACCGACATATTACATCACTACGCCCATATACTATCCGAGTGGGCATTGGCACCTCGGACACACCTACACGACGGTTGCGTGCGACGCCGCCGCGCGCTTTAAGCGCATGAGCGGCTTCGACGTGTTCTATCTTACGGGTACGGACGAGCACGGGCAGAAGATAGAAAAGCGCGCCGCCGAAAGCGGAACGAGCCCCAAAGCGTTTGTCGACGGACTTGTGACGGAGATCAAACAGCTGTGGGAAAAACTCGGCATAACCTACGATAAGTTCATACGCACGACCGACGGCTATCACGTCAAAGCCGTGCAGAAGATATTCAAAAAGCTGTACGAGCAAGGCGACATCTACAAGTCGAAGTACAAGGGCAAGTACTGCACGCCGTGCGAAGCCTTTTGGACGAGTTCGCAGCTTGTGGACGGCAAGTGCCCCGACTGCGGCAGAGAGGTGTCTGACGCAGAGGAGGAAAGCTATTTCTTCCGTCTATCGAAGTATGCGGACCGTGTGCGCAAGCTTCTTACCGAAACCGATTTTCTTCAGCCCGCGAGCCGCGTCAATGAAATGGTCGGCAACTTCATCGACAAGGGACTCAGCGATCTGTGCGTGTCGCGTACTTCGTTCAAGTGGGGTATTCCCGTAGACTTCGACGAGGGACACATAGTATACGTCTGGGTGGATGCGCTGTCGAATTACATCACGGCTCTCGGCGCTTTCTCGAACGACGAAAAGCTTCTTAAAAAGTATTGGCCCGCAGACCTTCATATGGTGGGCAAGGAAATAGTCCGCTTTCACTCGATCGTCTGGCCCGCCATTCTCATGGCGCTCGGTCTTCCGCTTCCGAAGAAGGTGTTCGGTCACGGCTGGCTGCTCTTGGACGGCGACAAGATGAGTAAGTCCAAAGGCAATGTCGTGGATCCGTTTATTCTCATAGACCGTTACGGACGCGACGCTTTAAGATATTATCTTCTTCGCGAAATACCCTTCGGTGCGGACGGAGTGTACTCGAACGCCGCGTTTATTACGCGTCTTAACGCCGATATAGTAAACGATTTGGGCAATCTTCTGCGCCGTACGCTTGCCATGATCGAAAAATATTTCGACGGCAAAATCGAAAAGGGCGGAAAGAAAGAGCCTTTGGACGACGACTTCGTTTCGTGTATCGACGGGCTGTACGACAAAGTCAACGCGCGCATGGAAAGTCTCGAATATACGCGTGCGCTCGAGGAGATATTCGCCGTAGTCGGAAGAGCCAACAAATATATAGACGAGACAATGCCGTGGGCGCTTGCGAAAGACGAAACTAAGCGCAGCCGCCTGCAAGCCGTTTTGTATAACCTTGCCGAAGCCTTGAGGGTGTCGGCGGTGCTGTTGAAGCCGTTTTTGACCGAGTATCCGTCGAGGATTTTCGAAGGGCTGGGAGTAAAAGAGCCCGAACTTTTCGACGGCAACGCGAAATACGGAAAGGAAAGCGAATATAAAATAAAGAGTATACCGCCGCTTATGGAAAGGCTCGACTTGAAAAAGGAGCTCGACGAGCTCGGCGCGATTGCCGCCGAAAAGGAAGGCGGAGAAAAGAAAGAGGAGAAAAAGAAAGTGGAAGAGAATGTCAGGCACGAGGATGACGGCATAGTTACGATAGACGAGTTTTTCAAAACGAAACTTAAGGTGGCAAAGGTCGTTGCCTGCGAAAAGGTGGAAAAGACCGAAAAGCTTTTGAAGCTTACGCTCGATGTGGGCGGAGAGGAACGCACGGTTGTTTCGGGTATAGCTAAGTTCTACACGCCCGAAGAGATGATAGGCAAAAGCGTCGTGCTCGTTTCCAATCTCAAGCCCGCGAAGCTCCGCGGCATAGAGAGCCGCGGAATGATCCTCTGCGCAAGCCACGGCGACAAGCTCTGCCTCGTCACGCCCGAACAGGCAATGGAGGCGGGCGCGGAAGTATGCTGATAGATACTCACGCGCATCTTACGGACGAGCGGTACGGCTCGCCCGAGGAGATAATCGCCGGCATGAGAGCGGACGGGCTCGAGCGTATCGTAAGCGTTGGCTTCGATATGGCGTCGTCTCTCGGCGCACACGCGATCGCCGAGGCAAACGAGGACGTTTACTGTGCGGTCGGCTTTCACCCGTGCGACGTCGGCGGAATGAGGGAGGGCGATTACGAAAGACTTTTGAGCCTGTCGAAAAGCGACAAGTGCGTCGCGATAGGCGAGATAGGACTCGACTATCACTACCCCGACACAGATAAGCCCGTACAGCATAAGGGGCTCGAGACGATGTTCGAGCTTGTGAAAGAAGCCGAGCTCCCCGCGATATTTCATATACGCGACGCCGACGGAGATATGCTCGATTGTGTTAAGAGAAACCGCGATAAGTTTTCAAAGACGGGAGTGGTACACTGCTTTTCCGGCTCGAAAGAGACGGCGAAGGAGTACGTCGACATGGGCTTTTACATCTCGTTCACGGGCGCGATAACCTTTAAAAACGCGGCGAAGTTTCCCGAGATAATAAAGAGCATTCCTCTCGACAGGATACTCGTGGAGACCGATTGCCCGTATCTTACGCCCGTGCCGCACAGGGGAGAGATAAACTATCCGAAGTACGTGAAGTATCAGTCCATGTATATAGCGGGCGTTCTCGGAAAGTCCTCGGAAGAGGTCGCGAATATCACTACGGAAAACGCATACCGTCTGTTTTCCAAAATGAAGCGCGCGTAGAGAATAACATCTGTGCAAGGAGACAGCATGAAAAAACGCGACAACGTATACGCCTATATGTTCGGCGGAAATATCTACGTCAATCTTACGAACCGCTGTTGCAACAACTGCACGTTCTGTTTGAGAAACACGGGCGACGGCGTGAGCGGAAACGTACTGTGGCTCGAAAGAGAGCCGACGGCTTCGGAGGCGAAAGCCGCAGTCGAAAAACTGCTTGGCGAAAATCCGAGTGTGAAAGAGGTCGTTTTCTGCGGCTACGGCGAGCCGACTTACAAGCTCGGCGAAATGCTCGAGGTCGCAAAAGCGGCGCACGCAAAGGGGCTTAAGACTCGTCTCAATACGAACGGTCTCGGCAGTCTCGTAAACGGCAGAGACATAACGCCCGAGCTTAGGGGTGCAATCGACGTCGTGTCGGTATCGCTGAACGAATCGAGCGCCGAAAAGTACGACAACGTATGCAAGAGCATTTACGGAGAAAAGGCGTTCGACGAGCTCAAAGACTTTGCCGCAAGGTGCGCGGCGCTCGGAATAGACACCGTAATGAGCGTCGTTGACGTCATAGGCGAGGAAGCGGTGCGGGAGTGCGAAGCGATCGCAAATAAATGCGGCGCGCGTTTGAGAGTGAGGAGGTATGAACCGAAATGGTAGATGAAAAGCTTAAGGACATGACCTTGCGCCTTTCGGGCATCGTGTCCGAATCGGTCGTGGACGGCGTGGGCTTTCGTATGGCGATATTCACCCAAGGGTGCAAACACAATTGCAAGGGCTGCCAAAATCCGCAGACGCACGCACTCGACGGCGGCGAAGTTACCGATTTGAAGTTTGTGCTCGAGGAAATAGAAAAGGATCCTTTGCTCGACGGAGTGACGCTTTCGGGCGGCGAGCCTTTTTTGCAGGCGAAGCCTCTCGCCGAGCTCTGCCGGCAGGTGCGCGCGCGCGGGCTCGACGTGTGGTGCTACAGCGGCTACACCTATGAGGAACTTTGCGCGCTTGCCGAAAAGGACGCGGACGTGCGGGAACTTCTCGACGGCATAGATGTGCTGATAGACGGTCGGTTTGTTTTGGAAAAGCTCGATTTGAAGCTGAAATTCCGCGGCTCTTCCAACCAGCGTATACTCGACATGAAAAAAACGCGCGAAAGAGGCTGTCCCGTATGGCTCGAGGGTATGGAATAGCTTTGCAAACTGCGGGTGCACGCCCTTAAATGCGGCGCAGCCATGTCGTCGGTTACGGTGAAAATTCCATGAAAATCTGCACAAGGCGCGCTTAAACACTTGATAAACGGGCGCGGCTTGTGATATACTACTATAAGTGCAGAAAAGCGCGCCGTTTTTCTTTTTCCGTTCATTCGGAGGCGCCGCAATTTTCGGAGGTCGATTTGGAGTCAAAAAACAGCAAAAGAATCATAATCATTGTCGTGATTGCCATAGTGCTCATTGCGGTCATTGCTCTTGTGTTCTTTTTCAACCGTCCCAAAAACGCGCTTCGTTACGACGAACTGTGGGATAAGATAGAGGACGGGCAGGTAGAAGAGATACGCATAAACAACGATATCGCGCAGATAAAGCTCGTCGGAGACAAGAACTTCACGAAGCAGTGCTTTATTCGCGATACCATATTCATAAATGCGCTTAAGGAGTACGAGGACGCTCACGCGGAGGACGAAGGCTTCGTCCGCATAAAGATCACGCTGAACGACCGAAATTCGGGGAGCGTGTGGAGTCTCGCCATTCCGATTGTCGGCTTTGTCGTGCTCGTCGTGCTCGCCGTCTTTATGTTCAGGGCGATGTCGGGCTCGAATAAGCAGGCAATGAATTTCGGCAAGTCCAATGCGAACGCGCAAGCCAATCTCAAGGTCCGCTTTACGGACGTTGCGGGTGCGGAAGAGGAAAAGGAAGAACTCGCCGAAGTGGTCGAGTTTTTGAAATCGCCGCAAAAATTTACGGCGGTGGGCGCAAAGATTCCCAAGGGCGTACTGCTCGTAGGTCCTCCGGGAACGGGTAAGACGCTGTTTGCGAAAGCCGTTGCGGGCGAAGCGAACGTGCCGTTCTTCTCGATTTCGGGTTCCGATTTCGTCGAAATGTTCGTCGGCGTCGGCGCTTCCCGTGTGCGCGATCTGTTCGATACGGCAAAGAAGAATATGCCGTGCATAATTTTCATAGACGAAATAGACGCCGTGGGCCGCCAGCGCGGCGCGGGGCTCGGCGGCGGTCATGACGAGCGCGAGCAGACCCTTAACCAGCTTCTTGTTCAGATGGACGGCTTCGAAACGAACGACGGCATTATAGTCATGGCGGCGACCAACCGCGCGGATATTCTCGATCCCGCGCTTCTCCGTCCCGGACGCTTCGACCGTCAGATTTACGTCAACGTGCCCGACGTGCGCGGCAGAGAAGCCATACTCAAGGTGCACGCTCGCAATAAGCCCATTTCTCCCGAGGTCGATTTCCGTGTGCTTGCGCGCATGACGTCGGGCTTCACGGGAGCGGAGATCGCCAATCTTTTGAACGAAGCGGCGATACTTTGCGCGCGCGACAACCGCAAAGAGATAACAATGGAGGACATAAACGAGGGCATAAACAAGGTGACGCTCGGACCGCAGAAAAAGTCGCGTCTCGTCACCGAGTTCGACAAGCGCATAACGGCTTATCACGAGGCGGGTCACGCGCTCGTTGCGCTCAAGCTTTCGGGGTGCGATCCCGTACACGAGGTGTCCATAATACCGAGAGGTCCTGCGGGCGGATATACGAAAATGCGTCCCGACAACGACAACCAGTATATGACGATAAATAAGCTCACCGACGAGCTCGCAATGAGCATGGGCGGCAGAGCGGCGGAAGAGCTCGTCATACAGGATATTTCCTCGGGCGCCGTAGGCGACATCAAGCAGGCGACGGACACGGCACGCAAAATGGTCATGGAATGGGGTATGTCCACTTCGCTCGGACCCGTATACTACGGTTCGAATCAAGAAGTGTTCCTCGGAAGAGACTACCAGTCGACGCACACTTATTCGGAAAAGGTCGCTTCCAAGATAGACGAGGAAGTTTCGAAGCTTCTCGACAAGGCGCACGAGACGGCAAGAAAGGTGCTTGCGGAAAACAGAGACGTAATGGATAAGATGGTTCGGCTTTTAATCGAGCGCGAAACGATATTCACCGAAGACGTAAATATGCTCATGGAAGGCAAGAGCGTCGAAGAGGTACGCGACGCCTACGACAAGCGCATGGCGCGTTCGGCAAAAAAGCCCGCCGTTTCGGACGGCGCTCCCGCCGCGGACGCACCCGCAAATCCTTCCGCAGTTTAATCAGCCAGGGAAACGCAAAGATACAGAGACAAAGGAGTTATTATGAAAAAGAGAGTTGCTTTACCGATTATAATCACGTCGAGCGTTGCGGCGCTTATAGTGATTGCCATAATCGTGCTCAGCGTCGTTACGGTAAACCCGCTTTTGGGTATGCTCGGCGGATACAGCGACGTAACCGTTTACAATCACGAAGCCTCCACGCCTTATCCCAACACCGATAAGACGGTAGAAAAGGTCAAAGAGGGCATAGAGGATACGAGATTTTCCGTAATGCACGCCATTCTCGAGGGAAGATGGGTATACAGCCCTAAGTTCAAGACCGAAAAGGACGAGGACGGAGAGACGGTTCGTACGAAGCTTACCGTGACGGCTACGAAAAACCTTACCGCGGACTCGAGCAATTATATGCTTCTCTTTTCGTTCGACGAGAAAAAGAGCGTTAAGATAGAAGGCGAGACCGTCGAGTTCGACCGCGCCAAGGTGCTCGTATACGACACCGTCGGCGAGATAGAGCGCATAGTTATATATCCCTATTTGCAGGAGAAGCTCGACATAACGCCCATCGACAGCTACTATTATTGCTATCCCGTCGAGATCTGGTCCACGACGAGCAAGCTTATGGGGACGCTTACCGATTACGAAACTCTTTTGAAATGATTTCGGCGATAAATCCGTATTTCATCATTCTGCCCATAGTTTTGGTGCAGTATATATCGGCGACATTCGCGCTCGTGAGACTTGCACGGGCGCGTTTGAGTACGCCGAAATACGTCGCATGGAATCTTTTTATACTCATTGTGTTTTTCGTCGGTTCGATCGCGTTTTTTATCTACGACGCGGTGCGGAAGAAGCCGGAGGACGATGACGGCGGAGATACGGCGCTTCAAAAAACGCAGGCGGCGGATACGGAGAAAGTTGCTCTTATCGATAAGGAGAGCGAGAATGTCGCTTCGGATAAGGGCCTATAAAATTCAAATTTCGGATAAAAACATAACCGCGGCTTGGCTTCCGCGGTTTTTGCTTTAAGCGTCTTTAGATTCGCCATAGGGCGCAAGACTTAGCTCTCATTTCAATTTATGTTTAGGACCTGCGGGGAGCGCGCGCCGAACGCATACAAATGCTCGCCGTGGCAGACTGCGACGGGAAGAGTGAAACGCTTTTGAAGCAGTTTTACTCGCTCTTTACGCGCGTCGTCGAATGTGCGGACAATGGAAACTATGCCGTCCGATCTTTCTGCGAGTTTGCTCCAAATGAGTTCGCTGTCGATGTCGTCGTCGACGATGAGTCCTATGTTTACGCCGTGGAAGGAATAGACCTTCAGTTCGCTTTCCTCGCCGCCCATATGAAGGTTGCAGTCGGCTACGTCGGCAAGCAGATAGTTGTGGAAGGTGACGGCGCTTACTCTTTTAAGCTCGCGCATAAAAAATTCTATGCCGTACAGACTTACGTTTTCGCCGCTCTTTATTGCCGCGTCCACGAGAAAAGACGACTGCCCCGTGAGCTCCTTTTCGAGATCGATTTTCTCCAGAGTGCCGAAGCCGTACAGCTTTACGTCGGCGAGCTCTCCGCCGACAACCAACGATTTTATCATTGCGTATTCCATAGTCCATACTATGCGGCGTGTTCGAGACAGGTGAACTTGTAAAAGGAAAGAAATCGCAGGCTTTGACCGCGGCGCGCCGCTTGCCATGCTGTTTTGCCGCTGCAGGAGGACTCTATCTTATACGTAATCCTTTCGGATAGTGATTTTTCATAGATCCGCCGCTTGACTTGACAAGTCCCAAGGGATGCGAGTCGGCGCAGAGTATTCCCCAACCGGCAAAATCGGCGTCAAGCGAAAGCTCTTCGCCGCGCAGATATTTTTCTACCGCCCTTCTTCCGTTTTCGCGTGAAGTTTCTTCTCCGATTTCGTAGAAAAGATTTGCGGCGGCAATCGCTTCGTTTTCTTTCAATGCGGCAACAAAGCCGTGCGAGGGAACGACCGTGCTGCCTTTGACGGCTGCGGCGTTCACGCCTGCGCCGATTATTTGCAGTCCGCGCATTTCGGGCAGGGGCGGGCATAGAAATATGTTTTCGCCGTAGACGAAAGCGTCGTTGAATAATGGTACTTTCGCAAGAGGCGAGAGTACGGCGTTAAGCTTCTTTTCGTCGAATTTTGTCGAAAAAGGAGAGCGCAGCTTTGCCTTCCTTTCTCCGCCCGTCTTTTTTTCGAGCACACAAACGAAGTGTCCCTCGCCGCCGCCGTCCTGCGGCAACGCTCTGTATGCGGCAAACCTCTTGGATCTTCGCACGAGCTTCAGGTGCGGACACTCGAGCGGCTCGAGCTCTCCGCACACTATAAATTCCTCAAGCACATTTTCGTTTTCCGTCTCGTTCAGCGTGCAGGTCGAATATATCAAAAGTCCGCCTTCTTTAAGGCAGTTGACAGCATTTTCGAGTATTTCGCGCTGTCGCTCGGCACAGGAGAGCATGGTCTTTTCGTTCATGTTGCTCCATGCCGCCGCTTCCTTTCGGAGCATACCTTCGCCCGAGCACGGCGCGTCCACGGCAACTACGTCGAAAATATTCCCGAATACCGCGGCGACCTTATCGCTCGTCGCGCTCACTACGGCGCAGTTTCTCACGCCGAGCCGCTCGAGATTGCCGTGAAGGGTTTTTGCCCGCTTATAGTCTATTTCGTTGGATACGAGCGCCCCTTTTCCGTTCAAGATCGTTGCGAGCTGTCCCGATTTTCCGCCGGGTGCGGCGCACATATCGAGCACGATGGGATAGTCGAGTTCGCTTACGATTTTCTCGATCTTCGGTCTTGCCGCTTCTATGGCAAGCATGGCGGACGGCTCCTGCATATAAAATACGCCCGCGCAGTGGTAGGGGTGAGCGCCGCTTATTTTGTTCGAAATGAGATAAGCGTCTGTGCAGTAAGCGGCTTTTTCCGAAAGTGAAAGGGCGGCGGCGACCGCTTCGGGCGAGGCTTTCAGGCGGTTTACTCTCAAGGCGCGCTTGGGAGACGACGACAGGCTTTCGATAAAGCCGTCCGCATACTCTTTTAGATTCTTTTTCAGATGTTCGAGTTCTTGTTCGTGCATGATTCGATATAATTATACTCGAAAACGGCTCGTCGGTCAATCGATTGACAAAAACGATTGTTCGACTTATTTCGCGCAAAATTTATATTTGCCGTAAAGTATTTGACAAAGCGGCGGCAAACGGGGTACAATTAAACGGACGTCATGCGATTTCGCGCGGCGGTCCGACCGCTGTGCGACAGCTTTGCAGAGCGGCAAGGAGGTACGAATGGAATTGGTTACGAGCATATTCATGTTGCTCGCGGGTCTCGGCGTGCTTATGACTGGCATGAAGCTTTTAAGCGAAGGACTCGAGCGGAGCGCGGGCAAGGGTATGCGCAAGCTGTTCGGCAAGCTCAGCTCCAATCGCTTTGCGGGCATAGGCGTGGGCGCCGTGGCAACCGTCGTCGTAAATTCGTCGGCGGCGACCACCGTCATGGTCATAGGCTTCGTAAACGCGGGGCTCATGACGCTGTTCCAGGCGACCTCCATTATCATGGGCGCAAACATAGGAACCACGCTTACGGGCGTGATAATCGCTCTTTCCGGTTTCGGCGGGCTCGACGTGTTCGCTTCGGTTCTGACCTTCATAGGCGTAGTCATCGTCATGTTTGCCAAAAACGACACGCTTAAGCGCGTGGGCTCGGCTCTTTCCGGTCTCGGTCTCATTTTCGTCGGATTGTATCTCATGAGTTCGGCGTTCAAGAGCTCGGCGGCGATGACGAGTGCGCTTCAAAGCCTGTTCGAAACGGTCACATTCCCGCTTTTGTTGATACTGATAGGTCTTGTTTGCACGGCGCTGTTTCAATCCTCTACGGCAATGACGGCGCTCGTCGTAACTATGGTCGGCACGATAATCCCCATAGAAAGCGCGTTTTTCGTCATACTCGGGACAAACATCGGAACTTGCGTCACGGCGCTTCTCGCGTCCATAGGCACGAGCACGAACGGCAAGCGCACGGCTCTCATCCACCTTGCGTTCAATGTCATAGGCACGGTGATTTTCACGGCGCTCATTTGGATATTCCGCTCGCAGGTCGGTTGGCTGTTCGGCAAAATGGCTTCCACTCCGCAGATGCAGGTCGCGCTGTTCCACGTGATATTCAACGTGTTTACGACGCTCCTTCTCGTGCCGTTCATAAACCCGCTTACGAAATTCGCCACGCTCATTATAAAGGAGCGCAAGGACGACGATTCGGTGCTCAAGATGTATTACATAGACGACCGCATACTCCATACTCCTCCCATAGCCGTAGCGCAGGTGCTTAAGGAAGTCGTGCATATGGGCGAAATGGCGAGGGACAACCTCGACAGAGCGGTAAAAGCCGTGCTCGAAGTCGATCCGAGCGACAAGGACAAGGTATTAAAGGAAGAGGAAAAAATAAACTTCATAAACAAGGGCGTCGCGCGCTATCTCGTCAAGATGCAATCGCTGTCTCTGTCCAAGTCTGACGAAAAACTCGTCGGCTCCCTCCACCATGTCATAGGCGATATAGAGAGAATAGGCGACCATGCCGAGAACTTCATAGAGGACGCGTCGGAAATGAAGGACGGCGGCTTTAAGTTTTCGGAGACGGCGTCGGCGGAACTTACGGATATGTATACGCACGTCCGCAGTATGTTCGATAAGGCGCTTTATACGTTCGAAAACCGCGATACTTCGGCGCTTAAAACCGTAGGCGAGATGGAGTCGGAAATAGACGGGCTCAAGCGCACGCTTTCCAATAATCATATAGGACGGCTCAATAAGGGCGAATGCACGGTGGAGAGCGGAGCCCACTTCTTTGCGATCATTACCGCGCTCGAGAGAGTTGCGGATCACCTTACGAACGTCGCGTTCTCCATTCGTTCGACCTCAGGCTCCCAAAGCGAGGCTATGGCAAAGCTTGCCGAAGAGAACGCCAAAAAGCACGGCACGGTATAGCTTATGGACAGGATATACGTAGAAGAGGACGACAAGGCGATTTACGACGAGCTTAAGCTCCTTCTCGAAGCGAACGGATATGAGGTCGTGACCGCTCCGCCGTGCGAACTTGCGCTTATCGACATAAATCTCGACGGCGCTTCGGGCTTCGAAATATGCAGAAACTTGAGAAAGCAACATTCTTTTCCCATAATTTTTCTGACGGCGCGCACCGAAAACAGAGACGAGCTTATGGGTTTTGCGCTCGGCGCGGACGACTATATCCGAAAGCCCTACGACAGCAGCGTGCTTCTTGCCCGCATAGCGCGGCTTCTCAAAAAGCGCGAAGAAACCGTGCTGAAAAAGAAAGGCTTGACCCTTCATCTCGACACCTTGCACGTTATGAAAGACGGAAAAGAAACGGAACTTACCAAAAACGAGGCGAGAATACTCGCCCTTCTCATGAAAAAGGACGTTTCGACAAAGGACGAAATAATAAGTTATATGTGGGACGACAGCCTGTATATCGATTCGAGCACTCTTTACGTCAATCTGAACCGATTGCGCGGCAAGCTCAAAGAAGTGGGCGCGGACGATTGCATTGTCAACATTCGCGGAGTCGGCTACAGACTTTGATTCATTACCCGTATTGGAGGTATGGATATGAAAACCATAAATCCGCTTAAGATAGGGGACTATCTTATCGATCGCGCCGTAACGCTTCTTTTCATGCTTGCGGCGCTGTTCATATGCTGCGCAGTCGCAATCGCCGTGGGCATGAAATGGACGGGCGTGCTTTTAAGCGCCGCCGTCTGCCTCGTGCTCGTCACCGCCTTTCTTACGACCGATTACGTCGTCAAAAGCCGCCGCCTTAAGCGGCTCGAGCGTTCCTGTGCAATGCTGAAGGAAAAATATCTGCTCGGGGAAGTATTGCCGCCGCCGCGCGGAGAAGTCGAGTGCCGTTATTTCGATACGGTTCGCGCCGTCTCTCACAGCGCGGTCACCGCGCTCGAGCGTGCGGAGAGCGAAAAGGACGCCTATTGCGAGTATGTGGAGAGCTGGATCCACGAATTGAAAACGCCGCTCGCGGCAAGTTTTCTCATGCTCGAAAACGGCGACGTCGGAAAAATAAAGACGCAGCTCAAACGCATGGAAAATCTCACGGAATGCATACTTTATTATGCAAGGCTCAAGACTGCGGAAAACGATTGCCGTATCGAGCGGGTCGACTCGAGGAGTATAATCGCCGCCGCCGTGGGAGACGCAAAGGAAATGCTTATAGAGGCGGACATATCGGTTTCCGTCGAGGGCGACGTCAAGCTCGTTACCGACGCGAAAGCAGTCAAATTCATGCTGGGACAGCTTCTCGTGAACTGCGCGAAGTATTGTCCGCACTGCCGTGTCAGAATATCCGCAGAGAACGGGCGGATCACGGTTTCGGACAACGGACCGGGCGTCGCCGCGCATGAGCTTCCGCGCCTTACCGAGCGCGGTTTTACGGGCGGAGGACATTCGGGTACGGGCATGGGACTGTATATAGTTTCGGAGCTTTGCCTCAGACTCGGAATAGATTTTTCCCTATCGTCCGTGCTCGGAGAGGGAATGAGCGCGACCTTTTCTTTCGAAACCGTAAGTAAGCCTTAAGTTTGGCGTTAGGTCGGTCGGCGGCATTTTGTGATAGAATATCCTCGAGGACAGGTCGAAGGCGCTTTCGGCGCGGGAACGGACTATGTATCCGCGCGAGCGGGATTTCGATACGTTTTGTAACAGGAGGTTACGAGTATGGCAACGGACAATATACTCGAGGTCGTAAATCTTACGAAGTATTACGGCGGCGCGGTCGTCACGAAGGCGCTTGCCGGCATATCGCTCAAGGTGCAAAAGGGTGAATTCGTCGCCGTCATGGGCGCGTCGGGAAGCGGGAAATCCACCCTTCTCAATATCATTTCGACGATAGACAAAGCTACGGGCGGAGACGTCTTTATAGACGGCAAAAACATCGGACAGATGAAGGAAGACGAGCTGGCGGCTTTTCGGCGCGACAGGCTCGGTTTCGTGTTTCAGGACTATAATCTCCTCGACACGCTCACCGTCGGCGAAAACATCGCTTTGCCCCTCAACCTCGCAAGAAAGACGCTTGTATATACGGAGAGCGAAACGCACCGAGTGGGCAAGCTTCTCGGTGTGGAAAACGAATTCGATAAATATCCGCGTGAGCTTTCCGGCGGACAGCGTCAAAGGGTGGCGCTTGCCCGCGCGCTCATAACTTCGCCCGCGCTTCTTCTTGCCGACGAGCCTACGGGCGCGCTCGATTCGGCAAACTCCAAAGGGCTCATGCAGACGCTGTCGTTTATGAACGGCGAGCTCGGTTGCACGATACTCATGGTAACGCACGACCCCGTTATGGGCTCGTATGCGGGAAGAGTGCTGTTTTTGAAGGACGGCAAGATCTTCACCGAAATTCGACGCGGCGACAGGGATCGAAAGGAAATGTACGACGACATTCTCGCGGTTCTCGCAACCGGCGGAGGGGACGACTATGTTCGCTAAACTTGCGTTTCGCAACGTGCGCAGGCAGATGAGCGGCTACATTGTCTACTTTGCGACGGTGGCTGTGACGGTCGCGCTGATGTTTGCCGTGAATAACGCCGTGTTTTCGCCGGACGTCTTGAGCTACGCCGACAGTCACGAGCAGGCTTACGGAGCTATGATAGCGCTTACGGTGTTCGTTTCGCTCGTCGTTGCGTGCGTGCTCGGATATGCGGCGTCGTTTATGCTTAAACTCCGAAAGCGCGAGTTCGGGACTTATCTCACTCTCGGCATGACGAGGCGCAACATCCTTGCGTTGTTCCTACTCGAAAATCTAATAATCTGCGTGGCGGCGCTCGTCGTCGGATTGCTTATCGGATTCGTGCTGTTCCAGCTCCTGTCGATTGCGACGTCGGCTCTTATGGAAGTCGACTTCAGATTCGCCGCCTATTCCGTAAACGGACTTTTGTTGACGGTGGGGCTTGTCGTCGGAATGTTTTTGCTTTCCTCGCTTTTGTCGTCCGTGTATCTGAAAAAGACTCGCATACGCGAGCTTATATACGCGGACAAAAAAGTGCCTAAAGCAAGGATTCATCCAGCCGTTTGGGGCGCAGTCGCCGTCGTTTCGTTTGCCGCCGTACTCGTAGGCATATTCCTTTGCGACCGTGAGTTTCAGGCGCTCGTGGAAGGGCTCGGCGATGAGAACGAAATAACGCTTTTGCTCTTTGCTGCGATTGTCCTGTTTGCCATAGGCATTGCGCTGTTGCACTATGCTCTTTCCAAATGCGTACCCTATCTCTTTATGTGTTCGAAAAAGCGCAGATGTAAGGGCACGAATATGTTCGTAATGCGGCAGATGAAATCCCGTCTCGGCTCGAATGCGGCGCTCGGCGCGGTGCTCGCATTTCTGATCTCCTTCACGGTGATAGGCTGCAATATTTCGTTTATAATAAAAGCCACGGAAAAGATAGAGCTTGAGATAGGCTTTCCGTATGAAATAATGGGAGTCGTGAGGGCGGACGACGAGGAAGCTGTCCCCATACCGCGTGCAAGGGAAATAATAGGCGACTGCGTCGAATTGAAAACCGAACACGTGTTTTCGCTTTACACTACGGGACGCGGCGATCTGTACAAGTATACCGAACTCGGCAAATATATGGATGATTCGAACGAGCGCGATAGGTTTATCGCGGAAAGCGAATTCAATGTCATGATGACGGAGTGCGGATACGCTCCCATATCGCTCGGAGAAGGCGAGCTTATGGCTGTTCTCTCGGCGGAAGACGAAAGCGATTTCGAAGGGGCGAGCGTAGTTCTCGGAGGCAGAGAGTATTCGGTCGTAAAAAAAGAGACGAGTCTTCCCGATTTTTGCAGCACGTATTTCTACTGTGTGGCTCCCGACGAAGCCTTGGAGGGAATGGAAGAATTAGAATACGTCTACGTCGCCGAAACCGTGAGGTCCGACTATGATTTCGAAGGACTTAGGAAAAAGCTCACGTACAGTATAGAATACGAGGAGGGCGGTTTTACCATAGAGCTCGCAGACTTTAATTTCCGAGAACGGGTAAAGCGTTCTTCCAACAGGACGACTGCGATCATAACCGTCGGTATTCTCTATGTCGCCATAGTCTTTATGTTCATGGCGCTTGCCGTCCTTGCCCTGAAATCTCTTTCTCATTGCGACGAGGACGCCGCAAGATATTCGGTGCTTTCAAAACTCGGCGCAAGTCGGGGAGAGTGCAAGCTGACCTTTTTGAAGGAGAGCCTCGCCGTATTCTTTTTGCCGCTTCCGCTTTCGCTCCTGTCGAGTATACCCGTGGGGATAATATGCTGTCGAGTACTGAAAGCCGTCGGACTTCTTCAAGCCGTGCCCGTGGTGATCTCGGTATGTATCGCGGTTTCTGCGGTCATTCTGTCAGTATATCTATGCTACTTTGCCGCGACTCATCTCGTCGCTTTTCGCAGGACGTTCAAGCCTCGGCGGATATAATATGACATTTTCGGTATTCGATGCGCCCCGGGGTTTTGTTTCCTTCGGGGCGCTTTTCGATACCGAAGGACAAACCGCACAATTACTTAATCGGGTGCATTTTACTCTTAAACAGTTATTGACATCTCGATTAAAAAGAGGTATAATAAAAAGCAAGAGGGAATTCTAATAATTTTAAGGAGCGAGAGAGAGGAAAATGAAAGCTGTAAACTTCAACGAGAATTGGCGTTATAGGCGAATAGACGTGGAGGGCGAAGAAAGAGCAGTCACTCTGCCGCATGACGCAATGCTCGTCGAGGGCAGGAGCGAGGATTCGCTCGGCGAACACAATATAAGCTATTTCATCGGCGGAGACTACGAATATATAAAAGATTTCGACGCGCCGAAGGAATGGGAGAATAAGGACGTTTACTTCGAATTCGAGGGCGTGTATCAAAAAGCCGAGATCTATCTGAACGGCGAAAAGCTTGCTTTCCGTCCGTACGGTTATATCGGCTTTGCCGTCGACGCGAGCGCGCACATAAAATGCGGCGAAACGAACGAGCTTAAGGTTATCGCGCGAAACGGCGAGCAGCCGAACAGCCGTTGGTATACGGGCTCGGGCATATACAGGGACGTGAATCTTTATGTGGCGGACAAGCGTCACATAGCCTTTTCGGGTGTAAAAATAACCACGCTTTCGCTTTCGCCCGCCAAAGTCAAAGTGGAAGTAAAGACGAGCGACGACAGCCCCGCGCACGTGGAGATTTTTTCCGCGTCGGGAGAAATAGTCGCAGTCGGCGATACGAACGGCGGCGAAATAATTCTCGACATTCCCGTGCCCGAACTGTGGTCGCCCGCTTCGCCCTATCTTTACAGGCTCGAGGCGAGCTGCGGCAGCGACACGGCAACCGAGCATTTCGGGCTCAGGATAATCACCTGTACGAGCGAGGACGGGTTCAGGATAAACGGCGAACGCGTAATACTCAACGGCGCGTGCATCCACCACGACAACGGGCTTTTGGGCGCGTGCGCATACAGGACGGCGGAGGAGAGAAAAATCAGACTTCTGCGCGAGACGGGCTATAATGCCGTACGCTCGGCGCACAACCCGTGCAGTAAAGCCATGCTCGACTACTGCGACAGAACGGGTATGCTTGTCATGGACGAATATGTGGATATGTGGTATATCCATAAGACCGAACACGACTATGCGGATTTTCACGGCGATTGGTGGGAGAAGGATTTAAAGGACATAGTGGACAAGGACTACAATCATCCGTGCGTAGTTCTGTATTCGACGGGCAACGAGGTTTCGGAGACGGCTCAGCCGCGCGGTATAGAGCTTACCAAAAGCATGACCGAATATCTGCACTCGCTCGATTCCACCCGTCCCGTCACCTGCGGCGTGAACATCTTCTTCAACTTTTTGAGCTCCATGGGCTTCGGCGTGTACAGCGACAAGAAAGCCAAGAAGGCGGCGGAAAAAGCCGAGAAGAAAAAGGCGGAGGGCGGAAAGAAAAAGAAGAAGAAAAAAGTCGGCAGCGAGTTCTTCAATACCATTGCCGGCATATTCGGAGACAAGTTTATGAAGTGGGGCGCTACGCTTCACGGCAGCGACGTCAAGACGCGCGACGCATTTGCGAATATGGACGTTGCGGGATATAACTACGGAATACTGCGCTATAAGCACGACCTCAAAAAATATCCGCAGAGACTCATTCTCGGAAGCGAGACGTTCTGTAAGGATACTTACGAATTTACCAAGCTTGCCGCGGCGAACGAGCGCATTGTCGGCGACTTCGTTTGGGCGGGTATGGACTATCTCGGCGAATCGGGAATAGGCGCGTGGGAATACAAGGAGTACGCTCCGACATTCGTCAACGGTTACGGCTGGGTGACGGCGGGAAGCGGCAGGCTCGACATAACGGGCACGGGCGGCGGAGAAGCCGCATATACTCGCGTAATGTACGGTCTCGAAAAGATAGCTATCGGCGTAGTGCCCGTGCATACGTCGCACGAAAAACATTCGCCGTCCGCATGGAAGATGTCGAACGCAAAGACAAGCTGGTCGTGGGAAGGCTATGACGGAAAAAAGACGAAGGTGGAAGTTTACAGCAGGGACTTCAAGGTCTCGCTGTTTGTCAACAGCCGCAAGGTGGGTACGAAAAAAGTCGACGATCACGGAAGAGCCGTATTCAAGACGAAATATCGCGACGGCGAGATCGTTGCGATCGCATACGACCAAAAGGGCGTCGAGACGGCTCGCACGAGTATGCGCACTGCCGGCAGCCAGACCGTACTTTCGCTATTGCCCGAGAAAAAGACGGTGGCAAAGGACGAGCTTGCATATGTAAGGATCGCATACACCGACGAGAATCTCAACGTCAAACCGCTCGCCCGCGGCGACGTGAAAGTGAGCGTAGAGGGCGGCGAACTTATCGGACTCGGAAGCGGTTGCTCGTATACGGAACGCAGCTATATCACGGACGTTACAGACACTTATTACGGGCAGGCGCTTGCTGTTATAAAGCCGACGGGCGGCGAGATAAAGATAGACGCTTCGAGCATTTACGGACAGGCTTCGGCGTACGTCACGGTAAAGTAGCGGGCTTTTCCGTGCGCGTGTTTGCGGTTTGAGCGATTTTGCTCATTTTGCGATTATTTTCTGCTCATTTGTCAACTTTTTTCGAAATGTCGGCGAAAATGCGCACAAACCCGATTTTATGTGTTATTATATAGGCGACCCATATTGCAAGAGTAATTTCCCGTTTGGGTCTGCCAAGTTGCTTTTCATCCACTTATATACGGAGAAAGTCGCGAGAGTACGCTCCCGCGGCTTTTTCACTGCGTAAAAAACTTTGTTTCTGCAAATGCTATTGTTGTCTTCGGGACGGACCGCACATGGAAAAATCGTAGCCCGATGACAAAACAGTAAAAGGAGGGGACAAGATGTTCTCAAGGAAAATGTTGCCGCTCTGGCGCGGACTTGTGGCGCTTATGCTGTCGCTCGTCATACTCACGTCGCTCGGATACGGCATTGCCGACGCTTGGCGAAGCACTGTTGACAATGCTCTCGGTACGCAGAGCTTTTTGACGGACACGGCAAACATAAAGTATAAGTCGACCTATAAAAGCGGCGAGGAGCTCATGAACGCCGCAAAAGCGATTTCCGTACGCGAGGGCGAGGAAGGCGCGGTCGTAATGAAAAACGAAGGCGGCGCACTGCCGCTCGTAAAGGGCGAAAGCATTGCGCTGTTCGGTCTTGCCTCGTATGCGCCGTATATGTCGGCGGCGGGCAATTCGGACGCAGTCGATCTCGTCGCCGCTCTCGAAAACGGCGGGTTTGCTTTGGACTCCACGGTGCGCGCTTTTTACGAAAAGCTCATGAACAAACACACCGTGACGAGCACGCACCCGTGGACGGGTCAAGAGGTCGTAAACACCGTTTACGATATGAGACAGAACACATCCGCCGGCGACTACACGACGTTTAAGATCATAGAGGCTACTCCCGATATGTGGGAAGATAGGGGCGGCGCGGCTTCCGATTGGCGCGATAGCGTCACGGCAAAGACGGCTATCGTCACGTTCTCGCGTCCGGGCGGCGAGGGTACGACCTATAAGCCGTATTCCGCGCTCGACATGAACGGCAATGCCACGGGCAAAAACCCGCTTGCGCTTTCGGAGGACGAACTTTCGGTGGTCGCCGAGGCAAAAAAAGTCTGCGACAAAGTCATAGTTCTTCTCAACACGTCGTGCGCTATGGAGATAGGGGAGCTTAAGGCGGCGAAGGCAGCCGAGGGCTACGGCGTGGACGCCATAGTATTCGTCGGCATACCCAACGACTATCAGTTTACGGGCATAGTGAACGTGCTTGCGGGCACGGACGGCGAGCGTTTCGTCAATCCGAGCGGCGCCCTTGCCGACACCTATGCGACGATCTCGACAAGCTCGCCCGCGATGATGAATTTCGGCGGCGGTTACTACACCGATTACAACATAGTCAAGGACTTCGACGACAAGCGTTTTCCCGGCGTAGATATCGGCAACGACGTGACGGGAAGTTTCGGCGGCTCGGCTTCGTACTCGGGCGGATATTATATCGTCGAGGCGGAGGGTATCTATACGGGATATAACTACTACGAGACGAGATATTTCGACGCCGTCATGGGCAGCGGCAATGCAAGCGGTTCGGCGGGCGTCTACGCTTCCCCCGACAACAAGTGGAACTATGCGGACGAGGTCTCGTACACGTTCGGACACGGGCTGAGCTATATTCCTTATACGCAAAAGCTTGTCTCCGTGGACGTCGAGGACAGAGTCGGCGGAAACGTGACGGCTCGCATCGAGCTTAAGAACGAAGGCGAAAACGAAGGACTGCTGCTTGCTCAGCTCTATGTCTCCGTGCCGTACACCGATTACAACAGGGAAAACGGCGTCGAAAAGAGCGCCGTGATGTTCCTCGGTTCGGCAAAGGCAAGAGTGGGTGCGGGCAAGAGCGAGACCGTGACCGTAACCGTTCCGACAAAGTATCTTGCCTCGTACGATTACACAAATGCAAAGACTTATATAATGGACGGCGGCGACTACCGCTTTACTGCGGGCGCTGGCGCGCACGAAGCGGTAAACAACGTGCTCGCCTATCTCGGCAAGACTACGGCGGACGGAATGACCGGCGACGGCGACAAGACGAACGTCAAGGTCTGGACGAAGAGCGGCGGAGTCGATACGACGACCTACAGCCATTCGGAAAGCGGCGCGAGAATCACGAACGTCGCGGACAACGCCGACCTCAACTACTATCTTCCCGGCGCAGTGACCGATCTTACGCGAAGCGATTGGCAGGGCACGTATCCGAAGAATTACAACGAGGAAAAGATAACTCTTGCCGACAGTCCGAAAAAGGACGAGTGGCTTAAGGAGCTTCGGAACATTCAGTACACGGTAAAGACGGACTCGCCCGAGAGCAACGTCTACGGCGTCGCGGGCACGACGTTTGCCGAGATAACGGACGAAGCGGCGGCGAATATCGACGATCCGTTTTGGGATAAGCTCACGGCGGCTATTACGCTCGACGAGGCGGTCGGCGCGGTCGCTCACGGCGGAAGTCAGAGCGATACGCTCAAGAATATAGACAATCCCGTCGTCGTGCAAAACGACGGACCAAACGGCTTCAACGGCAAGCGGCTTTCTACGAACAACGGCACGGAAGGCACGGACCCTTACTATGTCGACCCTGCGAGCGAGGCGGGCAAGTTCATAGCCGCAGTCAATTCGCAGACCCTTCTCGGCTCGGGCTTCAATCCCGAAGTCGCGCTCGAATGGGGCAGGGTGCTCGGCAATACGGGACTCTATATAGGCAACTATCAGATTTGGGGCGGCGGCTTGAACTACCACCGTACGCCTTACAACGGAAGAAACACCGAGTATCTTTCCGAAGACCCCATGCTCACGAATGCGCTCGGCAAAGCGCTCATTCTCGGCACGAGCGAATTCGGAATAATAAACGGACCCAAGCACATCGGATTTAACGATCAGGAGCACGACAGAAGCGGTATCTGCGTCTATATGAACGAGCAGAAGCTTCGCGAGACCGATCTGCGCGCTTTCCAGGGCGCTGTCGAGGACGCGGGCAGTCTCGGTATAATGGTGGCGTTCAACCGCATAGGCGCGATAAACGCATCGCATCACGTCGGTATGCTTAAGGGCATAGTGCGCGGAGAGTGGGGCTTTGACGGTCTAATTTCGACGGACATGATGAACAACGCATACTACTTCAATCCCGAGGGCTGTATCATGGCGACCGTGACGCAAATGGCGGATTTCATGGGCGACAACAGCACAATATCGGGCGGAACGGGCGGCGTAGACGCTACCTGGGGATATCTGTCCCTTCCCGTCGTGAAAAACGACTCTACGCTCGCAAGTGCCGCGCGCGATTGCATGAAGTATCAGCTGTTTGCGTTTGCGAGGAGCGCGGTCCGCAATCTGACGACCGTCCCCGTAACCCCTTGGTGGGAGGCTCTTCTCATAACGGCTATCGTCGTAAGCTCGGTTCTTTCCGCGGGAGCCGTCGCCGTGTATGTGCTTACCGTGGTAAAATCTTCGAGGGAGGACAGAGAACATGGAGTTTATTAAGAGACAGCGCGTAGGCGCTTGGGTGACGCTCGGCGTGGCGCTCATGACGATCGCCGCGATCATAGTCTACTGTGTGTCGTCGACGGCAGCCGGATATTTCAGAAACACGCTTTCGGGCGCGGTCGTCACTTTCGGCGTGCTTGCGGCAATCCTTCTTCTCGGTGCGGTCGCTCTTGCGCAGCTCGAGGTGGGCGGAACGGCGGGCAAGTGTATAAAGGTCGCCGCGGACGTCATGAGAGTGGGCGCAACACTGCTTTTGATCGCGTCGCTGTTGATGTTCGTATCGCAGAGAGTGGAAGGGCTCGCCTATATTTTCGGCTCAAACGAGGACGTATCGGCGGAAGTGCAGACGCCCGAAAATCTCGCCTCGGCGCGTATGGCTATCGCAGGATTTATAGTCTACGGCATAACCTGGCTTCTTACGCTCGCTTCGACCTTCTTTCCGATAGCGCTCAAGCCGAACAACGGCGAACAAATTTGATATAACGAAGTACGGAAAAAAGACGGACTTGTGAAATGACCCCCAAAAGCTGGACAAACTTTTGGGGGTCATGGCATTGAGAGAAAATTCGAGTCTGTCTTTTTATTTGTGTTCACGATTTTTTCGATTGCGAACCGTATTTGACGTTTAACATAGCGTCGGTTTCGAGCGCCCATTCGTATTGCGGCAAATAACTTTCGGAGAACGTGCCGCCGTTTTCCAAAAGAGTCCATAAGTCGCATGAGACATGCTTCTTGTCGATTGCCGCTCGCGCACGCTCAAAGCACACGAGATTTTCGAGTCCGTTTTGTCTGAGCGTCAGTTTCAGTCTGGCGACCGCGTCACGGTACAGTCTCTTGCCGCGTTCGGCGTCTTTGGTCGGCCAAAGCTTTCCTACCGCTTCGTCCATTCCGACGAACGAGCCGCGTGCGTCGGTAAGCAAGGCAAGCAACTCTTTGGCTTTGGAACTGCTAAATCGCACCGCCGCGCCGTTTACGAACAAGTCGAAAGAGCGGAATGTGCGAATGTTGATTTCGGGAGCAGGGGAAATCGAGGTCAAAAGAGCGTTTAGACGTGCATAGTCGTATGGCTTGTACAGAAAGCCCGCAAGACTGCCTCCAAGCCGAATCCGCAATTTTTCCTCGTTTTGTTCGTAAGCTGTGAGAAGAACTATTTTGAGTTTCGGGTCTATTGCAAGCATTTGCTCGGCAAGAGTAACGCCGTCGACTTTCGGCATACGGATGTCCAAAACGGCGGCGTCGATTTTTTCCGTCCGCACCGTTTCGAGCGCCCCGTGTATATCGTCGCGGAAGAGTTTGCAGGAAAAGTCCGCGTCGGTGACGGCGGGAAGAA
This sequence comes from uncultured Christensenellaceae bacterium, assembly GCA_910587445.1. Lineage (GTDB taxonomy): Bacteria > Bacillota > Clostridia > Christensenellales > Pumilibacteraceae > MGBC157735. The sequence continues at coordinate 178,706 of CAJULE010000001.1, forward strand.
AGGTCGCGAGAGCGGCGGGTTCGTCGTCCACTACGATGATTTTCAAGTTAAGCCTCCTTTTTCCGTCGGAAAAAATATCGAAATTTCTGTTCCCGAGCCTATTGCGCTTTTTATAAAAACTTCTGCGTTCGACAGGCGCAAAAGCCGTTCTTTCGCATTGCGAATTCCTATGCCGCCGCACTTTTCGTCGGTGGCGAAGCCGATGCCGTTGTCGGAAATTTTTACGAGTATGCCTCTTTCCGTTCGTTTGCTCGACAGAGTAATGTGTCCATCCTCGACGGTTTCGGTTTCGGCGTATTTCACGGCATTTTCGACAAACGGTTGAAGAGAAAGCATGGGAACTTCGAACGCTGTTTCTTCGAGATCGATCAGAAGTGTCAGAGCGCCATCCGCTCTGAGATTTTGGAGTTCGAAATACCTTAGCACGTTTTGTACTTCTTCGTCGAACGGAACGAGTTCTTTGCCGCCCGAAGCGTCTAAGCCGGCGCGCAGACAGTGAGCGAAGTTTTCGAGCGCCATGTCGCCCGCCGCTATGTTTTTTCGGTATTGAGCCTGAACGGCGTTCAGCGAATTGAACACAAAATGCGGCTTTATCTGCAAAAGCAGAGCTTTTTGTTTTGTCGCTTCGAGCTCGGCTTCAAGTACCTTTATTCGCAAGAGCTTGTTGCGTTTTTCGTTCAGTTGCATGACGGTGAGCGCTACTTGCGCCGTAATGGGGACGAGAAGCAAAAGTGTGAAAATGTACTCCGTGCCGAATGCGAGCAGTCCCGCGCCGTCTATGACTTCGAGTGTCAAAATACAGACGGTCATGAGATAGACGAGAGAACAGACGATTTTTAGCGGCGTGCGCAGTTTGGAGCTCAAAAGCGGATACAGGGTTGCAATCGAGGCAAAGAGGAATATGAGAGCGGGAACGATGGCGTAGCAAGTCCCGTATAAAACAGCATAGGCGGCGAGAGAGCTCGCCCAAACGCAACCGATAGCCAAAGCAAGCGGAGACTTTATTTTGCCGCTTAGGGACAGGATTCGCAAAGTATAGACGGCGACGGTAAGCGCTCCCGTCAAAAGGGCGGGAAGCCACGCCGCGCCGTAGCCGTACAGACCCAAGGCTTTCGTTACGTCCTTGCTGAAAAGAAAGTGTAAAAATAGCATTCCTATGAGTATGGGAGCAGTAATGTCGCCGTCGTATTTGCGAAACGCGAGCGTTACGGCGACAGATGCGAGAAAGAGCCCGAAAGTGAGTCCGAGCGCGACGACGACCGAGCGCTCCAAAACTGTCCAATATAAGCCGGGGCGCATGGCGGAGCTGAGACAGGGCGCGTGCGAGAGCCCGCCCGAGCGCGTATAGCCCGTCTCTATGACTACGGTAATGTCGCCGCCGTCGGATACATAAAAGTCAAGCCGCTTTGCCTGTCCCGATACGGAATCCGCTGCGGTTTTTCCTACCGTGCCGCTTGTAGAACAAAGTTTTCCGTTTACAAAGATGCGCAGAGCTATCGTCGAGTTATCGGAAAAACAAGTGACGATTTCGCCCGCCTTTATGTTTTTGACGGTTAGTCTGTAGGACGCAAATCCATCGCGCGGCAGTTTTCTGCCGTCCGTGACTTTGCCCGTCCACTTGCCGGGAACGGAAATACAGCCGTCGGGAACGCTTTCGTCGCCGTCGGTAATTATGTGGCGATTGTAGAAAAATTCCCATTCGCCCGAGAGCGTGATTGCGGTATGCCTTCCGTTTCGGTTTACGTCTTTGTAATCGGTAACCCCTCCTTTTGCGGGCGGCGCGTCTATAAGCGAAGGAAAGTTTAGGTTTACCGAAAACAGCACGACAAGTCCAAAACAGTAAAACGCCGCCATTGCGACGAAGAGGACGATGTTTTCAAGTGTTCGCTTTTGCTCGGTCGGTTGTTTCATCACAAAGTATTGTAGCATATTATCGCGCCTCGTAGCAAGCGGTTTTCTTATAAGAAATTATCATAAATTTTTTTGAAAAACCCTCTTTTTTGGCGCTTTTTTGGCGCGACGAATGTTACAATGTAAATAAACGTCAAGGAGGTAGTATGAGAAAATTAGGAGGTTTTTTGGGTAGACTTGCGGTGGCGGCCGTTTATATCGTCATTGCCGCGATGTTGGGAAATGTGGCGACCGTATGGCTTGTCTTTTTGGGCGCGGGCGTTTTCGTTTCGGCTATTGCGACAAACCTTGCGGAGGACACGAGCGGGGTCGCGCGGATAGTCGTGTTCTGTATCGGATCGGGGCTCTTGCTCGTTCCTGCGCTCGTGCGCAACATTATGTTATTTACGGGAGAGGGCGGAATTTTCGACGCGGCGCTTTTCGCGACTTGTTGCGGCTTGGTGTTCTTTATGTGGCTCGAATGCGGCGAAGCCGACTATGTGCATTTTTATGTGGATCTTATGGTATTTTGGGCGTCGCTTTTGATTTCGTTTGCCGTTGCGGGAATAGGTAACATACATGCGGCGGCAATACTTATGTTTGTCGTCGGACTTATATTCCTCTTTATACTGCTTATAAAGAGGATAAGAAACGGCTCGGCGTTCGAGTAAGGAGCACATAGAATGTTCAGAAAGAATAGAAATTATTACGAGAATAAGGACAAACGGGAGAAGGCAAACTACGATGCGCTTACTCCCACGCAAAGGCAGATCTACAACTACATAAATTCGGCGCGTTTGGAGCTTGGCGGAGAATATGTCATTATGCAAAGCAACGGACTGTCGATAGACTGTTATGTGAGTACAGATAAGTTGAAGGTCGAAGTAACGTCCTCGCTTATAGAAAGGGAAATAAAAAGAAGTCTCTTAAGCAAAGGTCTCCCGTGTCCGCCTATTAACGTGCATTATGTTTGAAATATTTTTATGCAGCCCCTTTTATTTCCCTGAAGATAAGAGGGGTTTTGAATTTAAAATTCGAGTATATTTCTACCGTGCAAAAGATTTTTGAACCAAATGGTGGTTTTTCACTCGTTAAAGGTAAAATTAGTGCTTGACAACAACAGTCAAAGTGAGTATAATAAATATAATGCGTAAGGCTGCGAGAAAAAGGTCTTGCGGACTTCTTAAGATTTTAAAGGAGAAAATGTAATGGAAAACTCAACCCCGACGAAGAAGAAGAAATCTTTCTTCGAAAGTCCGTTGCTTTCGAGTAAGGTTAAATCCGCAAACGTCAAGATCTTTCCGGAGGGCGGTCTCGGTTTCTTCATAGGACCGACGCTTGCGCTACTCGCAAACTCGATACTCGGTCAGTACTTCAATATGTATATGACCAACGTATTGAACATAACCGCATGGGCAAGCACATTCTTCACCTGGCTTCCCGTCATATCGGTCATATTCGTCGTTGCCGGAAACATAGTAGTCGGCAGACTTATGGATAAGAGTCGGACAAAAGCGGGAAAGGCAAGACCGCTGCTTCTCGTGTCCGTGCCGCTCAGTATCCTCGCTCTTTTGATACTTTTCATAATTTCGCCGTTTGCGACGGACACTTTGAATACGAACAGCCAGATGATAGCCCTTGTTTGCATAGCTATAGGCTACAATCTTTGGTTCGCTATCGCATATCCGTTCTATTACACATCTCATGCGGCGCTCGTCAATCTTTCGACGAGAAACAGCAAAGGTCGTTCGCTTCTCGCGACGATATCCAACGCAACTTCGCTTGCCGCGATGGGTCTTTGCTCGATGATACTTCCGTTCTTCCTCTCGTTGTTGTTCGTCTATCAGACCGATCCCGCGCTTGTGCCGGCAGGCTCGATACCGACGATGGAAAACGGTGTGATAAAGTTCTTTACCGATCCGACGGGCGCAGTCGTATACGACCAGGTCGCTTCGTACAATCATTGGAAGATCTTTGTCATAGCTCTCATGATAATAACCGCTCTCGGCGCGCTCATAGAATACTACTTTACGCGTGAGAGAATAACCGAAGAATCGTTCAACACCCCGCTTGCGTCGACGGAAAAGAAGAAATCCGTGCCCGTAGGCAAACAGGCGAAAGTCTGCTTTAAGGATAAGTTCTGGTGGATAATGATCGCGTTCTTCTTCCTGTATCAGCTCGGCGGCATGATGAAGAACACCTCGCAGCTTTACTTCTGCCAGGCGATGTTCGACGAAAACGGCGTCTACTCGACGGCGATCGGCGGCGGCTTCTCGGGTACGCTCGCCATAGTCGGCGCGATACCTACGGCGATCGGCATGGTCATAGCTTGGCCGCTGTCGAATAAGATAGGCAAGGGCAAGGCGATACTGTTCGGTGCGATTCTGTCCGTTGCCGGCGGCGCGATAGGCTTCATAGATCCTACGAATTTCTATCTCGTAGTCACGTCGTTCGTCATCAAGGCGCTCGGCTCGACTCCCGCGATGTATCTGTCGCTTGCGCTCCTTGCCGATATGCTCGACCATCAGGAAGCAATGCACGGTTTCAGAACCGACGGATTCACGATGACCATTTACGGCGCGATCATGGCAGGTATGACGGGTATCGCAACAGGTATCCTCAATGCCGTGCTCAGCGCGCTCGATTACAGCGCAACCAACGTATCGTCCGAAACCATTCGTGTGGCAATGCCGTGGATATTCATCGGCGGCGAGACGATATGCTACGGCGTGATCGCGATCATATTCATATTCATGGGCGTAGAGAAGTTCTCGAAGTTCGACCATGCGGCAATCGTCAAGGATCAGCGAGCTAAGGCGCTTGCCGAGGGTGTTGAGTACATTGACCCCGCAGTTAAGCTCAAGCTCGAGGAAGCGGAAGCCGACGCTCAGGCAGACGAGGCAAGAAAGGAAGAGCTAAGAAAGCGCTGTGCAAAGGCGGGTCTCGATTTCGGGGCGGAAGAAGCCAAGTATCAGGCAGTCCAAGCCGAAAAGCAGAAGGCTGCGGATGCGAAGAAAGCCGCCGCCGACGCGAAGAAGGCCGAAGCCGAAAAGGCAAAGCAAGCCAAGTACGACGCGCTGAGCGAGGCGGAAAAAGCCAAGGCGGAAGCGCAGAAGGAGGCTAAAGCCAAGAAGCAAGCCGAGCGCGAAGCCGAGGCTCTCAAGGCGTTCAATAAGTTGCGTTCGGACAGAAGTCTGACGACGCTCGACGAAAGCGATTTCGAACAGGCTCCGAATGAGACCCCGACGCCTCAAGCTCCCGAGGCGGTGCAAACCGACGAACCTACAACAGAACAGGATGGAAAGACGGACGAAAGCACGCCCGCGGATTCCGATAACGAATAATTGAAATAACTCGGCGAGCCGTGCTGATAAATAGTACGGCTCGTTTTTCTTCCCGAGGGCGAATAAGCTGCATCATGACGGCTACGCGCTCCTCGGCTTGCGGTTGCGTACAGGGAAGTACGCGCCCTTAGTCTCGTCGCCTGTTGCCGCCCTGATTTGCTTCTGCGTCCTCGGGCGAACATAGTAAAAACAAAATAATAATAATTCAATTTTTTTGACCCGTTTTGAAAAGCGGGAAAGGAGATATTATGAACAGATTTGTACTCAACGAAACAAGCTATCACGGCGCGGGCGCAATCGAAGCGATACCCGCAGAGATCAAAAAGAGAAAGCTGAAAAAAGTTTTCGTCTGCTCCGATCCCGATCTCGTCAAGTTCAAGGTCACGGACAAGGTGATCAAGGTGCTCGACAATGCGAAGATTCCGCATACTCTTTACACCGATATCAAAGCCAATCCCACTATAGAAAACGTGCAGACGGGCGTTTTTGCATACAGGAAGAGCGGCGCGGACTGCATAGTCGCGATCGGCGGCGGCTCGGCAATGGACACGGCTAAAGCCATAGGCATAATAATAAACAACCCCGAGCACGAGGACGTTCGTTCGCTCGAGGGGGCGGTGGATACCGCAAATCCGAGCGTGCCCATCATAGCGGTTCCCACGACGGCGGGCACTGCGGCGGAAGTGACTATAAACTACGTCATAACCGACAGGGAGAAGAACCGCAAGTTCGTCTGCGTCGATCCCCACGACATCCCCGTGGTGGCTATCGTCGATTCCGACATGATGAGCACGATGCCGAAAGGGCTTACCGCTTCCACGGGCATGGACGCGCTTACGCACGCAATAGAAGGATACATCACGAAGGGCGCATGGGAGCTTTCCGATATGTTCCACTTGAAGGCTATAGAGATAATTTCGCGTAGCCTTCGCGGCGCAGTCGAAAACACGAAAGAGGGCAGAGAGGGCATGGCTCTCGGACAGTACGTTGCTGGAATGGGTTTCTCAAACGTCGGTCTCGGCATAGTTCACTCCATGGCTCACCCTTTGGGCGCACTCTACGACACTCCGCACGGCGTGGCGAATGCGATACTCCTTCCCACGGTCATGGAATACAACGCTCCCGCAACGGGTGAAAAATACCGCGAGATAGCGCGCGCAATGGGCGTTAAGGGAGTCGACGACATGAGCGTCGAGCAGTACCGTAAGGCGGCCGTAGACGCCGTAAAGAAGCTTTCGAAGGACGTCGGTATTCCCGCCGACCTCAAAGCTATCGTCAAAAAGGAAGATATACCCTTCCTTGCGCAGTCCGCAATGGACGACGCTTGCCGCCCGGGCAACCCGAAAGACCCTACGCTCGCCGACATAATAGCATTGTACGAAAAACTGATGTAAGGCGACGTCCGTTTCCGCTTTGTTTGTGCAATATGAGAAAACCCTTTGCGGACGCAAAGGGTTTTTGTATATCCGAAAACGAAGTTCTAACTTTCCATGAATTTTTTGATTGCATCGACGGTTTCGTCGCTCAAAATATGTTCTATTTTGCAGCAATCGATTTCGGCGATCTCGGTGCTTACGCCGAGCTTTTTCAAAAAACCGTTCAAAAGCCTGTGCTTTGCGTATACGCGTTCGGCTTCGGCTCTGCCCTTGTCGGTGAGGAAGATGTCCCCGTAAGGCTCTTTCGTAAGCAGTCCTTTGCCTGCGAGCTCGTTGAGTCCGTTCGTGGCTGCGGGTTTCGAGACATTCAAAAGCTCGGCAACTTTAGTCACCTTTATCCTCTGTCCGTCGAGAGTGAGGCGAAGCGCCGCTTCGAGATAGTCTTCCTCCGATACCGTCAGTTGTCCGCTCTTTACAGTCATGCGGGTAATCAACCCCTCTTTACAGTCATGCGGGCGATTCATCATAGCGATACGCCCGTATAATTATTATATCATATGACGCAAAAAAAAGCTACCGATTTTATTTAAAAAAATTTTAATTTAAATTAACAAATTCGCTTGACAAGCGGCATATTTATAATTATAATGTTAATCGAAGTTAAAAATGTTAACGGAGGTTACTTAAATGCCTATCACAATTGCGCCGCAGGGCAAAGAGCTTACTGTAAGAAAGATCGGAGCGGAAGATAAGGTGCGCAAACATCTTATGGAGCTCGGGATCACGGAAGGCGGCAAGCTCACCCTTCTTTCTTCGTCGGGCGGCAACGTCATCGTAATAGTCAAAGAGGGCAGGTTGTGCCTCGACAGAAGCGTCGCGGGGAAGATACTCGTCGCTTGAGTATAGCGCGAATAATTCGCGGATAAAGGAGTTTGTATGTCTAAAACATTGAATGAATTTAAGGTGGGCGAAAGCGGAAAGATAGTTACCGTAAACGGCGAGGGACGTGTGCGTCGCCGGCTGTTCGATATGGGAGTTACGCCGGGAGCCGAAGTCACCATGCGTAAAAAAGCTCCGCTCGGAGACCCCATAGAAGTCACCCTTCGCGGTTACGAGCTCACGCTTCGCAAAGACGAAGCAGCTTTGGTCGAAACAGAGTAAACGAAAAATGCGACTATCCAAAGGAGGTAAGAGGTAGGATGAAAACATTTGCACTTGCGGGCAATCCGAACTGCGGCAAGACGACGCTGTTCAACGCGCTTACCGGCAGTACGGCGCACGTCGGCAATTGGCCGGGCGTCACCGTCGACAAGCGTGAGGGCATCTATAAGGGCGGAGCGGAACACGTCTCGATAGTGGACTTGCCCGGTATTTACTCGCTTTCGCCGTATACGCCCGAAGAGGTCATATCGAGGAATTATATTCTCGACGGAAAGCCCGACGGCATAATAAACATAATCGACGCGACCAATCTCGAGCGTAATCTCTATCTTACGACGCAGATCCTCGAAACCGACGTGCCCGTCATAGTGGCGCTCAACATGATGGACGAGGTCGAAAAGTCGGGCGACAAGATAGACGTAAAGACGCTCGAAGTCGAACTCGGCGTGCCTGTCGTCGCGATTTCCGCTCTTAAAGGGACGGGAATCAAGGAGCTCATGAAACGTGCGGCGGCTCTCACCGAGCGCGAGGGAAAAAGCGTTCTGTCGGGAGCATTCGACGGGAAAATCACGGAGGCAAAAGAGTTTTTTGCCGGCGCGGGAATAAGCTCTCCGCTCTTCCATGCGGTCAAGCTCCTCGAAAACGACGAGCTCGAACTCGAGCACAAGGGCGCAAAGGAAGCGCAGGCGCGCATAACGGCGGGCGAGGATATGGAAGCCGCGATCGCCGACGAGAGATATAAATATATCTCCTCGCACTTTTCTTCGTCGAAGCAGAAAGGAAAACGCGAGGCGGTCACGAAGTCTGACAAAATAGATAAAGTGCTCACGCACAGGGTGTGGGCGATACCCATATTCATAGTCATTCTTTTTGCGATTTTCCACGTCACGTTCTCCGAAGATTTTCTGTACATAGGCGCGTGGGCGTCGCTCGGAGGCGGATTGCCTGCGGTAGACAAGCTCGGACTTTCCGAAGGAATGGAGACCTTTGTCGGCATATTCTACGACGGAGCCGTGTTCTCGCCGGGCGTAATCCTTGCGAATGCGTTTAATACACTGTTCGAATTCATACAGGGCGCCGTGGGAGAGGCGATATCTACGGAGTGGCTGTCGGGACTTGTTGCGGACGGCGTACTCGGCGGACTGTTCGCGGTGCTCGGATTCTTGCCGCAGATACTCATGCTGTTCATGTGGTTTTCCATACTCGAGGACAGCGGCTACATGGCGCGTATAGCCTTCGTGCTCGACAGGATATTCCGTCGGTTCGGGCTTTCGGGACGTTCGTTTATGCCGATGATAATGGGCTTCGGCTGCAGCGTGCCCGCCATGGTCAACACGCGTACGCTTGCCGACGAAAAGGAGAGAATCGCAACGGTGCGCGTGATCCCGTTCTTCTCGTGCGGCGCAAAGCTTCCGATACTTACGGCTATTGCAGGCGGTATCGTGCAATTCTTCGGGATAGGCAATGCCGATCTCATAACCTACGGAATGTATCTTCTCGGCATATGCACGGCGATAATCTGCGTGCTTCTTATGAGAAATACGTCCTTGAAGGGCGAGACTCCGCCTTTCATAATGGACTTCCCGCATACCATATGCCGAGCTTCAAAAATCTCATGCTTCACTTGTGGGATAAGACGAAGCACTTCGTGAAGAAAGCGTTTACTATAATATTTGCGTCCACGGTCATAATTTGGCTGTTCTCGCACCTCAGCTTCGATTGGCACTACCTGCCCGACGAGGAGATGAACAAGTCGATACTCGCGTCTCTCGGTATGCTTATACAGCCCATATTTACGCCGCTCGGCTTCGGTTCGCAGCTCGGCGCATACGGTTGGGTGTTCGCAGTCGCCGCGCTCACGGGACTTGTGGCGAAGGAAAACGTAATCGCTACGTTCGGTACTCTCGGCGCCTGCCTCATTGCCATGGGTGCAAACGTCGGCGGACTTACGCCCGACGTGCTCATCGGCGACGAAGAGGGCATAACGAGCGTGATTGCCATGATAACCGCTACGGGCGTTACCGTTCCCGGATTGATTGCCTTCATTGCTTTCAACATGACGACGGTGCCGTGCTTTGCGGCGTGCGCCACGGCAAAAGCCGAACTTAAAAAAGGTACGTTCATACGGACGGCGCTCTTCTGGATAGTTTCGAGCTATATCATAAGCGCGGCAGTATATACGATAGGCGCATGGTGGTGGACTGCGTTCATATGGGCGGTCGCCGTAGCCGTAGTCGTTACCGTAATAGTGCTTATAACTCTCGGCAAGATCAAGCCGATAAGGCGCAAGAAAAAGGAGGCGACGAAATGAGCGGCTGGGAAATAGCTCTTGTCGTATTCGTCACGGCGGCTTTTGTTGCCGCGGTAGGCTTCCTGATTTTCGGAAAGCTGTCGGGAAAAGGCGGCTCCTGCGATTGCGGCGGTTCATGTTCGGGATGCCCGTGCGGTTGCAAGAAAAAAAAGAAAGACAAAAAAAGCTTATAGTATCAATCTCCATTAAAAAACATCGCTCGGAATTTTTCGGGCGGTGTTTTTTGCGTCTGCCAAAATACAGAGGTGCATTTTTACTCGAGACTTTTCGATCGGGGCTTAGATAATCGAAAAACCTTTTGTGCGATACAAAAGGTTTTCTGTCCGTCTATTTGCTCGAGCCGAGTATTTCCGCGAGCGTATTTACAAGCTCGTTTACGTCGAGCGGTTTTGTCAGGTGGGCGTCCATGCCCGCAGCAATGGATTCGCGCTTGTCGCTGTCGTACGCGTTTGCCGAAAGGGCGACAATGGGAATATTGGCAAGCGAGGGGTTTTCGAGCGAGCGTATGGCGCGCGTAGCTTCCCGTCCGTCCATGACGGGCATCTGTATGTCCATGAGTATGAGGGCGTACTCTTCGGGAAGAGCCGCTTGCATTTTTTCCACGGCAACTTTTCCGTCTGGCGCGGAGTCGACGTTGACGCCGAGCTCCCGCAAAATTTCGCTTTCTATCTCGAGATTTATTTCGTTGTCCTCTACGACGAGTATTCGCTTTCCCTTAAGGAGTTTAAACGGGTCGGCGGCGCTTTCCTGCGCCTTGCATGACGCGCCGCACAGCTTAAGCCCAAGCGTGACGGTGAACGTACTGCCTTTTCCGATTTCGCTCTCGACGCTTATGTCGCCGCCCATTATTTCGGTGAGATGTTTTGCGATCGTAAGACCGAGACCCGTACCGTAAATTCCGCTGAACGTCGTATTGCTCTCGCGTTCGAACGGCTCGAATATGCGCGGAAGAGTTTCCTTTCCGATCCCTATGCCGTCGTCTTTGACGGTGAATACGAAAGTGGAGATGTCGCTTGACGAGCTTTCGAGCTCGCGCACGCCTATTTCCACGTTTCCGCCGCTGTTTGTGTATTTGACGGCATTGCCGGTAAGGTGTATGAGAAGCTGCTTGAGCTTTTCCGCGTCGCATACGACGTCGTCGTGTCGGACGCATGAAGTGTCGAGCTTTACGCGAATGTCCTTTTTTTCGGCTTGGCGCGAAGTCGCGGCAAACACCTCGTTTGCCGTGTGGACGATCGAGGTCGGCTGTTCGTCGATATGCAGATCCTGCGTTTCGGTGTACGACAGCTCGAGTACTTTATCTACGAGCTCGAGGATCTGTTTGCTCGCTACGTCGATTTTACCGAGATATTCGCGTACGGTTTTTTCGTTTCCCGCATTCTTCGCCGCGAGTGCGGCATAGCCGAAAATGGCGTTGAGCGGAGTGCGCATATCGTGGGACATATTCGACATGAAACGGTTTTTTGCGACGTTTGCCACTCTCGCCGTATTGAGAGCGTCCTTTAAAAGCTGTTTTTGCTTTATTTCGCGCAGGAGCTCCTCTTCGATGTTTCTATAGCCCATTACTATCTGCGAGATGTGTTTGTCGTCGCCGACGTTTACGACGCGCAGCTGTATATACTGCGTCTTTCCGTCCTTTATGCAACGGTAGTTGAGATAGAACGTCGCTTCGTGTTCGAGCTTTTTTCGGATATAATCTATCGAGGTGCACTCCGCGACCGCGGCTTTGTCGTCCGGGTGAACCCACGTCTTTACGTAGTCGTCGAGAAACCAGCCGAACTTTCTTTCCTGAAGCTTTTTTTCGAACTGTTTTTCGAGTCGCTCGCTGAGGCGATAGGGGAGCACCTTGTCTCTGTCCATGTCGGCATAGAGAATGGAGTCGTAATTCACGCTTAAGCCCTCGATGACCTCGAGTCTTTGCAGATGTTCCTGCCTGATGAGCTTTCGCTCCTTGTCGTATTCTTCTATGAGGTTTTTGAGTTTCTGCTCTTTTTCCCGTTTCTCGTTCAAAAGAGCAGTGCGTTCCATTTGGCGTCTCGCGATCTTTTCGGTGGCGTCGCTTATGAACACATAGTAGACGTCGCCCGTCTTGTCGCAGCGGATATAGTGTCCGTAATCTTCGACCCAATGCACGTTGCCGTACTTGTCGACAATGCGGTATTCGACGTAATCGAGATCGTCCTTGTTGTTTTGTATCTGTTCGGTTATGCTGTTTTCTACCTCGTCGAGGTCGTCCGGATGAACCATGCCGCGAAAGGAGTTTTGCGTGAGCGCGGCAAATTCCTCGAGCGTGTCGCACCTGTAGATGCGCATGAGCGCCTTATTTGCGTATATTATCCGTTCGCCTTCGTCGGCACGGTAGATTAAAAAGCCGCCCGGTATCTCGTCGATAAAGTTTTTTATCTGATAGGCGGTATCCATATATTGCGCGCCGAGAGAGGCGTACAGGCTTTCCTGCTGTTTCTCGAAAATATCGGGGTCGGCAGATAAACTCAACAGTGTGAGCAGGTGTTCGACTATACTCGGTTGAATCCCATGGTTGTTCATCGTGCACTCCGTTTGTGACTTCGAAAAGACAGACTATATAATGAAGTATAGCACAAAAGGTGCGCTTTTGTCAATTCCGAGGCTATAAAATCGGCGTTTTTACATATGCGAAATTTTTTATCGCGCCCGGCTGCTTTACCGTGCGTTTAAGCCCTATTTGCGGCGGAAAAATCGGATTGGTCGCAAATTGCACGAATTTGAGCATAAACGGTATAAACGGGCGTTATTTTGAAAAAACAGGTACTTGACAAGCGCGGCGAAAAGTGGTAGAATATAGTTATGCTATGAAGCCGAACAATCGGGCGGTGGATCGAAATTCAAACGGGGACGAATGATGCGCGGTTTTCGTAAAGCGTCATGCGTCTCGGGAATTTTTCTTTTGCTCGGTTTTTGCGGTTTGGGCTTTAACCCATTATAAAAATTATTTCAGAGGTGGACTTTTATATGAGCACAGAATTAAAGTACGCAGAGCTGATCGGAAAGATGACGCTGGAGGAAAAGGCGTCGCTTACATCCGGTAAGGACTTCTGGCAGTCGATGGACATAAAGCGCGACGACATCGATATTCCCAATATGTTCCTTGCCGACGGACCTCACGGCATACGCCGTCAGGTCGCCGCAGCCGATCATCTCGGACTTAACCCCAGCGCAAACGCGACCTGTTTCCCGACTGCCGTCACGATGGCGAACAGCTGGAACGACGAGCTCGGCGAGGAGATGGCAAAATGTCTCGGAAAAGAGGCCGTATCGCAGGACGTGAACGTACTGCTCGGACCGGGCACCAATATGAAGCGAAACCCGCGTTGCGGCAGAAACTTCGAGTACTTTTCCGAGGATCCATACCTTGCCGGCAAAATGGCTTCCGCATATGCTCGTGGAATACAGAGCAACGGAATTTCGGCGTGCGTAAAGCACTTTGCCGCAAACAATCAGGAAGAGGGACGCATGACCATGGACTCGGTCATGGACGAGAGAACTCTGCGCGAGATATATCTGCCCGCGTTCGAAATGGCGGTGAAAGACGGCGGCGTGCGCACGATAATGTCGGCGTACAACCTCATAAACGGCGTATACGCGAACGAGAGCGAGCACCTCTTGAAAGAGATCCTGCGCGACGATTGGGGCTTTAAAGGCGTCATAGTCACGGACTGGGGCGGAGACAACGACAGAATAGCCGGTCTCAAGGCGGGCAACGAGCTCGAGATGCCTACGACGGGCGGCGAGACCAACGAGGACATAATAAAGGCGGTAAAGGCGGAGCCCGAACTCGAAGCCGTGCTCGACGAGTGCATAGACAGACTTTTGGATCTCATATTCACGACGAACGCCGCGCTGAGGCAGGCGAAAGCCGAACTCGGCGATGACGCGGAAAAAGCCAAAGCCGAGCACGATAAAATGGTCGAGGCTCATCACGAGATGGCGGTCAAGGCGGCGGAGGAAGCCATGGTTCTCTTGAAGAACGAGGGCGGCGCGCTTCCGTTGAAGGACGGTGAAAAGGTCGCCGTCGTGGGCGACTTTGCGGAAGTTCCGCGCTATCAGGGTGCAGGTTCTTCGCTCGTCAATCCGACAAGGCTCGACAAGACGCTCGACGTCATAAAGGATTACGGCTTCGAGTTCGTCGGCTACGAAAAGGGCTTCGACAGATACGGCAAAAAGAAAAAGGGGCTTATCAAAAAGGCAGTCAAGCTTGCTAATAGAGCGGACACCGTGCTTGCATATATCGGTCTCGACGAAATAACCGAGTCGGAGGGATTGGACCGCTCGAATATTATCCTTCCGCAGAACCAAATAGACTTGCTTGCCGCGCTTAAGGCTACGGGCAAGAAAGTGGTTGCCGTGCTCAGCTGCGGAAGTGCGGTCGAAGTCTCGTTCGACGACAGCTGCGACGCGCTCTTGTATGCGGCGCTCAGCGGTCAGGGCGGTGCGAAAGCCGTTTTGAACGTACTTACGGGTAAAGTAAATCCGAGCGGCAAACTTTCCGAGAGCTATCCCATAAAATATTCGGACTGCTCGTCGGCGTCGCATTTCCCCGGGCAGTTCCGTACGGTGGAATACCGCGAAGGTCTTTATATAGGTTACCGCTATTACGATACGGCAAACGTGCCCGTCAAATATCCGTTCGGCTTCGGACTTTCCTATACGACTTTCGAGTATTCGGACGTGAAGGCGGACAAAGACGGAGTGAAGTTTACTATTAAGAACACGGGCGAAGTCGCAGGCAAGGAAGCGGCTCAGCTCTATATCGGAAAGAAGGACGGCGAGGTGTTCCGTCCGAAGAAAGAGCTTAAGGGCTTTAAGAAAGTAGAGCTCGCGCCGGGAGAGAGCAAGCAGGTAGTCATTCCGTTCGACGAATATACGTTCCGCTATTTCAATGTGGACACGAACAAGTGGGAAATCGAGGGCGGCAAGTACGAAGTTTACGTCGCGGCTTCCGTAGAGGACGTAAGACTCGAGACGAGCGTAGAGATCGCAGGCACGAATGCGAAGTGTCCGTACGACAAAGCGGCTTTGCCGTCGTATTACGGCGGAAACGTCGCCGACGTCTCTGCGGAGGAATTCGAGACTCTCATTGCCCGTCCCATACCCGATCCCAAGACGGGACTCAATTTCTACAAGAAGAAGAGAATACACGTCGATTACAATACGACGATAAAGGAGCTCAAGTATTCTCGCCGCTGGGTGGGCAGACTGTTTGCGGGGGCGATCAATTTCGCGATCGGCTTCATGCGCGGCATAGGCAAGCGCACAATGGCGAACACGCTTATAATGGGCGTTCTCAACCAGCCCATGCGCGGACTTTCCCGTATGACGGGCGGCGCGCTCAACTTCCCGCAGCTCGACGGTCTCATCGAGATGTTCAACGGGCATTTCTGGAAGGGCTTACATCATTTCCTGAAGGCGGGCAGAGCTCGCAAGAGAGCGGCTAAGGCGAAGAAGAAGGCGGCTAAGGCGGCGGAGAAGGCTGCTGCGGCGAAATAAGAAAGTTTATATAAGGCAATAAAACAAACCCCGATCGTGCGGTCGGGGTTTTAAGTTGCGTACAAAGTCAAAACCTTGTTGTCTTTATGGATATTATTCGTTGTTGCTTTTCATTTATCGAACCGTATCAGTCAAACAGGGGAGAGGACATATATCGGTCGCCGCCGTCTGGGAGAAGCACGACGATATTTTTGCCCCTGTTTTCGCAACGTGCGGCAAGAACCGTTGCGGCATGGAGAGCCGCGCCCGAGGATATGCCGACCGATATGCTTTCGGTCTTGCGGAAAGCTTTTGCCGCAAAAAAGGCTTCGTCGTTTGAAACGGCGATAATTTCGTCGTAAACGCCCGTGTCGAGGATCTCGGGGACAAAGCCCGCCCCGATTCCCTGCAAGCCGTGTGCGCCCGCTTTTCCGCCCGAGAGGACGGGAGAGGCGGAAGGCTCTACGGCGACGACTTTAACGCCCGCAATTTTCTCTTTTAAGTATCTGCCTACGCCCGTTATCGTGCCGCCCGTGCCGACGCCCGCAACGAATATATCTATTTTGCCGCCGAGCGCGTCGTAAATTTCGGGTGCGGTGTGCTCGTAATGAGCTTTCGGATTTGCGGGATTGGTAAACTGTCCGAGTATGACGGCGTTTTCGGTTTGGTTTTTTAATCTCTCGGCTTCCTCTATAGAGCCCTTCATGCCCTTTTTGCCGTCGGTAAGTACTATTTCGGCGCCGTATGCCTTCATGAGTTTTCGGCGTTCTACGGACATCGTCTCCGGCATTACGACTATTACTTTATAGCCGCGAGCCGCGCCGACCGCGGCAAGACCTATTCCCGTATTGCCGCTTGTCGGCTCGATTATAGTCGAACCATGTTCGAGCAGCCCGAGCTTTTCCGCGTCGTCTATCATGGCTTTCGCCACTCGGTCTTTCACCGAGCCCGCGGGATTGAAGCACTCGAGCTTTGCATAGACAGCCGCGCCGAGCAAGAGCTTTTTTTCGGTGCGCTTCAGGCGAAGGAGGGGAGTATTGCCGATAAGCTCTTCCATACTGTTGAATATGTTCATTGAATGTCTCCGTTTTAATACGTTTGCAAGTGCGCTCATGCTTATAGGCGAATGGATTGTGCTTTAGAAAGCTATTCGCTTCTCAGCGCGTCCACGGGGTCCTTCTTCGCCGCAAGACGCGCGGGGATAAGCCCCGACACGAGAGTGAGCACTATGCTTATGGCTATCATGACGAGAGCCGTCGGTATGGACAGCGAAGCTATGGAATATATGCCGAACGCCGTACCTATGCAAAGATTTACAATGCCCTCTATTATATATGTTATTCCTATGCCTACGATACCGGATATGAGACCTATTATGAAAGTTTCGGCATTAAACAGTCGCGATACGTCGCCCTTTCTGCCGCCGAGCGAGCGGATCACGCCTATTTCCTTTACGCGCTCTATGACGGAGACGTATGTGATTATGGCTATCATTACGGTCGAAACGACGAGCGAGAGGGCGGTGAAAGCTACGAGCGCGATCGACACTATGTTTATCATGTCGCTTATCATCGCTATTATTATCGATAGATTATCCGTGTATGTGACGTCGCTTCTGCTTGCCGAAAGCGTCAAACCGCCTACCGCCATTTCATACTTGTTGCCGTTTTCGTCTTTTGCGTTCCATAGGTCGAGATACTTCGTCACTTCGTCCTTGAGCTCGAAGTCCACGGGATACACGCTTATTCGGTTGGGAAGGGTCGCGCCGCCCGCTTGCCGCAAATTGAACGTGTGCACGTTTGCGTATGGAAGATTCATCATGGAGCCGAGAATAGCCGCCATGGAAGAATTGCTTCCTATAAAGCCCACGTTGCCCGTGTGCCAATATTCGTCGGGAGAAAGATCTTTTCCGTCCCACCAAAAATCGTACATATAGGTTATTCCGTACGGAAATTCCGTCATCTCGCCCGTGCCGGGAACAGCCGTCTGATAAAAGCCGCTCGTGATTGTCTTGTCTTTATCCTCGGGCAAACCGTTTAAGTACTCGACGATTTCCGACTCTCTGCCGCTTTCGAGCACTTCGTCCGTGAATGCCGTCGTAAAGTAGAAGCCGCTCGAAAGACAGCCGTAGGACGTGCCCGTTTTGGGCTTGAGAATTGCCGTAAGAGTGAGCTCTTTTCCGCCGTCCCAAGTCTCGCCGTCGGCTATTTTATGGTTGTAGTCGAACGGATATTGTTCTTGAGGGCGAAAGGACGTACCCGGATTTTTCGTATAGACGGTGTCGTTCGGATACCAGGTGAATTTTTTGTTCAAAAGCTCCTCATACGTGAATTGCTTTATATCGGGTATGCTGTCGTCTACAAGGTCGTCTCTGCCCGCCGCCTTATATACTGCGTTGAAGAACTCATTTTGCGAGTAATAGCCGAGCTGTGCGAGAGTGAGGTCGGACAGCTCCTGATCGCTGTTTACGACGATCATTATCTCGTTCGCCTTTGTAGGTATATGTCCGCCGTCGTTTAAGATGTCGTATTGCGAAAGCACGAAATCGGTGTTGTTCGGCATTTGCGAAAAGCCCGTGGCAAACGACGTTATCAACGAGGAATACTGCTTGTAATCGGTCTGTTCGAGCAGCGCCGTGTATATTTGGCGTCCCGCAGTGAGCGACATGGTCTGCGTGCCCGTATTTCCGTCTTTGTCCGCAAAGTGGAAATCGGTGTAGAGATTGTTCGACATGGAAACGCCGTAATAGGGGACAATAGCCGAATAATACTCTTTCGGCATGGCGTTTACGAAGTCGATATATTCCTGCGTAATGTTGTTTGTGATCGTCATGGTTTCGGCGCTGTCTGCGCGCGAGACGAGATATTCTATTACGGAACTTACGTTTATCTTGCCGTCCTCTACGGCTATCTTCGAAGCTTCCGCCTGTTCGCCCATGGTCATCGCCGACATGACGCTGCTTAGGTCGAGAGCCTCCTCGCTTATCGTAATGGGATTGCCCGACAGCATATCGTCCTGCATATCGCTTATGTAGCCGAGCACGCCGCTTCTGACCGCAAGCACCGTCGCGACGCCGATAATGCCGATACTGCCGGCAAGACATACCATCAGGGTACGCTTGAATTTAGAGCGAAGGTTTCTCGCCGAAAGTCTGAACGCCTGCCAGAACGAAAGTTTGGATTTTTTGGAGATATCCTTGTGCTCGCGTTCTTCGTTCTCCTTGGGATCCGATGTGTACGGATCGGAGTCCGAAACGATGTTTCCGTCGAGAAGCTTTACTATGCGCGTCGAATATTGCTCCGCGATCTCGGGGTTGTGGGTGACCATTATGACAAGGCGCTCTTTCGCGATTTCCTTGATGAGCTCCATTATCTGTACCGAAGTCGTCGTATCGAGCGCGCCGGTGGGCTCGTCTGCAAGGAGAATTTCGGGCTCGTTGACGAGGGCGCGCGCGATCGCAACGCGCTGGCACTGTCCGCCCGAGAGCTGGTTGGGCTTTTTGTTGTATTGCCCTTTGAGCCCCACCTTGTCGAGAGCGTCCTTTGCCCGAGCAACTCGCGACGATTTGTCGACGCCCGAAATAGTCAGCGCGAGCTCTACGTTTTCGAGGATCGTCTGGTGCGGGATGAGGTTATAGCTTTGGAATATAAAGCCTATTCGGTGATTGCGGTATGTATCCCAATCGCGGTCTTTAAAGCGCTTTGTGCTTATGCCGTCTATGAAAAGATCTCCGTCCGTGTAGTGGTCGAGTCCGCCTATTATGTTCAACAGGGTGGTCTTGCCGCAACCGCTCGGTCCGAGTATGGATACGAATTCGTTTGCGCGGAATTCTATGTCGAGCCCCTTCAGGGCATGGACCGTTTCGTTGGAAGTCACGTAATCTTTTTTTACGGATTGCAGCTTGAGCATTTTTTTGCCTCCTCTTGCCAAGGTCGCGTATTATTTACGCCGTTTTATTGCTTAATCATTATATTATTTTTGCTTGATAATGTCAAAGAAACGGAATTGCTTTTTATGTGAATTATTTGTGAAAAAACGCAAAAAGACAGCCGTCGTCCGATATGACGTCAAACTACGGCTGTCTTCTCCGCATGAGCGGAGCGTGTTCCTTATCTACTCGGAGTTACTTATTGAACTCGAAGTGGTTGTTGGAACTCTGCGTCGGAGGCATTCTGTCGCCCTTGCTTACATGGACAGTGCCGACAATGCGACCGTTGGAAGATACTACGTTGTATTCGCCGGTCTTGGGCGCAATTTCACCCGAATTGAGCTTTTCCATTTCAATTTCCTCCTTGTACTCATATTATTTATCGTTCTACGCCGTTTTATGCAAGACATATCAAAACTACTTTTTCGGTTTTCTCTCGTTTTTTGTTTGCTTATTGCGTATAAAAGTAGTATACTATGCATGCAAATCAAATATAGGAACGTGGCATAATGATTACTGTAATAGGGCTGGGCGGCAAAGCCGACGAGCTCACGCTCGAGGCGAAAAAAGTTATTTCAAACGCGACGACGGTTGCCGTCAAGACATTTAAGACGGCGGCGGGCAAAGCGGTCGGCGCGAGCATTTCCATGGACGAAATTTTCGACGAGAGCGAAAATTTCGACAGGCTCGACGAGACGATCGCAAATAAACTCACAGCCTTGGAAAAGAACGGCGACGTTGCTTATTGCACGGACGGCGACGGCATGAGCGACGGCGTATACCGTGCTCTCGAAAGAAGCGGAGCGGACGTGACCCTTGTGCGCGGAGTGAGCTGCGGGATAAGACGCGCGTGCGACGCTCGGCTCACGATGACGGCTTTCGGCGCTCTTGCCGCCCGTCCTTACATAGACGGCGGAGTCGCTCTCGAAATAACCGAGATAGGGGACGTCATGCTTGCGGGCGAGGTGAAGCTGTATCTTCTCGAATACTATGCGCCCGAGACCGAAATACTCTTTTCTTCGTGCGGCAAGACTTCTGCTCTTTCCCTCGAAGAGCTTGACCGGCAAAAGAAATATTCGTTCGACGCCTGTCTTTTCATAGAGGGAAACCGCGATCTCGACAAGGCGCGCTATACGTTTGCCGACCTCATGCGGATAATGTCGAGGCTCACCGCGCCCGACGGCTGTCCGTGGGATAAGGCGCAGACGCACGAGAGCATAAGGACCAACCTCATAGAAGAGGCGTACGAAGCCGTCGACGCGATCGATTCGGGCGACTTGGACGCCATGCGCGAGGAAATCGGCGACGTGCTGTTGCAAGCCGTATTCCACTGCGACATGGCGGCTCGCACGGGCGAGTTTACGGCGGGAGACGTCATAAGCGAGCTGTGCGGCAAACTGTACTCGCGCCACACGCACATCTTCGGCAAGGACAGAGCGGGCGATTCCGCAGAGGCGCTTAAGTTCTGGGAGAACGCCAAAGCCGTGGAAAAGAGCTATACGAGTCTTTACGACATTCTGACGCGGCTTCCCAAAGGCTTTCCGTCGCTGCTGCGCGCACAGAAGGCGTACAAGAAGGCGGTCAAGGCGGGCAGAGCGGAGAAGCCCGAGCAAAAGACGAGCGAGACGGAGCTCGGCGATAAGCTGTTCGACCTTGTGCGCATAGCGTCCGCAAGCGGCGTCGATGCGGAGACCGCACTCAATAAGAAGATAGGCGAATTTATAGAGGGCTTTAAGGACTGATGTCTTTTGCGGTGCACAAGCTCGATATAGGCGGAGTCATGCTCGAGAACAATCTCGTACTCGCGCCGCTCGCCGGCTTTACGGACGTGGCTTTTCGTAGGCTTTGCAAGGAGAGCGGAGTGGGGCTTACCGTGACGGAAATGGTAAGCGTAAACGGCTTAAAGTACGGCAGCGACAAGACGGAGAGCCTTTTGAGACGCGTTAAAAAAGAGACTCCGTGCGCAGTCCAGCTTTTCGGAAGCGATCCCGAAGTCTTTCGCTACGTGCTTGAAAGGCGCGAATGTCTTTCGGGATTCGAGATAGTCGATATAAATATGGGCTGTCCCATGCCGAAAGTGACAAAGCTCGGAGCGGGAAGCGCGCTTTTGTCCGATAAAGTCCGCGCCGCAGAGATAGTCCGCGCCTGCGTCGAAAGCGCACGCCGACCCGTGACCGTAAAAATGCGGCTCGGGAAAGAGGACGGCGGCGGCGCGGAGGAATTTGCCGCCTGTCTCGAAAAGGCGGGAGCGGCGGCGGTCGCCGTACACGGCAGGACGGTGAAGCAGCTTTACGGCGGCAAAGCCGATTGGCAGGCGATAGCGCGCATAAAACAGGCGCTGTCCGTGCCCGTCATAGGCAACGGCGACGTCATTGACGCGACGACATTTAAAGCGCGTATCGAGGAAAGCGGCGCGGACGGCATTATGATAGGCAGGGGCGCGCTCGGCAGACCGTGGCTGTTCGGAGAAATCATTCGCGGCGAAACGGCGGACGCAGCCGACACCGCCGTAAGGCACATCGACTATATGGTCGAATATTTTTCCGACGAATACGCGACGAAAGCTTTCAGAAAACACGTTGCGTACTATCTCAGAGGCAGGGCGGACAGCCGCTCGCTCAAAGCCGCGCTTCAAAGCGCGACGTGCGCCGAAGAGATGAAATCGCTTTTGAAGGAAGGATTGAAAGGAAGAGGATAGGACGATGGATTATACGTTTTTACTCGAGCTTGCACTAATACTGATATTTACGAAAGTGCTCGGGATTCTCATGAAAAAGCTCGGACTGCCGCAGGTGGTCGGCGCCATAATTGCGGGACTTTTACTCGGCGGCGCGGTCTGGTCGCCGCTTACGGGCGGACGCTTTATACCCGTTTCTCCGTCTGCCGCGCTTACCGTCATTGCCGAAATAGGCGTCGTAATGATAATGTTTTCGGCAGGACTCGAAACCGATTTGAAGGAGCTTAAAAGCACGGGTCCCGTCGCAATGCTCATAGCGATGTTCGGCGTGGTCGTGCCGCTCGGACTCGGCTTTTTGATCGCCATGCCGTTTTTCGGTACGAGCGATATTCACGGCGTGCTTGCCTGTGTGTTCGTGGGCGTGATAATCACGGCGACCAGCGTTTCCATAACCGTCGAGACGCTTAAGGAGCTGGGAAAGCTTAAGGGCAAAGTGGGCACGGCTATACTTTCCGCGGCCATAATCGACGACGTAATAGGCATAATAATCCTTACCGTCGTAATGGGACTGAAAAATCCGTCGTCGGGCGGCGCCGGCGCCGCGGCGGTCGACACCATAGTAAAGACGGTGCTTTTCTTCGTAGTCGCAATAGGCGCGGGGCTCATGCTCAACCGTCTCTTCAAATGGCTCGTAAAGAAATATCCGCACCGCAGGCGCGTGCCCATTATGGGGCTTGCCGTCTGCTTCATATATGCGTATATAGCCGAACACTTCTTCGGAATAGCCGACATAACGGGCGCATATCTTGCCGGCATAATTCTTTCCAACCTCAAGGAAACGGGATATATCGAGCACAAGGTGGACGTGGGCTCGTACATGATATTTTCGCCCGTGTTCTTTGCGGCAATAGGAATAAAGACCACCTTCGAGGGAATGACTTTGCAGGTGCTGTTGTTTGCGCTCCTGTTTGTGCTTGCGGGTATCGGCGGAAAGATAATCGGCTGCGGCGGCGCCGCGAAGCTGTGCAGGTTCTCCGTGAAGGATTCGCTTAAAATAGGCGTGGGAATGATAGCCCGCGGCGAGGTCGCCCTCATAGTCGCGCAAAAGGGCATGGACAGCGGAATCATTCCGCCGGTCTATCTTTCCGCCGTCATCGTGCTCGTAATAGTTTCGTCGCTGCTTGCGCCCATACTTTTGAAGGTGCTGTTCAAGACGGATAAACAGTTGCCGCTTGCGGCTTGAAGTCTGTAAATTTGCTTAAGGGCTTTCGCTTTGCCGAAAGCTCTTTTGTCTGCGATCGGATTGAGACCGAATAAATATTTGCAAAGTTTTAATATCGGTATTGACAAATTTGCTTTTTCATGGTATCCTTAAAGGGAAGATATAAGGTAGGTTTAAAGGTAATGATAAGAATCGCGCTCGTCGAGGACGACTCTTCTTGCAAAGAGCAAACCGTAAATTATGCCGACCGCTATGCAAAAGAAAACGGGGTCGAGGTGAAAATCGATTGCTTCGGCGACGGGCTGGAATTTTTGGAAAAGTACTCTTCCGATTACACCGTCGTATTTATGGATATAGAAATGCCATACATGAACGGGCTAAGTGTGGCAAAGAAACTGAGGGAAAAAGACGAGTATGTGCCGCTTATATTCATGACGCAGATGGCGCAGTATGCGATCAAGGGCTATGAGGTGAACGCGATAGACTATGTAGTGAAGCCCGTGGCTTACGGGACTTTTTCGGATAAACTCAAAAAGGCGGTAAAGGCGAATGAAAAGTACGTCGACTACGATTTTACCGTAGCGAAAAAGGACGGAAAATTGCGCCTTCAAACCTCTAAGATCTATTATGTGGAAGTGATGAATCATAAGCTTGTCTATCACACCGTGGACGGGAATGTGGAAAACAGCGGTTCGCTGAGCGCTCTCGAGAGGGAACTCGTGAAGTACAATTTTTCGAGATGCAATACCTGCTATCTCGTGAATTTGCGTTTTGTGACTGCGTTAAACGAAAATACCGTGTGGGTGGGGAGTGACGCTCTTGCCGTGAGCAGATCGAGAAAAAAGAGCTTTTTTTCGGATGTGGCGGCTTACAGGGGAGGCGGAAAATGATCGGGTTCATTTACTCACTCGCTTCGTTCTTTACGAATTTCTTTACGGAGATAATGGCTGTGCAGCTTCTTTTTTGTATGCTGTTCGCGAGAAGGAAATATTGGTACATATCCTTGTTTTTGTGGGTTGCGTCGGATATAGCGCTGTTTTTTATCCCCAACTTTTATTCGCTCGACGGATTTTTGGCGGTCGGAGGCTGGCTGAATCTGTCGTTCGTATGCGCACTTGTCATTTCCTCGCTGTTTTTCTTTGCGACGGTCAGGCTAAAAGTTAAGGACCTGCTTTTTTACTCGTCTGCCGCATATGCCGTGCAGAACTTCTCGCATAACGCGAGTTATATCGTAAACGATCTGTTCGGCATTGAATTTCGCGTCGGACTTTGGTTCTTGGTAGCGCTGGCGGTTTTTGTCATAACTCTCGTCGGAGTGTATTTTATTATAGTAAAGCGCCTGAAGATCGGCGAGGCTAATGCGGTGGACAACCACTCCATTCTCATAATTTCGGTTGTCACGATAAGCATAACCTATATCTTTTCCATGCGCTTTCTTCCCATAACTTCTTCCGACAACATCGCAAGATTTTATGCCGCCGGGTGCTGTCTCTTTCTGCTGTTCATGCAGTTCAGTATATTCGACCGCGGCAGGGTCAAGATCGAAAAGGAGACGATCGAAAATCTTTTGTATACTCAGCAGAAGCAGTATAACATATGGAAGGAGAATGTCGATATAATAAACGTCAAATGCCACGATTTGAAGCACCAAATATACATGGCGAGAAAGACCGACGACAGCGAGGAGCGCAGTGCGAGCCTCAAGGAAGTCGAAAACGCAATTATGATTTACGATAATTTCGCAAAGACGGGCAACGAGACGCTCGATATAATTCTCACGGAAAAGAATCTCTTGTGCGAGAGGAAGAAAATAAAGTTTTCTTACATGGTAGACGGAGAGAAGTTGTCTTTTATGTCGGGAGAAGACCTCTGTTCGCTGTTTTGCAATATGCTCGACAATGCGATAGAAAGCGCGTCGCAGGTCGAGAACGAGGAGGAGCGCATATTGAGCCTGAGTGTGAACTTCGGCGGAAATATGCTGAGCATTCATCAGGATAATACGCATATCGGCAATGTAAACATGGTAAACGGCATTCCCAAAACCACCAAGAGCGACGAGCGTTTTCACGGTTTCGGCATAAAGAGTATGCAGATGATAGTGGAAAAATACAAGGGCACTATGCGCTTCGACGTGAGCGAGGACAAGTTCTGTCTCGATATACTTTTTCTGCTCGAGCGGTAAAGGCAAAACCCGATTACGAAGCGAATTCGGCGAGATACGAATTTCGCATTGAAAAAAGACAATCCTTATTATAGAATGTTTTCGTCGGATGAAGTTCGGCGAAATTATTTTATAGGAGGAAATGAAACATGGCAAAACAAAGAATGGGCAACAAGAAGTTTCTTGCGATCATCGTTCCGATATTGTTTGTGCTTCTTGCCTTAATCATTGCTTTGACCGCCGTCGCGAATGTGTTTCAGGGTGCGCTCGATACGTACCTTGGCAGAGGCGCGAGAAAAGTGACGCAATTGGAAGGGACGGACGATTGGGATAAGACCTACTACGATTCCAAGTACTCGTCGTCGAAAGGGGATGACGGCTCGCAGCTCGGCGCCGCCAAAACGGCGGAGAAGGTTGCGGACGAGGGCATTGTCCTACTGAAGAACAGGGAGAGCGCATTGCCGCTCGAGAAGAACTCGAAGGTTGCTCCGTTCGGATACCGCTATTATAATCCTTTCTACGGCGGCTCGGGTTCGGGCAGTGTGGTGGCTTCCGACGCATATGTAGTAACGCCGCAGAAGGCGCTCGAAAAGAACTTTACCGTTCTCGGTACGTTGGATTCCGTCACGGGAAACACAAAAGTAAAGAAGTACTATTACGATACTTCGGCGGGAAACGCCGTCCTTTATTTTCAGGATTATACGAACAGCTTTAACGGTTCGGATCAGAGTATTTACGAATTCGATAAGTCGGTTTACAACACGTCATCTGTCGGAAAGAGCGATACGGCCATCGTATTTTTGGGCAGAGCGGGCGGAGAAAACAACGACGTTTGGTCTATCCCGTACAATAAGAAGGGCGACGTAAACGCAAAGGACGCAGGCGAGTCTGCGGGAGGAATTTCTTCCGTCTCGAACGCTGCGGATACAAACGAATTGAAATATGCGCTTGAGCTTATGCCCGAAGAGAAAGAGACGATAGAGCTTGCAAAGAGCACTTGCGACAAGGTCGTAGTAATTATCAATTCCTCGAATGCAATGGAATTGGGCGCGCTTGCCGACGACGACGGAGTGGACGCAATATTGTGGATAGGCGGTCCCGGAGCGAAGGGCTTCGAGTCCATGTCCGACATACTTTGCGGAAGCGTAAATCCTTCGGGTAAATTGGTGGATACATATGTCCGCGATCTTTCGAAGGACCCCACATACAAGAACATAGGCGACGTCGACGGCTTTGCTTATACGAACACCGACGGACTCGGTCCCATGGCGGCAAAGCAGTATTCGGCTTCCAGAAAGGCGTCGAACCCCATGGAATACATCGAATACGAGGAAGGTATCTATCTCGGATATAAATATTACGAGACCGCATACGACACCGCTCTTGCGGGCTTCACTTACGGCGAGCTCAATGCGGACGGCTCGACCAAGACTGCGGGACAGGTGGTATACCCGTTCGGATACGGACTTTCGTATACGAACTTCAAACAGGAAATAGTATCCTTTAGGGGCAACGAGGACAAGGTCACGCTTTCCGTCAAAGTTACGAATACGGGAAGCCTTGCCGGTAAAAGCGCAGTCGAAGTATATTTTACCGCTCCTTATACCGATGTCGACAAGGAATACAAGATAGAAAAGTCTACGGTCGTATTTGCGACTTTCGGTAAGACAAAAGAACTCAAGGCGGGCGATAGCGAAACCATAGAGCTTTCCTTCGCCACCGACGATCTTGCGTCCTACTGCTATACGAAGACAACGGCGACGGCACTACGGGTTGCTATATGCTCGACGCCGACGAGTACACGGTCTCCATCCGTTCGTCCTCTCACGAAGTGCTCGATCAAAGATCGTTCAACATTTCGAATACTATCTGGTTTGACAATTCGAATCCCAGAAACAGCGAGAAAGACGCTCAGAGCCGTCTCGACGACGAGGGCAATCCCACGAGCGTTCCCGCAAAAGCCGAACAAGACAAAAACGCCGTATTCGTGGCGGCTACAAACAATTTCGAAGACAGCAACAGATATATGAGCGATTCTTCGATCCAACAGCTCACGCGTTCGACGTCCAACGGACTTTCCTTGGATAACCTTGTTGCGGGTGAAAAGTATAAGGCAGCGCCCGATTGGGTTGTTGAAAAGCTTGCGGCGTTCGACGTTAAGACCGACGCGCAGCTCGGCAACGTGAGCGGAAGCAAGGTCTATAAGGAGAGCGCGCCCACCTCAAAAGCGGACAACGGCAAGACGGTCAGCGATATGCGCGGCGTAGATTACTACAGCTCCGAGTGGGATCTCCTTCTCGATCAGATAGATTACTCGAACGCACAGCTCACCGAACTCATGTTCTACGATCAGTATACGGTAAGAGCTCTCGACTCGATAGGTCTCGGGACATCGAAGTCTCTCGACGGACCTCAGGGACTTACGATAACGACGAACTTCGGCGCAAACGACCTTTCGACTTGCGCATGGCCGACCGAACCCGTTCTTGCGGCGTCCTTCAGCCCCGAACTTGCTTACGAGTACGGCGTTGAGCTCGGACAGGAAGCTTTGACTATCGGCTGCTACGGCTGGTACGCGCCCGGACTCAATATCCACAGAACGGCTTTCTCGGGAAGAAATTTCGAATACTATTCCGAAGACGCGGTGCTTTCGGGCAAGATGGCGGCAAGAGTAATATCGGGTGCGTCGGATCAGGGACTTTCCTGCTACATGAAGCACTTCGCCATGAACGATAACGATTCGAACCGTGCGAATATCTGCGTATGGGCAAACGAGCAGACCATGAGAGAGAATTATCTCCGTTCGTTTGAGATAGCGGTCAAGGAAGCGAGAGCGACCGTAGATTACATTTCCGATTCCGAGGGCAATCACGGTACAAAGGTGATTCGCGGAGCTACTGCGCTCATGACCTCGTACAACTATGTCGGCGCTACGTTCTCCTCCGGTCACTACGGTCTCATCACCGAAACGCTCAGAGGCGAGTGGGGATTCCAAGGCGCTATAATCTCCGACATGACTGGCGGCGCGGCTTCGAGACGCGATCAAATGCTCAGAGCGGGCAACGATATGTGCCTGTGGATCATGCAGATAAACGCCGAAGACACGACCAGCCCTTCCGCACAGTGGGCTATGAGAGAAGCCGTTCACCACATCGCTTACATGGTTGCCAACTCCTCCAATATGCAAGGCGTTGCTCCGGGCGAAGTTGTTTCCTACGGAATGTCTCCTTGGGCAATAGGACTTCTGATTGCCAACATCGTCGTCTATGCCTGCATAGTTGCGATGGCGGTATTGACGGTGCTTCGCATACTCGACGCAAAAAAACACCCGGAAAATTACAAAGCCTAAAATAATAAAACACAACATAACGAAGTAACGCAAAAACTGCGCGCGGAAAAGTCCGTGCGCGGTTTTTTTATGGTTGAAGTTTCCGTCAAAATGCGCATAAAACGCTTTACTTTCGGGGGGGGGAAGGTATAATAATGACAATATGCGAGCATATTTTTCTTTAGTGCAATTCACGTTGTAAAACGACAATTGGCGTTGCGACTCCCGTTTTGGGTCGCAATTCGTGTTATAATGTCTCTTATAGGAGATTAAAAATATGTATAAAATCGCTATAGTCGAAGACGAATGGGAGTCGGCGGAAAATCTTACCGCGTGTTTCGAAAAGTATACTCGCGAGTACGGAGTGGAGTTCAACATAAATCATTTCAAAAACGGATTTAACTTTCTCGACGAATACACTCCGGATTACGATATAGTGTTTATGGACGTGGATATGCCGCAGATGAACGGTCTTAAGACCGCGAAGAAGCTGCGTGCGATAGATCCTTCCGTCATTCTCGTATTCGTCACGTTTCTTGCAAAGTATGCGATAAACGGTTATGAGGTCAGCGCGCTCGACTACGTGCTCAAGCCCGTGAACTACCATACGTTCAAGATAAAAATCGAGCGGGCTATAGGCAGCTGTGCGAGCAAGGCGAGGGAAGAAGCCGTGCTTCCTACGACGGGCGGCGCGGCGCGGATAGAGCTTTACAAGCTCAACTACATAGAAGTGTCGGATCACGAAATAATCTATCATACGTCCGGCGGAGAAATGCGGGCGTACGGCACCATGCGAGCCATAGAAAAGCTGCTTCCCGAAAAGCAGTTCTGCAAGTGCAACAGGTGCTATCTCGTAAACTTAAGGAATGTCACGCGCATAGAGGGCAACACTGTCTGCGTGGGCGGAGACGAGCTTGTCATAAGCCGTCCGCGTAAGCAGGCGTTTATCGACGCGCTTCACGAGTACAGCCTATCGTATAGATCTTACGGCAAAAAGAATTGAGCGCAGTCGATAAACGGGGGGTAATGGTTTTGAGAGCGGAGCTTCAGGATTTTTATATAAACATCATTTTCTTTATATCTATATGGATAATAGCCGACAAGACGCCGAAGAGGAAGCTTTTCGCGCTTCGCGCCGCGCTGTGCTTTGTGGTTTTCTGCGTCGTAAGATACGTGATATTTCACGTGTGTATTGCCGCTTTGCCTCAGCCGGCTCGGCGCTGGACGCAGATGATAGGCTTTGCGCTCCTGATGGGCATGGCGACGGGCACGACGCTTGTGTGCTACGAATGCGACGTGTGGACGGCGCTGTTTTGCGGCAGTACGAGCTATCTCA
Organism: uncultured Christensenellaceae bacterium; assembly: GCA_910587445.1. GTDB lineage: Bacteria > Bacillota > Clostridia > Christensenellales > Pumilibacteraceae > MGBC157735. The sequence goes on from CAJULE010000001.1 coordinate 208,945, forward strand.
TGCAAAACATATGTCAGAGACTGTACTCCATATTTACGCGGCTTTTCTTTACGCAGAGCAACAATTTGCTGTATTCGCTTGTCATGATAGGCGTAATGGCGCTTGTGCTCGGCGTGCTGTTCTTTTTGATCAAAAAATTGAGCCTCGGCAAGATCGTCGTCGACAACAAGTATCTTTTGGCGATAGTCCTTCTTATAATAGCGACGGCGGTCGTGCTCGACCTCATATCGTTATGGGCGGTGACGTTGGGCGCGCGCGCCATGAGATTCTGCGTGTGGGTGTACAGTATTGTCATAAGCTCGCTTATATTCGCGCTTTTATTGAGCCTCGTGTCGGGGCGGCGTACGAGAATGGAGCGCGACGCCATAAAATCCATTCTGAGAGAAGAGCGCGAACAGTACCGCTTCGAAAAATCTATGATAGACAAGGTGAATATCGCCTGCCACGATTTAAAGCACCAGATCTCGCGCGAAAACGGCGGCATGAGCGATGAGCTCAAGGAAAAACTCCGCGACGTCGTGGACGGCTACGACAGCCGTTTCGACACGGGCAATACGGCGCTCGACGTCATTCTCACGCGAAAAAACTTCCGTTGCAAGGAAAGCGGCATAGAGCTCACCTGCGCCGTGAACGGAGAGAGCCTCTCGTTTATGTCCGAGGTCGACGTGTATTCTCTGTTCGGAAATATACTCGACAATGCAATAGAAGCTTCGGAAAAGCTCGACGACAGGGAAAAGAGAGTGGTGTCGCTCTCGCTGGAAAAGAGAGATTACTTTATATATGTCCATGCGGAAAACTATTTTTCGGGCAAGATTTCGTTTTCGGGCGGACTGCCGAGGACTACCAAATCGGACGGCGGACTTCACGGCTACGGAATAAAGAGCATACGTATGCTCGTCGACAAATACGGCGGCAGTACGAAGATAGATACGAAGGAAGACAGATTTATGCTCGACTTGATGTTTCCCGTCTGACGCGGCGCGAATTGTCGGTTTTACAACGTGAATTGCAACAATTTCGATTTTTACGAACATAAACCGCAAAACACGTAAATTTCGTCTATAACTCCCTTATATATGCTAAACTGTTTCGGAAAAAGGGCTTTACCCCCTTATTTCGAAAAAATATATATAAGGAGAAAAAGACATGGCAAAAGGCAAAAAGAAAGTCAAAGGCTTTCTGTCGGCGCTGCTCGCACTGACTATGTGCGGTTCGACGGTTGCGTTCGCCGCGTGCGGCAACTCGGCTCCCTACATAGGCGAAGACGGTTATTGGTACGTCAACGGCGAAAAGACCGACGTCCTTGCAAAGGGTGAAAAGGGCGACACCGGCGCTACGGGTGAGACCGGCGCTACCGGTGAAAAAGGTGACGCAGGCGAAAAGGGCGACAAAGGCGACGCAGGCGAAAAGGGCGACAAAGGCGACACCGGTAACAAAGGCTCGACTGGTAAGCCCGGCATAATATTGAACGGCGAGGGCGACCTTTATAAGGCGTCGGGCGCAATAACCGAAAAAGACGGTGTGGTGTCTCCCGTAGATAAGTTTGCCGACGGCAATCTTCCCTACGACGGCAAGTTCTATATGGACTATCCCGATCTCGCAACCGCTCAGGCGGCGGCTCACGAGCTTGCGGTGCAGGTGGCGGCGGAAGGCGACGTTCTTTTAAAGAACGAAGACGGAGCGCTTCCTCTTGCGGACACGGAGAGAAAAGTTACCCTTCTCGGCATACGCAATGCGAGAATGGTCAGAAGCGGCTTCGGTTCCGGTTCGGGCGGCGGCAGTGCGATAAGCACGCTTCTTGCCGATTCCTTGGAAGAAGAGGGCTTCTCGGTAAACAGAAAGCTCCTTGCTCATTATACGAAGCAGATAGGTCTTATGGACGAGGACAAGATTCTCGAGCTCAACCCCAACACCTACGGCGCTTCGCTCACGAGTACATACGCTTCCTACAACGACGCTGCCGTTGTCGTATTCTCTCGCACGGGCGCAGAGAACTTCGATATCGCAACGAACGGTCTTGCGGGACAGGGCTATTCGAACGACGACGCGCATAAGCTTCAGCTCGACGACAACGAGAAACTTCTCGTAAAGCACGCGAAGGCAAACTTCAAGAAAGTAATCGTCCTTATAAACAGCTCGAACATCATGGAGATACCCGAGCTCGACGCGCCGACCTCCACCGAATACGGCGTAGACGCGATCCTTTGGGTCGGCTCCGTAGGTCAGGACGGCACGGACGCAATAGCAAAGATCCTTACGGGCGAGGTAAACCCCTCGGGACACACCGTAGATCTTTGGGAAAAGGATTTCAAGAAGTCGCCCACCTGGACGAACTTCGGCACGGGCAAGCAGAATAAAGACGCAAACGGCGACAGACTCGACGCGCTTTATTACGGACCCAAAGGCGAGAGCACGTACTTTGCCGACGTAGAGTACCGCGAAGGTATTTACTACGGCTACAAGTATTACGAGACTCGCTATATGGACAATACGGACAAGACGGAAGCATACGAGAACGTACTTTATCCTTACGGATACGGACTCTCGTACACGACCTTCGATTGGGTGCTCGACAATGTTTCGACGACGGGCACAATCGCAGGTGCGGACAGCCAGATAACCATGCGCGTGTGGGTAAAGAACAGCGGTTTGGTTCCCGGCAAAGACGTAGTTCAGATTTATTATTCGGCTCCGTTCACGAAGAACGGTATAGAAAAGGCAGGCGTCAATCTCGTAGGCTTCGGCAAGACGAAGCTTCTCCAACCCGGCGAGAGCGACATAGTAACCGTTACGTTCAACGCGCAGGACATGGCTTCCTACGATTGGAACGACTTAAACGGCAACGGCTTCAGCGGCTACGAGCTCGAGGCCGGCGACTACAAGATAGTTGCCGCTCACAACTCGCACGAGGCGGTTCAGCTCGCAATGGGCGAGCCCGACGCAACGCTCAAGACCGATTACAAGACGGCGGACGGCACGACTGACATGAGCAGAAAGGGCTTTGCCGTCACGAGAACGGTGGCTCAGGCTGCGGATGACACCGCAACGAACGGCAAGACGGGTATCAAGTGCGAGACCGACCTTGTCACCGGCAAGAAGATCGAAAACGTCTACTTTGCGGAAAAAGAAGACGGCACGAAAGTAGTCGAGGCTGTAAAGGGCGACGACGGCAAGGACAACATTGCGGGTATTCTTTCCCACAACGACCACCGCTCGGTGAACGTATCGCTTACCGAAGGCATGATCAGCCGCAGCGACGAGGGCGGACTTAAACAGCCCGAGCCCGCAAGCAAGACGGATCGCACGCTTTCCGCGGAAGTCCTTGCGGATTGGAACTCTCAGGAAAACTACTACAGCTTCCAGGATAAAGCGACCGATCCTTGGTACGTCAAAGCGGCTCCGTCAAGCTGGGATCAGGCGACCGACGACACCGCGGCTCTCAAAATAAGCCTTGCGGACGTAGCTGGTCTCGACTATGTCGAATACGTGCTTAAAGACGGCGTTCCCACTCTTCCCGAGGACATGACGCAGGCGCAGAAAGACGCAAATGCGAAGTGGGAACAGTTCATGAACCAGTTTACCTGGGAAGAGCTTTGCTTGCTTCCGACTCAGGCGAACAACATCATACCGAGACTCGGCGCTATAGGTACGGGCAGAAGCGAATTTAAGTACGGCGATCCCGACGGTCCTATAAACGCGGCAGGCGTACAGTTCCCTTCGAACCCCATACTCGCGGCTACCTATAACCTCGAGCTTGCGGAAGAAGAGGGTAGAATGGTCGGCAACCTCCTCGTGCTCAACGGCTCCGGCGGTTGGCGCGGTGCGGGCGCGGACATACACCGCAGCCCGTTCAGCGGACGTAACTTCGAGTACTACAGCGAGGACGGCGTGACCTCAGGTCTCATCGGCGCGGCTGTGACGAAGGGCGTGACCGAAAAGGGAATCATCGCACACTTCAAGCACTTCTTCGGAAACGATCAGGAAGCATACCGTGCCGATTACGGCGGAGTATTCACCTGGGCAACCGAGCAGCAGATCCGCGAGCAGATGGCAAAACCGTTCGAGTACATCATCAAGTACGGCGGAACCATCGGCCTCATGAACTCGTTCAACAGAATAGGCAAATGGACTCAGTCCACGAACTTCGCAACGCACGAGCGCCTTCTCAACCAGGAATGGGATTTCAAGGGCTCCTGCGAAGGTGACGCTTGGGCAAAACAGTTCGTTCCCCTCAACCTCGGCGTACGCGGCGGCGACGACGAACTCCTCTCTGCGGACAGCGGTTTCCCGCCCAACGCACTCGAGCGCGGCAAGTGGGACGCGACAAAGAAGACCGTCCTTGTCGCAAAGGATAAGGCGGAATACGACGCAAACGGCGGCTATCTCTCCGATAAGGGAGTAGGCTCGCTCGAGTCGCCCACGCACTACTACAATGTAAGAAAGTGCGCACAGCGCCTTCTTCAGACCATGGCTAACTCCGTCGTAAACCAGAACGGCTTTGCGGCAGTGGAAGAGGTCAAGTACACGCTTACGAAGGGAATCTACAATGCGATAACGCTCAATATTCCCGAAAAGACCGACGACGTAGTGTTCACATTTGCGAAAGACGTCGTATGGCCTAAGGGTATGTCGTACAACGCAACGACGGGCATACTCTCCGGCGTTCCCACCGAGGACACGGCGGCAGACGTATCCGGAACATTCACTTGCGACAGCTGGATCACGAAAGTTCCGAAGAACGTCAAGTTCAAGTTCGAAGTCGAAACGGATATTCGTTTTGCGGGCAAGAACATCAAGAACGGCGGCAAGGTCGATACGACGGCTACGGCAATGGCAAGCGGCGTAACTATCGACGCAGGCAAGCTTCAGTACGGTAAGCAGCTCTGGCTCTCCACGAGAAACGTCAGAATAATGAACGCTTACCAGCTCGCAAGCGACAACAAGTGGTATCACCGCGACGAGGATAAGTCGGCTGCCGACATAATCACTCTCGGACAGTACGTCAAGGGCATGAGCGATAAGGTCGCCGACGTCGAGAAGCTTCTTAAGGACGGAACGCTTGCTCAGGCGCATCTCTACGAATTCTCCATAGAGGGACTTCCCGAGGGCGTGACCGTCACGAAGAACCTCACTCAGGAAATGGGCTGGATGGGTAAGGCTTCCTACGAAGTCAACACCTCGCTCGGACTCAAGGGCACGATTGCGGCAGGCGACTATGAAATAAGCGTAACGCTTTACGTACCGAATGTCAACAAGTCCACGAACCCTTGGATGAGCGCGAACGCGAATATGCTCACGTATACCGTTGCGTTCACTCTCCACGTAGCGTAAAAAAAGCCGATACACTTCTAAAAACATAGTGCAATAACACAGGGGATGCCTTGGGGTTTGACCCCGAGGCATTGCCTTATAGTTTCTATATGAAATAACAGAACTCTTTTTGGAGGAGATTATGAAAAAGATCAAGAAAATCATAGCCGTCGCGCTCGGGCTCTGCCTGGCTCTGATGTGCTTCACACTCGTCGCGTGCGGCGAGACGGAAAAGACGGTAAAGTCCGTAAAAGTGACTACCGCTCCCGCAAAGCTCGAGTACAATGTCGGCGACACCGTCGATTTCTCGGACGGCGTCATAACCGTCACATACGATGACGGAACCACCGAGACCAAAAAATTTACCGACGAGGGCGTGGAGGTCTCCGAGGTCAGCACGACCATAAACGACGAGACCGAGGACAGCGAGGAAAAGACGGTCACCGTTCGCTACGGTGGAAAGCGCGCGACTTTCAAGATAACCGTATCGCACGCAATGCTTACCGTGACTTTCGATTACGGCTATGCCGGCGCAACCCCTGCCGCGAGCAGTGTTCGTAAAAACGCGACGCTCGCAAAGCCGACCGATCCCACTCGCGAAAATCATACGTTCGAAAATTGGTACGACGATTCGGTTCTTACCGTGCTTCACGACTTCACGGCGCCCGTAACCGACAACAAGACCGTATATGCGAAATGGCTCGAAAACGGCGCGACTTATTTCGACGTCACTTTCGACTACAACTATTCGGGGGCGGTGAACCCTGCGCCTCAGAAGGTTAAGTCGGGAGAGAAGGCGACGAAGATTTCGGTCGACCCCACGCGCGAGGGCTATGCTTTCGAGGGCTGGTGCTCGGATAAGTCGGGCAACAATGCGTATTCGTTCGATACGGCTGTCACCGCGGCGACGACGGTTTTCGCAAAGTGGAGAAGGACGTCCACGGGCGCGGCGGAATACGTGTTCGAGGCGGAGGACACCGATCTTACGGGAAAATCCGGTCCTGGTCTTTCGGGCAGAGCTCCCGGCACGGCGATGATACAGTTCTCCGATAAGCTCGGTGCAAGCAACAACCGCTTCATCGGCTATCAATACGACGAGACGTGCACGCTTGAGTTCCAATTCGTAAGCGATATGGCTGTCGAGGACGCAAAGATTGTGCTTCGTCTTTCGGCGGAAATGCGAGATTACGACATGAACCCCGACAATTACTACGTAATGCTCAACGGCAATCCCATAGCTTATTCCGAGATCAAGTTCGTAAACGTGCCGAAGGCTTCTTCCGACGACGTCGGCGAGGTGAACGCTCTCGAGTTCAAGGACTTCGTTCTTGTCGAGAACGCAAAGCTCAAAGAGGGGCTCAATACCATCCAGCTTCAGACGGCGAACGATCACCCGCTCGAGGGCACGACGGTGCTTTCCGACGCTCCGCTCATCGACTGCCTTAAAATAACGACGTCTGCGGTGCTTTCCTGGTCGGAGGCTCACGGACTTCCCAAGAAGGGCAACTATTGATTTAAGCTCGGGAGGAAGATATGTTCAAAAAATTATGGAAAAATATCGCTTCTCGCGTATGGTTTTTCGTGACGATCGCACTTGTCGTATTGTTCACGGTGATAACCGTGCTGTCCGCTGCCGTCAAAGACTTTTACGAGTTGTTCAACATGGTCTTGCCGGGCGGCGGTCCGAGAGCGCAGTATGCGGAGGGTATAGAGCCTATCTATACCTCGGACTACGGAAGCAAAAAGGATGTGTATGCGGCGGCTCGCGATATGAACGAAACCATATGCGAGGAAGGCATGGTGCTTCTCAAAAACGAGGGTAAAGCCCTGCCGCTTTCCCAAAACGCAAGGATAAGCGTGTTCGGAAAGAACAGCGTTAACCTCGCTTACGGCGGCTCGGGCTCGGGCGGCGCTAACACGTCGAACGTCATAGACCTCTATGCCGGGCTCAAGGAGGCGGGCTTCGACTGCAACCCTACGCTTAAGACCTTCTATGAGGACAACAAGGCGTCGGGCGCGGCGAGAAAGGGCAACAGCTCCGATCTCGACAGCGGCGACACCGTAATACTCGCGACTGCGGAAACGCCGCAAAGTATGTATACCGATTCGGTAAAGGCGAGCTATGCCGGGTATAACGACGCGGCGGTCATAGTAATCACGCGTATCGGCGGCGAGGGCTTCGACATTCCGAGGCTCATGACGGGCTCTACGGGCTATCGCAACGAGGACGATCATTTCCTTCAGCTCGACAAGAACGAGGAGGACCTCATTGCGGCTGTCTGCGAAGCGGGCTTCAAAAAAGTAGTGCTCGTTCTCAATACGGGCAACGCGATGGAGCTCGGCTTCTTAAAGGCGGACACCGAGTACGTCACGGCTAAGGGTTACAAGATAGATCCCGACAAAATCGATGCGGCGCTTTGGATGGGATTCCCCGGCGAAACGGGCACGCTCGCGCTCGGGAAGATCCTCTGCGGCGAGGTGAATCCTTCGGGAAAACTTGCCGACACTTATGCCGTCGATTTCAAGAAAGATCCGACCTGGCACAACTTCGGCGACAACCGCATAACGGCGAAGGGATCCACTCCCGGCGGCGATCAGTATGTGTTCGACGTTCCCAAAAACGAACAGCCGGAAGTTCCGTACTATTTCGTCGATTACGAGGAAGACGTATACGTCGGGTATAAGTACTACGAAACGCGTGCGGTCACGGAAGGCGAGGATTGGTATGCGAAGAACGTAGCGTATCCGTTCGGATACGGACTGTCGTATACGGATTTTGCTTGGACGATTGCGGACAAGAGCGAGATCGAAAACGTAACCGTCGAAAAGGGTAAGAAGTATACGCTCACCGTCAGCGTCAAAAACAACGGCGGCGTTGCGGGCAAGGAAGTAGTTCAGCTTTACGGCCATGCTCCGTACATAGCGGGCGAAATAGAAAAGCCCGAAGTGGTGCTTCTCGACTTTGCAAAGACCGAGCTCATCGAGCCGGGACAGAGCAAACTCGTCACGCTTGAATTCGACCCGTACTACCTTGCGTCCTACGACTACACGGACGCGAACGGAAACCAAAAAGCCACGTTCGAGCTTGACGCTCACGACGATTACAAGCTCTTCGTCGGCGCAAACTCGCACGACAGAACGCTCGCAGTGCCCTTTAAAGTCGCAAGCGACATTGTTTACGACAAGGACACCGTTACGGGAAAGAAAGCCGTGGAAAACCGCTATACGAACTGTGCGGACGCGCGCTTCGATTCGATGAGCGACCATATGAAGCTCATGTCCCGCTCCGATTTCGACGGCACTATGCCCGTCTCGCCCACGGCGGAGGAGAGGAGCGGAAGCAAGGAGCTTTTGGGCTGGCTTGCGGACAAAAATCATAACAACACCGAGAGCTTCAAAGGGCTCGATATGCCGTATTCCGAAGACGACAACGGCATGAAGCTTCGCGATCTTCTCTTCGACGAGGACGGAGAGCCCATAGACAAGGACGGCGACGGTGTGCCGCTTGCCGACTTCGACGACGAGCGTTGGGAGCTTCTTCTCGACCAGGCGTCCGTAGACGAGCTCATAAGGATGTACGATTACGCAAGCTATCACATCGAAGCGGTATCGTCCATAGGTCTGCCGCGTATCAACTGCGCGGACGGTCCCGTGGGCTGGGCGTGCTTCATGGATCAGACGCGTTTCTACGACACCTGCTCGTACTGCGCTCAGACCCTTGTGGCGACTACCTGGAGCAAAGAAGTCGCTGAGGACTTCGGCACGACTGTCGGCAACGAGGGTATCATCGGCAACGAGAAGGGAGACAAATCGCCGTATTCGGGCTGGTATGCGCCGGGCGCGAACATTCACCGCAGCCCGTTCGGAGGCAGAAACTTCGAGTACTACAGCGAGGACGGCGTGCTCTCCGGAAAGATGGCGGCGGCTCAGATCAAGGGCTGTAACTCCAAGGGCGTGTTTACGTTCATAAAGCACTTTGCCGCAAACGAACAGGAGACGCACCGCTCGATAAGCGGCGACGTGTCTTGGGTTTCCGAGCAGGCGCTTCGCGAAATATATCTGCGTCCCTTCGAGATAGCCGTAAAAGAGGGCGGAAGCCGCGCGGTCATGAGTTCGTTCAACCGTATCGGCACGCGTTGGACGGGCGGCGATTACAGGCTGCTTACCGAAATACTCAGAAACGAATGGGGCTTTAACGGGACGGTGCTTTGCGACTTCAATACGATTCCCGCATACATGAATTCCCGTCAGATGGCATACGCGGGCGGAGACCTCAATCTTGCGACTCAGCCGAAAAGCTGGTGCGACTCTTCCTCCGCGGCGGACGTGACCATTCTTCGCCGCTGTGCAAAGAACACGCTTTACGCCGTCGTCAACTCCAATGCGATGAACGGCGAAGTCGTAGGCTACGGTATGCCTATTTGGCAGATCGTTCTCATCGTGTTCGACTGCCTGCTTGTCGTCGGTCTCGGAGTATGGGGCTTCTTCGTCGTGAGAAAAGCGCTTAAGGACGAGGGCGGAGAGACGCCCGAAAAAGAGTAATATTATAATCGAACCAAAAGAAAGGCGGCGCATTCCGTGACGGAACGCGCCGTCTTTTTCGCTGCGCTCGCTTATGCCTTGCCGCTCGCCCGTGCGACTCCGAAAATCTAAAATTTCGTCAGAGCCTTTTAATTTAGTTGCAACATTGCGATTTGTCTGCTATAATTAGGATATGAACGTAAGCGAGGTTTTGGCTTTGAGTAGCCGCGCTCTTGCTTTTCTCGGCGATTCGGTGCACTCGGCGTATGTGCGCGAAGCTGTTTTAAAGCGCAGCGACATAGATATAAACGAGCTTGCCCGTCTCGAAAATCGGTATGTGTGCGCCCGTGCTCAGGCGAATATGTGCAAAGCTCTCGCGGGCTTTTTATCCGACACCGAAGAGAGCGTGATTCGCAGAGCGGTCAATACCAAGACGAACAACAAGGCAAAAAACGCGGCGCGGCAGGAGTATCGTCTCGCCACGGGATACGAAGCCCTTCTCGGCTTTTTGAGACTCACGGGAAACGAGCCGAGACTTAGGGAGATACTCGAAAAGACGAACAGAGAGGAATATACTGTATGACGGTTACGGCAAAGGCAAAGCTTATAAGGTACACGGAAAACCCGGAAGGGACGATCGCGCTCGCTTCCAAGCTGTGCTATTCGTCGCTCAGAATGGATGAGCTCATAGAGCGCATAGAGGGTGCGGATAACGCGAAGTTTATCCGTATGCTCAAGACGATGAATCACCTTTCTCCGTTCGAGCACGCTTCTTTCACGTTTTCCGTCGAGGGCGTGTCGCGCGCGTTTCTCGCGCAGGTGACCCGCCACCGCATAGCGAGCTTTTCCGTGCGTTCCCAGCGCTATGTGGGCGAAGGAGATTTCAATTACATATTGCCGCCTGCGATCGCCGACCTCGGCGACGGCGCTATAGAGGAATACAAAAAGCAGATGGAGACCATAGCCGGCTGGTATACGGCGTGGCAGGAGCGGCTCGGCGGCGGCGAAAAAGCCAACGAGGACGCGCGCTTCGTGCTTCCCAACGCCTGCGAGACCAAAATGATAATGACGATGAACGCACGCGAGCTCATGCACTTTTTCGAGCTGAGATGCTGTAACCGTGCGCAGTGGGAGATTCGCGACGTTGCCTGGCAGATGCTTACGCAGGTGCTCGAGGTCGCGCCCGACGTGTTCGACGGCTGCGGTCCCGCCTGTCTTAGGGGAGCGTGCCCCGAAGGAAAGAAGAGCTGCGGAAAAGCCGCAGAGGTCAAGAAGAGGTACGAGCGTCTCAAAGAGTGCTTAAACTGAGCGAAAACGGCGCGGAACAATTCCGTGCAAAGGAAGACAGGATATGAAAATTTACGGACGAAACAGCGTCGCGGAGGCTCTTAAAGAGGGCACCACTATAGACAGGCTCGTTGTTCAAAAGGACTTGAAGGACGCGGGCGCAAACAGAATAATAGCCGACGCAAAGAGCCGCGGCATAAAGATTTTTTTTCGCGACAAGGAATATCTCGACCGTGAGGTGTCCGCCCGTCATCAGGGCTTTATCGCCGAAGTGACGGACTTCAAATACTGCGAGGTCGCGGACATTTTAAGCGCCGCCGAGGAAAAGGGCGAGCCGCCGTTTATAGTCATTCTCGACGGAGTGGAAGATCCGCACAATCTCGGCTCCGTGATAAGGGTGTGCGAGTGCGCGGGCGTGCACGGCGTAATAATTCCCCGTCACAGGAGCGTTTCGGTGAACGAGACCGTCGTCAAAGTTTCTTCGGGTGCGGCTGCGCACATGAAGGTCGCAAAGGTCGTAAACGTCAACGAGACCATAGAAGATTTGAAAAAGAAAGGCGTGTGGGTGTTCTGCGCCGATATGGACGGCGAAAGCGTATACGACGCAGATATTACGGGTGCGGTTGCATTCGTCATAGGCGGCGAGGGAAGTGGCGTAAAGAGGCTGACTAAAAGTCTCTGCGACAAGGTCGTATCCTTGCCCGTGCGCGGCAAAGTCAATTCACTCAACGCTTCGGTCGCGTGCGGCGTGGTGGTTTACGAAAAGCTCAGGCAGGAAATTGCCGCAAAACTCGACAAATAAATTCATACAGGAAGGAGTATATTAAAATATGACAAGGAAACCGATTATAGCCGGCAATTGGAAGATGAACAATACGAAGGCGCAGGCGACGGAGCTCATAAACGCGCTCAAGCCGCTTGTGAAGGACGCGGAATGCGACGTCGTTATCTGTGTGCCGTACACCGTCATCGAAACGGCGGCAAAGCTTACTGCGGGCACGAACATCAAGGTGGGCGCGGAAAACATAGCTTGGGCGGACAAGGGCGCGTTTACGGGAGAAGTAAGCGCGGCAATGCTCAAGGAAGTGGGCGCGGAGTACGTCGTCATCGGGCACAGCGAGCGTCGTCAGTACTTCGGCGAGACCGACGAGAGCGTGAATAAGCGCACGCTGCAGGCGCTTAAGGAGGGCTTTAAGCCCATCGTCTGCGTAGGAGAGACGCTTTCGGAGCGCGAGGGCGGAGAGACCGAGGCGGTTTGCAAACGCCAGGTTTTGGGTGCGTTTGCGGGCATTTCTTCGGCAGACGCGGAAAAGACGGTCGTCGCGTACGAGCCCGTATGGGCAATCGGAACGGGCAAAACGGCTACGAGCGCGCAGGCTCAGGAGACCATAAGCTATATCCGCGGAGTGCTTAAATCGCTTTACGGAGCGGAGACGGCGGAAAAGATCCGCATACAGTACGGCGGAAGCATGAATCCCGCGAATGCGAAGGAGCTTATGGCGCAACCGGATATAGACGGCGGTCTTATAGGCGGAGCAAGTCTCAAGGCACCCGATTTTTCGGCGGTCGTAAACTACAACAAATAAGACAATTTAAGAGCGGTGGATGAAAAGCACCGTTTTGGTAAATCAGGTCAGGGAGGCAAAACCAAATGAAAACCGATGCGATTATTATTATGGATGGTTTCGGATACCGTGCGGAAGAGTTCGGCAACGCCATAGCGCGCAAGGGCACTCCGTACATCGACAGCCTTAAGGCTGAATATCCGAACACGCTTATAGAGGCTTCGGGCAGAGCCGTCGGACTGCCGAAAGGTCAGATGGGCAACAGCGAAGTCGGTCATCTCAACCTCGGAGCGGGAAGAGTGGTCGACCAGGACATAACGATGATAGACAAGGCGATCGAGGACGGTTCGTTTTTCAAGAACGAGGCGTTCACCGCCGCAGTGAAGAACTGCAAGAAGAATTCTTCCGCGCTTCACCTCGTGGGACTGCTGTCGGACGGCGGCGTGCACAGCATGAATACTCATCTTTACGCGCTTTTGAAGCTTGCGAAAAAGAATTCCGTCAAAAACGTGTACGTTCACTGCATAACCGACGGAAGAGACGTTCCGCCCGATTCGGCGGAACACTATATCGCCGAACTCGAGAAAGAGGCTAAGGAGATAGGCGTAGGCAAGGTGGCTACGATAGTCGGAAGATACTACTATATGGACAGAGACAAGCGTTGGGACAGAGTAAAGCTCGGTTACGACTGCGTCTTTGCCGGCGTAGGCACACGCTATACGAACGCTCTTGCCGGAATAAAGGCTTCGTATGCGGCGGGCAGACTCGACGAGTTTGTCGAGCCCACGGTCATAGGCGACTACAAGGGCGTCGAGGACGGCGACAGCATTATATTCTATAATTTCCGTTCCGACCGCGCCCGTGAAATAACGCGTGCGGCGATAGAGCCCGAGTTCGACGAGTTCGAGCGCGCCGGCGGCTACAAGCAGACCTACTATGTCGGCATGACGCAGTACGACGCTACTTTTACGGGACTCGACACCGCCTATCCGCCGAAGGACATCAAGCACACTTTGGGAGAGTGGCTCGCGGAAAAGGGCAAGACGCAGGCGCGCGTTGCCGAAACCGAAAAATACGCGCACGTCACGTTCTTCTTCAACGGCGGCGTAGAACCTCCAAACGACGGCGAACAGCGCGTGCTCGTGCCGTCGCCCAAGGTCGCCACTTACGACTTGAAACCCGAAATGAGCGCATATGAGGTCACGGAGAAAGCTCTCGGCGTCATAGGCAATGTGGACGTGCTCATTCTCAACTTTGCAAATTGCGATATGGTAGGGCACACGGGAGTCCTCAGTGCGGCGGAGAAAGCCGTCGGTGCGGTCGACGAATGTCTTAAAAAGGTCGTCGAAGCGGTAAAAGCTACGGGCGGAACCGCGCTTGTTACGGCGGATCACGGCAACGCCGAACTAATGCAGTTCGACGACGGTGCGCCGTGCACGTCTCACAGCACGAATCCCGTGCCGTTCATCGTTGCGGGCGACGGCTTTGTCGGAAAGACGCTTCGCTCGGGCGGCGCGCTCTGCGACGTTGCGCCCACGCTTTTGGACGTCATGGGCGTCGAAAAACCGAAGGAGATGACGGGCAAGAGCCTCATCGAAAAGTAAGCTTTCATATGTAAAAGAAAAAAATCGTCTTTCCGTTTGGGAAGGACGATTTTTCGTATGCGTTTATGACCTCTTAAACTCTCACTTTTGCGTCGAATAAGTCCAGCGCGTCTACGTTGCCGCGAAGAAGATCGTTTTTCGCCGTGCCGAGATATGCGTCGCCGAGAAGTTCGAATATGTTCGCCGAAAGGTTCATTTCGGGAAGCCTTCCGACTATTTTGCCGTCCTTTACGAGATAGGCGAGCTGCAACGGAAGTCCCACTTTTCCGTCGGGCGCAACATCGCCGCCCGAAGTCGTAGCGACGTATATGAAGTCGCGCGCGATTTCCGTTGCCTTCGCCGCCGTGGGAAGCACTCTCAGACCCGTGCCGCCGTAGGAGGGCACTGCGTCGAAAGTGGGCGCAGCCGCACTCGACGAGAGAGGGAACTTGAACATTGCCGCACTGCGCTTGTTTGTGAGAATACCCTTGAACTCGCCGCGGTTTATGAGCTTATAGAAGCAGTCGATAACTCCTTCGTCGTCGTAAAAGCGTTCGCTCACGTTTTTATAAAGTCCGCGTTTTACCGCCAGCGTCAGTTTTTCCGAGAACAGCTTTTGATTCAGCTTGCCCGCAAGTTTGCCCGCGCCCATACAGTAGTTTTCGGCTATCATGTCGCCGAGGAGCATCATGGGGATAGTGCCCGTTTCGAATGCGACGGGCAGAGCCTTCGACGGGAGTTCGACTTTGTTTAGAAAAGCTTCGCCGAGCGTTTTGCAGTCGCCGACGCAGTCGTCCTCGTTGTAGGTGTTGCCGTAACTTCCGTAGAAGAAGTCCATTATGTTTGCCGATTTTTTGTCCTTGAACGAAAGCGCGACGGTCATATTGTTGCCAGCATAGCGAAGGTCTGCGCCTTTGCTGTTTGCGTATTCGTGCTTCGAGTACTCGAGGCTTATCTTATTGCTTGCCGTACAGGAGGGAAGCTCCTTTTCGATACGGGCAAGGAGAGAGGCACAAGTCGATACGAATTTATCGGGAGAGACTATTTCCTTTGTCTCGTCTACGCTTTGTTTGTCCGAGAACAGGTTGCAGGGGTAGGGGATCTTGCGCGTGAGAGCCGTTTCCGCGTCCTTTTCGAGTTTCTTTTCGTCGACTTTACCCATGCCGCCCGATATGCCTATAAATCCGCCGTCATATGCGCGGACCGTCGTAAACGACGTAACTATTTTTCGGAGCGAGTCGGCTTTGCCCGCCGTGACGTTTACGCTGTAGCTCTCCTTTTTGGAGACGAGTTTTTCTTTTTCCATGACGTCCTCCTTACTGTACGTCCATTTCGGACACGCTTATATATGCGCCGCCCAAGGCTACGGGCAGAGGGTATTGCTCCATTTTGCCGCAGTTGCCCGCGGAAACTTCCGTGTCTTGAGCGCGTGACACGCCGTCGATTTTTCCGAGCGTGTCAAACACGTTGCCGCTTATGACCGCTATCTTTACGGGCGCCGTGATTTTTCCGTTCTCTATGCGATAGGCGACGTTCGGCGCGATCGTAAACGTGCTCATGCCCGATCCGTGTTTGCAGTTCTTTATATAGTAGCCGTACTTTATGCGCGAAATAAGGTCGTCCTTTGTGTCGTTGCCTCGCCCTTCTATGAGCGTGGTCGTCATGCGGACGATAGGCTCGTAGTCGCAGTTTATGGCTCTGGCATTGCCCGTGAGTTCTTCTCCGAGCTCCGCCGCCGTTTTCGCGCTGTGCAGTCTGCCCGAAAGCACGCCGTTTTTGATGAGATAGGTCTTTTTCATCTTTGTGCCTTCGTCGTCGTAGGGGACATATCCGGCGCCCGGGATCGTGCCCGTGTCGTAAATGGAAAGGATGGGAGAGGCAACCTCTTTACCGAGCGTCCACTCCTTTTTCATGGTCTCGTCTCCGAGCATGAAGTCGGATTCGGACTTGTGCCCGAACGATTCGTGAGCAAAGATACCTGCCGCGGCGGGGGAGAGCACGACGGGAAATCTGCCGGGCTCGACCGACTTTGCCTTCAAGAGAAATTCGTCGGAACTCTCCTTGAATTCGATAAGTTTCTCTTTGCTCATCTTAAGGGTTTCGAAGGAATCCGAGAAGGCAATCAGACCGTCGTCGAATGTCTCCTTGCCGTATGCGAGCGAAATCGATATCGCGCATCTTACCGACTGCGTGTCGAAAGTGAGGTTGGCGCCGAGCGAAGAGGTGAAATCGAAAAGGCTGTGGCGGTCGCCGTAAGAAGCGCCCGACTGTTTGAGATACTCGTCGTTTTCGACGACGTTTTTGCGCTTTTCCAAGAACTCGCGCTTTTTTTCGAGCGGTACGTTCTTTACGCAATTTTTTTCGTATTTTATTACTGTGTCCTTGTTTATCTCGAACTTTTTCACTATGGGGTCGTTTGCTATGTCGGGATTCGGCGTTGCGCACGAGTAAAGCCCGTCGAGTTCTTCCTGGATTTTGTCCATATCGTCGGTAGAGCAATAGTACCACATCTTGCCGTCGTACACGCGTATGAAGGCTTTTTCTATTGTGGACTCCCTGCATTCGACGAGGTTTGGACCGATGAAACGCACGTCGGAAGCGTACCTTTTTTCCCTCCTCACGTCGGCATAGAAATCCTTGCGGAAATTCGGCATTTTATAAATCCTCCTTAAGCTTCAAGGTTATATTCGGATGTAAATCTCTTGAAGTATGTTATCTTTTATTATACACTGCGGCATAAAGAAAGTCAATCGAATGGGCTGAGGGGTACGAAAAATACGGCATAAACTTTGTCCGAAAACAGTCGAATCGCGCGGGCTTTTTTCATAAAAATATTGTGTTATGCTCATACTGTATTCGATATGGAAACTGCTGATAAATTTCAAAAACTGTTTGATGAGAAATGCAACGTCGTACGAAGGGACTTTAAGTGCGGCAAAAAGGACGGGACGCTCTTTTTCAATCCCGACCTTACAGACGAAGAGACGCTGCGCGAATTCATAAGGGCGGCGGCAAAGGGCTCGTGCAGCCTCGAAAGTCTCGACAGCGACGTGATTCACATCTCCGAAACCGAGCTTTCCTACGACGAATATGCCGCCGTAGAGGGGGTGCTTTCCGGAGACGGGGTGTTTTTGCTCGACGGCGAAACCGGCTATCTCATTGTAAACGCGCGAAAATACGAAAAGCGTGCGGTTATGGAGCCGCCTACGGAGACGGTGATCCGCGGTCCTCGCGAGGGCTTCGTCGAGGACATAAAGACCAATCTCTCGCTTCTCGAGCGCCGCTTCAAGACCCCCGATCTGTGCATAGAACGGCTGACGCTCGGACGGCAGTCCCGAACATCGGTCGCCGTCGTCTATCTCGGCACGGTGGCGGACAAATCGCTTGTAAACTGCATAGTCGAGCGGCTCAAAAAGATAGACATAGACGTTGTGACCGACTCCAACTATCTCGTTTCCTATCTCGAAAAGCGTCCGTATTCTCTCTTTAAACAGGTGGGTTATACGGAAAAGCCAGACGTCGCGTCGGCAAAGATCGCCGAGGGCAGAGTGGCGGTCGTCGTCGACGGTTCGCCCATGACGCTGACGCTTCCCTTTTTGCTTACCGAGGACTTTCAGTCGGGCGACGACTATTACGAGCGAAGCGGTTTTACGTCGTTTTTGCGTATAGTGAGACTGCTCGCGCTGTTTCTTGCGGTGCTTCTTCCCGGAGTATATATAGCTTTTCAGATATATCATTACGAAATGCTTCCGAACCGCTTTCTCATAACGCTCATGAACGCCGTAAAGGGCGTGCCTCTGCCGCCCATGTGGGAAATGCTGTTCGTTCTGCTTCTGTTCGAGGTCATACGCGACGCAAGCGTGAGAATGCCCCGCGCCGTCAGTATGGCGATGAGCATAGTCGGCGCGATAGTTCTCGGAGATACCGCAGTAAAGGCTGGGCTTGTTTCGTCGCCCGCCGTAATGCTTGCGGCGCTCTCGAGCATAGCTCTGTTTACTGCGCCGAACGAAGTGGGAACGATGAGTCTCATGCGTCTTATAGTCACGGTGGCGGGCGGACTTGCGGGCGCGCTCGGAATAAT
Organism: uncultured Christensenellaceae bacterium; assembly: GCA_910587445.1. GTDB lineage: Bacteria > Bacillota > Clostridia > Christensenellales > Pumilibacteraceae > MGBC157735. The sequence goes on from CAJULE010000001.1 coordinate 227,292, forward strand.
CGTCGTAAGCGTCTACACCGTTCACTATCTGTGCCGAATGGACAGCTTCGGTTCGCCCTATCTCGCGCCGTTTGCGCCCACTCTTTTGCCCGATATGCAAGACGGCATGACGGTGGCGCCGAGGAAAGATATGACGCTGCGCCCGTACGGTATACGGACTCACAACCGTACTCGGACGAAAGGAGGGGACGAGAGTGGAAAATAACGAAACAAGAGGTACAAAGGCTATTTCCTCGAAGCAGCTTATTGCGCTCGTGTTTGTCATAGGACTCGGAATGAACGTCCTGAATCTGCCTGCGCTTGCCGTAATGGAAGGGGGACGGGACGGCTGGCTCGTTATGCTCGCCGTCGCGGTATTCGATTGCGTGGCGCTGTATTTTACTCTGCTCGTCATGGAAAAGCTCGAAAACGCGAGATGCGGAAAGGTCTTGAAGAGGGTTTTATGTATAATAACAGGCGTCGTAGGGTTCTTTTGGACGCTTTCGAAGCTCGCTCTCATAATGGGGGAATTGAGGCTGTTTTACGGCGGAACGGTGTTTGAAAATATAGATTGGTTTCTGTTTCTCGTTGTCCTCGGTTTACTCATAGCCGTAATGGGTGCTGGCGGCGGACGCGGGCTCGGGCGCATAGGAGAGCTTGTTCTGCCGCTTGCGATAGGTACGGTCGCCGTGCTCATCTTTACGTCGTTTGTCGGCGACATAGACTTTACGGACATCTTTCCCACCCTTTACAATAATGCCGACGCGGTGAAAAGTCCTTTGAAGTTTGCGCTTTGGTCGGGGAACTATCCCGTGCTGTTCTGCTTTTTCAAGGATGTCCGGCTGAAAAAACATACGAAGCTTTTTGCCACGGGAGCGGGAGCGATCTGCGGAATTGCCGCAACCGTCATGACGCTTCCGATGTCGGCAACCTACGGGGCGATAACTCACCTCATTTCTTACGGAAGCAATGTTTCGGATATGAATCAATACGTCGGAAGCTATAACTTCGGCCGCATAGATCTCATAATTTTCACTATATGGTCGGTCGTACTTCTCATCGAAGCGGGATTGTTCCAATACGCTTGCGTGCGCTCGATGTCGGCGGCGATAGGAAAGAGCGTTCCGTGGCTCTATTCGGGGCTTGCTTTTCTCGCCGTATATATACTTCTCAATACTGGTATGTCCTGTAAGTTCAAGCTGTTCGAGTTTGCGACGCACTATGCGGCAATTCCTGCGTTCGTGATACAGCTCGCAATACCCATAGCGGCGGCGATCGTCGTCGGGATTATGATGAAGTTCAAAGACCATAAAACTCGGACGGAGGCGGAAAATGAAACTCGATCGAAATAAAAAGGCGATGATATTCAAGTGGGGGCTCGTTGCCGTGGCGCTTATCCTTTTCATGTTCCCGAGCGTTGCGGACAAGATGCCGCAGATAGATTCGAGAGTCATGCTCACGGCGATAGGTCTCGATTTGAAGGGCGATGAGCTCGAGCTTACTGCGGCGGTGACCGTTCCGTCGGGCGGCACGGGCGGCGGAAGCGAGTCCGCCGAGAGCGTCACGGGTTCGTCCGTGGGGGAGCTCATGAGCAATTTGAGCCGTTCGCTCGGCAAGCGCGCCGAGCTTGCTCACTGCGCGATGCTCGCGCTCGGAAAGGAGCTGTGCGAGCGCGGCGTCAAGGAGGAGATAGAAAGTCTCATAAGCTCGGACGGATTGAGCGACGGTATATCCGTGGTTGCGGCGAAGGACACGGCGAAAAAGCTCATAGAGACGGCGGCGAATCTGTCGAAATCGGCGGCGTTTTCGCTCGGCAGCTTTCTGTCGTTTGCCGGTGAGGACGCTCAGATCCCCATGGTGTCGCTCGTGAGATTTGCCGCAAACAACAACAGTATCGGCGGCGGCGCATACCTTCCCATAATCGAAATGTCGGATTCGAGCGGCGGCGGACAGAGCGGCGGACAGAGCGGAGGAGAAGGCGGCTCGGGCGGCGAACAGGGCGGCGGCGAGGAAAACAGCGGCGGCGGTTCGGGCGGAGAAGGCGGCGGCTCGGGCGGCGGACAGAGCGGAGGAGAAGGCGGCGGACAGAGCAAAGCTCAGATAATTTCCGCCGAAACCACGCGAATATTCAAGAACTACCGTTCGGTCGCGGAGTTCGACGAGGAGACGACGTTTGCTCTTACCTGGCTCGATCCGCAGTCGGATAGGGGAGCCGTAAAGCTTGAGAAATTCGAGCTCGGCGGAGTGGATTTCGGCAATCTGACTTTTATTGTGCGCAAAAAGGGCGTGGACGCGAAAGCAAGCTTTAAAGACAAGCCTACCGTTACGGTGGTCGTGGACGCACAGGTCGAGCCCGAGGCAAGCAACCGTCTCGCCGAGCTCAAGGAGAGCGGTATGCCCATACTCGACATAAACACTTCCATAAAGGACGCGCTTTCAAAGCAGATGGACAGACAGATAAAGGCGGGCTGGGAGAAGGCTAAGGAAGTGAAAGCCGACCCGTTCAAATATGCCTACAGACTGTATAAAAAGAACCCCGCTCGCTTCGAAAGCGAGATAGGGTTCGGGGACGATATGTTCGACAAAATGACGGTCGATACGAAGATAGAAATACTGCTTATCTGATCAAATGAAATCGTTGAGTATGGCTTGCGTTGCTTTACCGGCGACTCGCTTCGTGTCCGCAAGGGAGCCCGATATGAGCAGTATGTCGCCTTCGAGCAGTACGCAGTCGCCTCCGGGCGTGACGATAATCTGATCTCCGCGCTTTACGAGAAGTATGGTCACGCGCTCGGTAGTCGTGAGCTTCAACTGTATGAGCGATTTATTCTGCCACTTGGCGGGCGTCTTGATCTCTATTATGCGGAACTGCTCGTTCAGCGAGAGGATCTCTACCATGTTGGGGCGGGTGAGATTGCCGGCAAGCTTTATGCCTATCTCCTCTTCGGGGACTATGACCCTGTCCGCGCCGATTTTTTCGAGAATATGTTTGTGCTTGTCGTTCTGTGCCTTTGCTATTACGAGCGGCAAGCCCATTTGCTTGAGCGCCAGCGTTATGAATACGCTGGCTTCTATTTCGCTCGCTATGCAGACTACGGCTATGTCGAGATTTTTTATGCCCAGCCTTTCGAGAGCGCGTTCGTCCGTCGCGTCCGCGCAGACGGCTTGCGTACAGAATGCGTCTATTTCGTTTATCTTGTCGGGATCCTTGTCTATGACGAGCACCGACGCACCTTCTTCGTAGAGCTGTTTCGTGAGAGCCGTTCCGAACTGTCCGAGCCCGATCACGAGAAATTCTTTTTTGATAGCTTTTGCCATTTCAGTTATACCTTCCGAGTGATTTTTTTCAGCCGATGGTGATGTTTCCGTCGGGATAAGTTATATTGTCCTTACTGCTTTTGATACGTATGAACATGAGGCTTACGGTCACGGTGCCTACGCGCCCTATAAACATATTGAGCATGAGCACGATTTTTCCGACTGCCGACATTTGCGCCGAAAGCCCGCAGGAAAGTCCCGTAGTCGCGTAAGCGGAGCAACATTCGAACAGTATATTTTCGAACGTAATTCCCGTCGATTGCTCGGATATGAGCAGTATCAGTGACGAGACTATGACTATTACGAGGCTGGCTATAAAGACGCTTATGGCTTTGCGCGCCGTGTGCAGGTTTACTTTATGCTTGCCCACAACTATGTCGTCGCTCTCCCAAAAGCCGCTTATCATTACAAGGATAAGGACTGTGAAAGTCGTCGTGCGTATGCCTCCGCCTGTCGAGCAGGGGGAAGCGCCGACGAACATGAGAAACATCGTCATGAACTTGCTCGCCGACGTAAAAGAGTTTTGATCGACCGTCGCAAAACCCGCGTTTCGCGGCGAAATGGACTGAAAGAGTGCGGCGAGCATTTTCGTGCCGACGTTCATATCGGCGAACGCGCGGGAGTATTCCACCGCGAAATAGAATACAAAGCCCACAAGTATCAAAGCCGCCGTAGTTATGATGGTGACTTTTGAGTGAAGCGAAAGTTTTTTCGGGTTTTTGAAGTTCCTGCCAATATCCATAAGTACGACAAAGCCGAAACCGCCGAGCACGATCAGGAAGGAAACCGAGAGATTGACCGTTACGCTTCCGACAAAGTCGCCGAGCGAATTGCCCGTGCCGAGAATGTCGAAGCCCGCGTTGCAGAAAGCCGATATCGAAGTAAACAGAGCTTGCCACACGCCTACGCCGCCGCTGTGCCGCACGAAAGGATAGATGAGAAGGAGAAAGCCTACTCCCTCTATGGCGAGCGTCACGAGCATTATGTTGCGTCCGAGCCGCACCATGCCGCGGGTATCGTCCTGGTTGAATTCCGTGCGCATCAGCAGCCTGTCTTTTAAAGTGATCTTCTTTTTCAAAAGGATCATCAGAAGGGTGGTTATGCACATGAAGCCCACGCCGCCGAACTGGATGAGAATAATAAGAACGATCTGCCCGAAAATACTGAAGTAAGTCGCGGTGTCGGGTATGACTATAAGTCCCGTTGTGGAAACTGCGCTGGTCGCCGTGAACATGGCGTCGAGAAAACTCATCCACTTGCCGCTCTTTGCGCTTACGGGAAGGCACAAAAGGAGCGCGCCCAAAACGATAACGCCGAAAAAGCCGAGCACGATTACGTGTGCGGGGCGCATTTTCGGGCGCATAAAGCGTTTGCGTTTTTTGAGATCGGCTTCCAAATGTGTAACTCCGTGTTATCCTTGTTTTTTCATGTTTACTATTGCGCTTGCCGCCATGCCTTTGCCCTCGCCGATTATGCCGAGATGTTCGGTCGTCGTCGCAGAGACGTTTACATTTTCGGCGGTCAAGCCGAGTGCGGCGGCTATGTTTTCTCGCATAAGAGGGATATATCCCGCGAGTTTGGGGCGCTGTGCCATAACGACAGCCGAGACGTTTGCCGCGGTATAGCCGTTTTCGGCGGCTTCTTCGCGCACCTTTTTAAGGAGCTCGACGCTGTTTGCTCCCTCGTATGCGGGATCGTCGTCGGGGAAGAGCACGCCTATATCGGGGAGTCCGGCGGCGGACAGCACTCCGTCTGTTACGGCGTGAACAAGTACGTCTGCGTCGCTGTGTCCGTAAAGTCCTTTCTCGTACGGGATCTCCACGCCTCCGAGTATGAGTTTTCGGTTTTCCTTAAGCTCATGGACGTCGAATCCTATGCCCGTTTTGTCCGAGCGGTCGTGCGCGAAAAGGTCGCTTGCCGTCGTTATCTTGATGTTGTCGGGACTGCCGCTTATAAAACTCGGAGCATATCCCGCCGCTTCGTAGACTGCGGAATCGTCGGTCAGCGTTCCTTTAAAGGAACGGTAGGCGGAGAGGATCTCGTCATAACGAAATGTCTGCGGCGTCTGGACGGCTAAAAGCTTGCTTCTTTCGAGCGTGACCGTTTTTCCGTTTTCGTCCGTCGATTTTATTGTGTCCGTGACGGGAACGGCGGCAATCCCGCTGCCCGTTTCGACTGCCGATTTGACGCTTGCGGCAATCATATCGCCTGTCACGTACGGTCGAGCGCCGTCGTGAATGACGACGATATCGCACTTTGCGAGGCTTTCGAGTCCGTTTCTTACGCTCTCCGTTCTCGTCTTGCCGCCCGTGCAGACGGAGACGTTTTCGTACGGCGCTATCAGCTCCCGTACGGAGTTTTCGTCGCGCGGCGCAACCGCGAGAAGCACGCTGTCTACTCCCGAGCAAAGGACGGCTTCGAGCGTCGTCTCGAGCACCGTTTTCTGTCCGAACAGGTGAAGCATTTTATTGTAGGCGAGCCCCGTGCGCGAGCCGCTTCCCGCGCACAACACGAGCGCGCGAACGACTTTTTCGTCACTGTTCGCTTCGTATTTCATACAGCGAGCTTGCTTCCTCCTTGGATGCCTTTTCGTTGAGACCTTTGACTTCGAAGGTTATCGTGCGGTTGCCGAAAACGACAGTCACGACGTCGCCTATTTTCAGGCGGTAGGCGGGTTTGACCGCTTTGCCTCCGACAAAAACACGCGCTTCGTCGCACGCGGAAGCCGCAACGCTGCGGCGCTTGAGTATTCTCGATACTTTCAAAAATTTATCTATTCTCATAAATTCGTCGTCCGCGCCGTCGGTCTCTTTTAAAACGGCAACAGTATTATAGCACTCGCAAAAGGCAAAGTCAAGCGCGCGACGCTCCTTGCGATTGCGGTAAATACGAATTCCGACAGTCCGCTTTTACCATATATAATATAAGGGACTGCCTTGCGCGGATTTTTTGTATGATTTATATAAAATGATGAAATAAATTTAAAAAAAGGGAGTAAAAACGCTTGACAAGAGAAGGGATAATATGATAAGATAAACAAGCTGTCTGCCGAAGAGGCGGGCGGCG
>CAJULE010000002.1:0-8161 GCA_910587445.1 uncultured Christensenellaceae bacterium
CCGTTCGGTGCAGCTGTTTTCACAAACCAAACCGTTAAAAAGGGTTTTTAGGGCGGCGCCCTAAATCGTTTAAAGGAGAGGGAATTGAAAGGGAGAGGAACAGCCGAAAGTTCCTCTCCCTTCATCTTTTTGGCGCACCTTTTCGAAAAAAGGTGCAGACATATTGCGAATTGCTACATTCGCGAAAAACACGTTTTTGGGCGCGCCTTTTCCGAAAAAGGCGCAAACACAATGCGCAATGTTTCGTTTGCGCAAAAACTCTTTTTGGTCGCCTTTTCCGAAAAAGGCGCAAGATCTTTTTCCGCAGCTTTTTCAAAAGCCGCAAATGCAATGTGTATACTTTTCTCAATCCGCAAAGTAAAACAAAAATCCCCTTGCCAACAGACAAAAAGTGTGGTAGACTTAAGGCATGAAGGTCAAACGCTTGATACGAATAAGCTATTTCACAATGCTTACCGTAATAGGTGCGCTCGCTTCGTATAGGTGCGAGCCGTTTCCCATAACACTGCAAGCGTTTTTTGCCGTGCTTTCCGGGCTCGTGCTCGGAGGGACGGACGGTGCGGCGTCGCAGATTTTGTATATAGCCCTGGGGCTTGTGGGGCTGCCCGTGTTCGCATACGGCGGCGGCTATAAATATGTGCTCGAACCCACGTTCGGATATCTGATAGGAATGGCTGTCGGAAGTTTTATTGCGGGAACGTCTGTGCGCAGATTTAAAACGATAAATGCAGGCAAGGTATTCGGAGTTGGGCTTGCCGGACTCACTTCGGTCTATATAATAGGCATGATCTATCAGGTCTTGATATTTGTGCTTGATCGCGGCTACAATATTGTCGATGCGTTTAAGACTCTCGAATGTGCGCCCATAGCATTTGCCGTGCACGCCGTTTTGCTTTTAATCGTCGCGTTTATATATCCGAAAGTCAAGACCATGATAGGCAGCATGAACAGGGAAGAGTTCAAGGACAACGGTCTGCCGCAATCGGGCTGATTTGATAAATAAGAATCGAAATTATATGTAAAATACTTGCCAATTGTTTGGCGTTTTTATATAATAAAATAGAATGTTAGGAGAAAGATATATGAAATTAGTCAATCCCAAAGCCGACGAGAAGAAGTTGCAAACACTACAAAAAAAACGAGTATTGTTTACGTCTATCCCTATAGTAATCGCATTGATTGTAAGTGTTGTGGTAATATGTATTCAAGTGCATGGTTTTGATTTTTTTGAAAAAGCAATATGCGTTGTTGTTTCCATCGTTGTCGGCGCCATTGCTGCGGTTATTATTTGGGTCAATGCGTATGCCGGAAAAATAGAAGGTGTACAAAGCGGTGCGGAATTGGATTTAAGCAATAATATCGCTATTTGCGATCACTGCGGAAGATATTTTCAACTAAATGAATTGGAATGGAAATTTAACGGATATACAGATGTAAAAGAGGAAAGAGGGGAAATCAGAAGTACAACTACATATATGGGTAGTTTTGGAGTAAGTGCTGTTTGTCCTTCGTGTAAAACAAAGAAGAAGACCGGCTTTTCTGCGCCAATGCGTACCGTATCTTCCCAAACGAAAAACGATTTGTGGAACGATAAATTGGTGACGACTATGACTACAAGAGAAATGACCCCGGACGACAGGGAAGGGTTCGTAAAGAAAGTTTATGAAAATAGCAAGAAAGAAGCAAAAACCAAAATTAAACAATATACAGATAAAGGTTATGTAATAGATCGTAAGTCTAAACAATAATGCAAAAGATTGTTTGCTAAAAAAATTTCCGTTAAAAAACTCCTCTCGGCGCCGAGAGGAGTTGTTTTGTTTTAAGTATGTCTTGTCTTACGCCTTGCCGTTGCAGCCGAGCACGTTCACGAGCTTGTGCTTTACAGCCTGCTTTATAAGCTCGCGTGCGGGTGCGAGATATTGACGAGGGTCGAAGTGCGAAGGATTTTCGTTCATGTGCTTTCTTATCGCCGCAGTGAACGCGAGACGCAAATCGGAGTCGATATTGATCTTGCATACGGCAAGCGTAGCCGCCTTTCTGAGCATCTCTTCGGGAACGCCCTGCGCGCCGGGCATCGAACCGCCGTTTTTCTGAATGATGTCTACGTATTCGGGTATGACCGAGCTTGCTCCGTGAAGCACGATGGGGAACTTCGGAAGTCTGCGAGCCACTTCTTCGAGAATGTCGAAACGAAGTTTGGGGTCGCCCTTGAATTTGAACGCGCCGTGGGAAGTGCCGATCGCGATCGCAAGGCTGTCTACGCCCGTCTTGGAGACGAATTCTTCGACCTGATCGGGGTCGGTGTACATTGCGTTTTCAGCCGATACGTTCACGTCGTCCTCTATGCCCGCAAGTCTGCCGAGCTCTGCCTCTACGACTACGCCCTTATCGTGAGCGTACTTGACTACCTGAGAGGTGAGTTTGATGTTTTCCTCGAACGAGTGATGCGAAGCGTCTATCATTACGGAAGTGAAACCGTCGTCGATAGCCGACTTGCAAAGCTCGAACGTGTCTCCGTGGTCGAGGTGGAGAGCGATGGGAAGTCCCGAGTCCTCGACTGCCGCCTCTACAAGCTTCTTGAGGTAGCGGGGATTAGCATACTTTCTCGCTCCCGACGAAACCTGAAGTATAAGGGGCGCGTGCTCTTCTTTGCCCGCCTCGACGATACCCTGGATCATTTCCATGTTGTTGACGTTGAACGCGCCGATTGCATAACCGCCGTCATACGCCTTAGCGAACATTTCCTTAGTCGTAACCAATGCCATAAAAAGATAACCTCCATTATCTGTTTAATTTAACGATACGATTATACCATACGCACGGCATAAAGTCAACTTTTTAAACCGTCTGTTTTGAGCGACGAAAAGGATAGTCTCTGCCTCTTTTAAGCCCATCGCCGCGCTTTTTTAAAGTCGAAAGCATTTGACTTTTTGCGAATAGGATACTATAATATAAATGAAAAAGATTGCTTGCACGACTTTTTCACGACGTTTCTTCAGGAGGTAATAATACATATGAAAGATCCGAGACTTATCACTTTGGCAAACAACCTCGTGAACTATTCCGTTGCCGTAAAAAAGGGCGACAGGGTGCTCATAGAGGCGACCGATATTTCGAGCGAGCTCATAGAGGAGCTTGTAAAAGCCGTATATGCGGCAGGCGGCTATCCTTTCGTCGAACTGTTCGACTCGCAGGTGGAACGCGTTCTTCGCAGCGGTGCGGACGAAAAGTACTTCGAAAAACTCCGCGATTATGCGCTTGTCCGAATGAAGGATATGCAGTGCTATATAGGCGTTCGCGGCAACAAGAACTCCTACGAACTGTCCGATGTCCCTAGCGAAAAGATAGATATGTATTCGCGCATATACGCGCAGGAAGTTCACCACGACACGCGCGTGGGAAAGACCCGCTGGGTAATACTTCGCTACCCTAATTATTCCATGGCTCAGCTCTCGGGCATGACGACCGAGAAGTTCGAGGATTTCTATTTCAATGTCTGCAACCTCGATTATTCCAAAATGGATAAGGCTATGGACGCGCTCAAAAAGCTCATGGATAAGACCGATAAGGTTCGCCTCGTCGCAAGGGATACCGACCTTACCTTCTCGATCAAGGGCATACCTGCGGTAAAATGCGCGGGACACATGAACATTCCCGACGGCGAGGTCTACACGGCTCCCGTCAAAAACAGCGTAAACGGCGTCATTCACTACAACGCGCCGTCCATCGAAAACGGCACGCGATACGAGGACGTGCGCCTTGTTTTCAAAAACGGCAAGATAGTAGAGGCGACCTCGAACTTCACCGAAAAGTGCAACGCCGTGTTCGATACGGACGAGGGCGCGCGCTATGTGGGCGAGTTCGCTATAGGCGTAAATCCCTATGTGACCACTCCCATGGGCGACATACTCTTCGACGAAAAGATAGCTGGCAGTATTCACTTCACGCCGGGCGCTTGCTACGAGGACGCATACAACGGGAATAAGTCCGCAGTGCATTGGGATCTCGTGCTCATCATGACGCCCGAGTACGGCGGCGGCGAGATATGGTTCGACGACAAGCTCATCAGAAAGGACGGTATGTTTGTTATAGACGAGCTTAAATGTCTTAATCCCGAAAACCTTATTTGAGACGAAATAAACATCGTCTAAGCGACTGCGTGCTTCTCGGACGGCGGTCACGTACGGAAAGTACGCTCCCTTGTCCTCGTCGCCTGCTGTCGCTTATACTCGTTTCTATCGCCTCAAAAACTGTGGACGAAATAAACATCGTCTAAGCGACTGCGTGCTTCTCGGACGGCGGTCACGTAAATTTTCAAAAAGCGGAAGGAGAGAAAATTGATAAGATACGACGGAGACAGAAGCATAGCGGGCAATCCCGTAATGGCGAATTACGAAATGGAGGACGCGGCGGCAAGACTGTTGTACGAGTCGGGGCAGAGTATGCGCTCGCCCCGTCCGACGGACGCCATGCGGCTTGCGGAGTACTTGGGCGCTTCCGTGCGCACAGTTTATCTTTCCGATTCTCCGTATTCTCTTTGCGCCGTGGCGACCGAGCCGCAGACCCTTCGCATAAAGGACGGCAAAGCAATAGTCATGGCGGCGGGGGATATTTTCGTCGAGCGCGCCATAGTCGACAGGGACGATACGCCTTGGTATAACTATGCGGTGTTTCATGCGCTCGCACATCTGTATCTCCACAACGAGAGCGGGGACGAAAGGCAGCTTTCGTTCGATCTTTCGGGAACTCAAAGCGAAAAGCATTTTGTGTGCGACGCGGGGGAACTTTCCGACGTCTATTCGGACGACCGTCTCGATTCGCGTCCCGCGAGCGAAGCGCAGGCAGACGCTTTTGCCGGCTGTCTCATGCTTCCGAAAGTGCCGTTTAAAATGGCGGTCAATAAGCAGATGAACAAGCTCGGCATAAACCGTACAGACCTTTCGGGGAAAACGCTTGACAAAATTTTACGCTCGCTTGCCAAAACTTTTTGCGCGCCCGAAATAGTAATAGCTTTGAGATTGAAAAAATTGTTATATTTATGAGCGTATTTTGCTTGATTAAATGCCGCGAAAAGTTTATAATAAAAGGCGGTGAGTGTAAAGCCTTGCCGCAAAACAAACAAAAAATAAAATTTTTGGAGGATTTATAGCAATGATTAAAGTCGGTATCAACGGTTTCGGCAGAATCGGTCGTCTCGTTTTCAGAGCCAGCCTTAAGCGTAAGGATGTCGAGGTCGTCGGCATAAACGACCCGTTTTTGGAGCCTTCGTATGCGGCATATATGCTCAGATACGATTCGATTCACGGCAGATATGAGGGCAAGATAGAGGTCAAAGAGGACGCTATCGTTGTCGACGGAAAGGAAGTAAAGTTCTTCGCCGAGAAAGATCCCGCAAACATAAATTGGGCGTCCTGCGGAGCCGATTACGTAGTAGAGTCTACGGGCGTGTTCTGCACGACGGAAGCCGCTTCCGCTCACCTTAAGGGCGGCGCTAAGAAAGTCGTCATCTCCGCTCCCGCAAAGGACAAGGAGACCCCGACGTTCGTATGCGGCGTAAACCTCGAGATGTACAATAAGGATATGAAGGTAGTCTCCAATGCGTCCTGCACGACGAACTGCCTTGCTCCTCTCGCAAAGGTAATAAACGACAAGTTCGGCATCGTCGAAGGTCTCATGACCACCGTTCACTCGACGACGGCTACGCAAAAGACTGTCGACGGTCCTTCCAAGAAGGATTGGCGCGGCGGCAGAGCGGCTGCGGGCAACATCATTCCGTCCTCGACGGGTGCGGCAAAGGCTTGCGCGCTTGTTATTCCCGAGCTTAAGGGCAAACTCACGGGTATGTCGTTCCGCGTCCCCACGCTTGACGTGTCCGTAGTAGACCTTACCGTTCGCACGGAAAAGGCGGCAACCTACGACGAGGTTTGCGAAGCAGTCGAAAAGGCGTCCAAGGGCGCTATGAAGGGTATACTCGGCTATACCGACGAAGACGTGGTTTCTTCCGACTTCATAACCGATCCCCGCACTTCGATCTTCGATAAGAAAGCAGGTATCGCGCTCAACGATCACTTCTTCAAGCTCGTATCCTGGTACGACAACGAGTGGGGTTACTCGAACAAGGTTCTCGACCTCATCAGCCACATGGCTAAAGTCGACGCGAAGTAATCTCTTCGAACATAATTGCAATATAACAAAAACCTACGGATCAAACCGTAGGTTTTTTCATATGGATTGCTTTGCCGTCAAAAGGCAAACATGACTATGAATGTCGCAATTATCAAGGCTATATCTATTATGGATATTATAAAGCCCGCACGGCATATCTTCGATTTCATAAAGAAGAAATTCGTCGAGGCAGATAGAGCCGCGACAACAATATCGGTCACGAGGCAGGGCACGACAAAGGTGGCAAGCCCGACAGGCGCTCCGATATAGCCTATAAGTATCATCAAAACGAGGCACAGCGCTCCCATGCAGAACGAACAGATCGACGTTATGAGGGCAAGTACGGGAATAATGCTTTTCATAAGGCGATTATACCAAATCGGGGGCAAAGAGTCAATCAAAACGAATGAAAAGCGCCATGATACGGAAAAAACACTTGACATCTTTTTTAAAAGATGTTACGATAAAAAGACGGAGGAAAAGTGCTATGCAAATGAAACAGCTTTTGGTTGACCGTATCGACGGTGCACTGCGTGCAAGCGAGGAAACCATGCGTGCGCTTACGGAGTTCGTTAAAAATATTCCGAATGAGGTTCTTTCGAGCGAAATAGAATCTGCGGAAGCAAATCGCCACGCTGTCATGGCGGGAGAGCAGGTCTACAAATTCGGGCTTTATCCCGAGCCTACTCTTGCTTTCATAGAAGTTTACGACGACAGAGAGCAAACGGAGCCGACAATGGCATTATACATAGACGGCGCGGAGCCTTCTGCGAAGGTTATCGGCAAAAGTCAGGGTAGGGCGTTTGCTCTGCGATTCTTCGTCAGCGGGGAAGGTACGGTCGAAAAAACTATGCAGTTGGATTGACGGTTGTCTGTAAATAGTTCGAGCAAGAAGGTGAAAAAGTTATGAAGTGCCCCATTTGCGGGGAAGAAATCGGCAAAGGCAAGCATAAGTGTCTAAAGTGCGGCTACGAAGCTCACGATTTAAGTACTATCGTGTTCGAAGAGGAACAGGAGCCGATCAAAACCGTGGACATCGACCCTTCGCAAGTATATATTTCGGGCGGAAGCCGCGCCTCGTCCGGGAGCTTGTTTGAGGATATTTTCGGCGGCGGTCTGTTCGGCGGACTTTTCGACGGCTTGTTCGGCGGTTTTTTCGACGGCTTCGACGACGGTGACGACGACGGGATCGAATACGACGATTTCGGTCGCCCCATTTCCGATGTGTATAACAGCGACGTGGTAGAGCTCTCCGCACATGACGTCGAGCATATCGACGACAGGACGACGACCGACGCAAGCCGTACGCAGCATACGCATAACGGAGCTCAGGGCGATTACGGCAGAAAGTCCGATAAAAAGCAAAAGGCGCATAAGAACCCGAAAGATAAGCATAGGCGCGGAAGGCACGGGTCTTGATGTCCTGAAAATTACGTATGTTTGGTTTACTCACTCGCCGTTATGACTTATTATAAAAAAAGCCTGAAATTTTTTCGGAAAACACGGTAAAAATGTTTGACAAATCGTCCGCTATTTGATATATTATAGAAGCTGTCCGTCAGCAGCGGTTTTGTGGGGGTATAGCTCAGCTGGTAGAGCACCTGCCCTGCAAGCAGGGGGTCAGCGGTTCGAACCCGCTTACCTCCACCACAAGACACTTAGGGGCATTGATTGCCCCTATTTTCATAGGGTCGATAATGTCGACGAAAAAAAAGGCGCACGCTTGTTAAAAAAGTTACGGGATTGTAGCTCAGCCGGTCGGAGCACACGCCTGTTACGAAGCGCGAAGCATAAGCGTGAGGAGACGAAAGATAAATTATTCGAAAGTTACGGGATTGTAGCTCAGCTGGTTAGAGCACACGCCTGATAAGCGTGAGGTCGGAGGTCCGAGTCCTCTCAATCCCACCAAAACAGCTCTTTATGGGCTGTTTTTGTTTTGTAAAGCGTGAGGAGACGAAAGATAAATTATTCGAAAGTTACGGGATTGTAGCTCAGC
>CAJULE010000002.1:8261-33260 GCA_910587445.1 uncultured Christensenellaceae bacterium
AAGCGTGAGGAGACGAAAGATAAATTATTCGAAAGTTACGGGATTGTAGCTCAGCCGGTTAGAGCACACGCCTGTTACGAAGCGCGAAGCATAAGCGTGAGGTATTAAGGTTGAATTCATATCGTAGGGTATAAAAGCAGTCGGCAATGGACTGCTTTTAATATATAAACCAAGACGAACTGTTTTGTAATAAGCTACTTGATTTTAAAATTTTCGAATATGTGTTAAAATATCTTTACTTTTTCTGCTTAATATGCTATATTATAAAAAAATTCTTGTAAGACTCGGATGGGAAGAAAAGTGTATCGGATAGCGATATAAAGGGCTATAACAAAAAACTCCCTTTCGGGAGCTTGTTCGCCACTGCGATTAAGTGATTGGAATAAATTTTTATTTGAACTTTGTCTTGTTGTTCATACCTACATTATATTCATACGATACGAAAAAGTCAAGCGCTTGGAGGTACATATGGAAAAATTTTATTTGGGACTCGATGTAGGAACCGATTCGGTCGGCATAGCCTGCACGAACGAAGATTACGAACTTCTTCGTGCGAAGGGAAAAGACTTATGGGCTGTGCGTTTGTTCGAGGAAGCGAAAACTGCGGCAGAGCGAAGATCGAAACGTACGGCGCGCAGAAGGTTGCAACGGCGAGCATGGCGTGTAGATCTTCTTCAAGAACTGTTCGAACCGTATATGTCGGACTCGTTGTTCTTTCCGCGTCTAAATAACAGCGGTTTTGTATATGAGGATAAGGACGCGATATTGGGCGCGCCTTATTCACTGTTTGCCGATAAGAATTACACAGATAAGACATTTTATAAAGAATACCCGACGATATATCATTTAAGAAAAGACCTTATGTACGGAGATAAGAAGTACGATTTGAGATTGTACTATCTTGCCGTTCACCACATTGTAAAGTATCGCGGTCATTTCCTGTTTGAAGGTCAGTCCATGAGCGATATACATGATTTTCGCGTGCTTTTGGATAAGCTCAATCAAGCCGCCGAAGAGAGCTTCTTTGAAAATACGCCTATTATTTCCGCCGAGAAGTCGGACGAGCTTAAAGAAATTGCCTTAAATAAGTCTTTGCGCTTAAACGACAAAAAGAAAAAGTGTCGCTCACTTTTGAACGCGATGAAATCTCCGCTTAAAGATATAGTGACGCTTATGCTCGGCGGCAGCGCAAAACCGTGCGACATATTCGATAACGACGAATATAAGCAGCTCAAAAGTATTTCGTTCAAGGGCATGACCGAAGATGAATTTTCGGCATACGAAGATACTTTCGGAGACGATTTCGCATACTTGCAGGCGCTGAAAAAGATTTACGATTATATCGTATTCGAACAAACTCTTGACGGCAACGATTATATATCCGAAGCGATGATTAAGATCTACGACAAACACGCTTCCGATTTGCGCCGTCTTAAAAAGTTTTTAGCCGAGAACTGCCCGCATGAGACATATCTGAAGGTTTTTAAGAGTGTTTCGGAAAAGAATAACTATGCGGCGTATATCGGCTACACAAAGGTCGGGAAGAAAAAAGTCAAATTAAAAAAGTGTACGGATAAAGCCGAGTTCGATAAATTTTTGAAAAAGATAGTGAGCGAAGTCAAGGTTTCGGACGGCGATACGGAGAAGGAAAAGCTTTTGTCGGAAATCGAAAACGGAGATTTTTTGCCTAAGATACTTAACGCCGACAACGGCACGGTTCCTTACCAAATAAACGGAGTCGAGCTGAACCGTATTCTCGAAAATCTTTGCCGCGATTATCCCGATTTCGCCTCGGCAGTCGACGGCGGACTGAGCATTGCGAATAAGATAAAGAGTATTTTCGAATTCAGAATACCTTACTATGTCGGACCTTTAAATACATACCATTTGAAAGACGGGGATAAGGGTAACAGTTGGGCAATCAGGAGATCCGAAGGCAGAATTTTGCCGTGGAATTTCGACGAAAAAATAGACAGAGCCAAAAGCAACGAGAGCTTTATGCGCCGCATGACGAACAAGTGCACGTATCTCTATTGCGAAAACACACTCCCGAAATGTTCGATACTTTATCAAAAATTCAACACGCTCAATCAACTGAATAATCTTAAAATAGACGAACAACCCATAAGCGTCGAGCTTAAACAAGCAATTTACAACGATTTGTTTTTAAAAGATAAGCGTGTGACGAAAAATCGCATTCGGAAATATATCGTCGACAGGGGCTGGGCGCCGAGCTCGAGAGAATCCGAAATATCGCTTTCCGGTTTCGACGGCGAAATAAACGTGAGCATGAGTTCGTATATTATGCTAAAAAATATACTCGGAGATTTTGTCGACGAAAATACAGACATATGCGAAGATATAATTCTTTGGCACACGCTGAATACCGATAAAGGAATCGTAGAGAATCTTATAAAGTCCGAATACGGACACATTGGCAAAATAGCCGAGAACTTAAAACGGCTTAAAGGAATAACGTCGTTTAAGGATTTCGGAAAACTGTCGAAAAAATTCTTAAGCGAAATAAAGGGAGCCTATAGGGAAACGGGAGAGGTCGCTACCGTTATTTCCATGTTGTATGAAACAAATCTCAATCTCAATAGAATATTATGGGACAAGAGGTTTACGTTCATGGAAGCCATCGACGCCGAAAACAACGTGTCTTCCGAAGATATTGCATACGGAGCTTTGGAGGACATGGGGTTAAATCCGCAAGTACGCAGAGGCGTGTGGCAGGCGCTTAAAATGACCGACGAATGTATTTCCGCCGTCGACAGAGCGCCGGATAAAATATTCGTCGAAGTTACGCGCGGCTGCGGCGAAAAGGGAAAGCGCACGGAATCACGCAAGATGAAGATTGAAAAGCTTTACGAAACGGCGCACGACGTGGATGAACTCTTGTCGGAACTTAAAACGAGATCGGAAAGCGATTTGCGGCAGGAACGACTCTATCTGTACTTTCTGCAACTCGGTAAGTGTGCTTACAGCGGCAGACAAATATCTTTGGACGATCTAAACGGCAACACTTACGACGTCGATCACATAGTGCCGCAGTCGCTTGTCAAGGACGACAGTATCGACAATAAAGTGCTCGTGTACAGAGAGTGTAATGCAAAAAAGACAAATATCTATCCTGTTCCCGAACAGTTCCGCAGTATGCGCAAAATGTGGGACAGGCTTAAGGCACAGGGATTGATGAGCGCGAAAAAGTATTCGCTTCTTACAAGAACCGAGCCTCTTGCCGAGAGCGATTACAACGACTTCATAAGCCGACAGCTCGTAGTTACAGGGCAGACGGCAAAGGCTGTTGCCGAGCTTTTGAAACGTAAATACGAAAATTCGGGGACGAAAATCTTTTACAGCAAAGGCTCGAATGTTTCCGATTTCAAAAGCAAGTACGATATCGTAAAGTGCAGAGAGACAAACGATTTACATCATGCCCGCGACGCCTATCTGAATATTGTCGTAGGCAATGTTTTCGATACGAGGTATTCGGAAGCTTGGTTTAAATCGAGAGATACTTACGATAAATGGCGCAATTACGATCGCACGAAAATATTCGACAGAGAAATCGACGGTGCATGGCACGGACAAGATACGCTCGTGAAAGTGAAAGCAACCGTGGGAAAATGCAGCATTGGAGTGACTCGCTATGCATTTACCGGAAAAGGCAAGTTTTATGATGAAACCGTCTACGGTAAAGACGGCGGCGCACAGCTTCCGAGAAAAGAGGGTAAAGCAGGCAGCCTGTCTCCCTATGCCGATGTTGAGAAATACGGCGGATTCAAAAGCCCGTTTACCGCATATTTTGTCGTTGTGAAATCGGTCGATAAAAAGGGAAATCCCATAAAAACACTCGAGGCGATTCCCATAATCGTAGATTATAAATCGAAGAACGATTCCCGTGCGGTAATGAATTATCTTTGTAATGTTCGCAGGCTTAAAGACCCGACGGTGCTTGTCGAAAAAATCAAAACCCACACGCTTCTCGAGATAAACGGCACTCCTGGCTGGATCGCGGGAATAACAGGTAGTCGGATATTATTGCACAACGCCGTGCAGTGGTATACATCTTCGGAAACAGACAGGTATGTTAAGGCGCTTGCGAAACTCGACGAGGCGGATAAAAGCAAACGCATCTCCGACGAAGAACGAAATAGAGCTGAATTCGAGATGTCGACCAACCGCTTCAAAGAGGTGAAATGCGCGGTGAACGCGATAAACAATCTGAAGCTCTACGACGAAATAATCGAAAGGCTCGGTCGCAAAATATACGGCGGACTTTCGTCGGTACGCACCTTTCGAGGCAATTTGAGTAAGTCAAGAGAAAAGTTTGTTGCTTTATCTGTTATCGATCAAGCAAAAGTGCTCTTACAATGCGTCAAATTTATGAAGTGCAACGCCGAAGCTGCTGACTTGTCTTTAGTAGGCTGCGGGAAGAGGTGCGGAATATTGCTGATAAACCAAAATATTACCGATATGAATATAACAGTTGTGCATACATCGGAATGCGGACTTACAGAGCGCCGCATGAAGATTTAAAGCGGTGGGCTTCAGGACGGTGGTCGTGAAATCTCGGGTCAAGCTCGAACTGCGATTGAATGCTATGATTATCCGCGGCGAAACCGAAAAGAGAATATTCATAAACGAAATAAATACTCTTATCGTCCAAAGCACGGCTGTCTCCATGACGGCAGCCCTGTTGAACGAACTCACGAAAAACAACATAAAGGTGATATTTTGCGACGAAAAGTGTAATCCGTCTTCGGAGCTTTTGCCGTATTACGGCGCGCATAATACCTCGAAACGATATAAACAGCAGATCATGTGGAAGCAATCGGCGCGCGATTCCGTGTGGCGCATAATCATTATGCGCAAAATAATCGAGCAATCTAAAATATTATGGGAACGAGGAAAAATCAAGGAAGCGGATATGCTTGTCGAATATGCCTCGCAGGTTACGGACGGAGATAGGACAAACAGAGAAGGGCACGCCGCAAAGGTTTATTTCAACAGCTTGTTCGAGGGCGGAGAAAGCAGGCGCGACGACACATTTCTGAACGGCTGTCTAAACTACGGTTATGCGATTTTATTGTCTGCATTCAATCGGGAAGTGGTAGCAAGCGGATATATGACACAGCTCGGAATCTGGCATGCAACGAGTTCAATCAATTCAATCTATCCAGCGATCTTATGGAGCCGTTTCGTCCGTATGTGGACAGGCTTGCGCTTTCGATCGAAAACGGGGATAAGGATTTCAAAATAAAAATGGCGGATATTCTGAACTATAATGTTACGATAGGCGGAAAGAGCACTACGTTCGATCTTGCCGTTCGGCAATATGCGCGCAGCGTTTTTCAGGCGCTTCAAAACGGGAACACAGAGGAAATGCTCTTTCCCGAAGATGTGGAATGGAATCGTGAACTTTAGATTTATGAGACTTATGGTATTTTTCGATTTGCCGATGTTGTCGGATAAGAACAGGCGAGACTATGCTCATTTCAGAAAATTTCTTCTGAAAAACGGGTTTATCATGATGCAAAAATCGGTCTACACAAAGCTTGTGATAAATAATGTTACGAGTGCGCTTATCAGACAAAAGGTAAGAGACAATCTGCCGCCCGAGGGTCTGATCGAAATGCTCGAAGTCACGGAAAACCAGTTTGCAAAAATCGAATATCTGATGGGTGAGGAGCAAAAAACGACGCTCGACAGTACGGACAGGATAGTGGAAATATGAGTGAAACCATCTGTAAAATAATACACCATAAAATAGAAACGCCTATTGAAATGGATCCCCATGTGCCTAAGGTTTTAGCAATAGAAAGCCCGAAAGAGTTTTATGCGCTTGTTGAAGAACTCGGCGCGCAGTTCGAAGGAGAAGACGGAAATTTCGTGCTTCTCGACGGTGAAAACAGGCTCTCGTTCGAAAAGAACGGAGAATTTGTCCGCGACATTTTTTCGCTGAATTTCGAAGATAAGAAACTTACGTCTTCATTATATAAGAATCTCGAAAAGATATCTGCGGACGGAGAACTTCAAGTGTTGCAAAACAAACTGGACACAGAGCTTGCCTTATATTATAGCAGCTTATTCGACAGACTTTCATTGTCGCTTACGTTCGACGAAATGTGTGTTTCCGACATTTTAAAACTCGGAAAAGTTAGACTGCAAGAATATTACTCGGGAATACTCGAAAAGATAATCTGTTATATCAATGCGATGATCGAGCTTAAAAAGTCGAGGTTTTTCGTATTCGTTCATCTTAAAAGCGTTTTGACCGATGACGAGCTTAAACAGCTGTACAGACATTGCGCTTTGGAAAAAGTCGGACTTTTGCTTATGGAAAGCGGCATAAAAAGGGGAGTGCTACGAGAAGAGCGAACCATAATCATAACCGAAGATTTGTGTGAGATCGTTGACAAATCGCCGGATTGATGTTAAAATAAAAATGCTCTTGTTTGGTTATTGAAACAGCCGTATCAGTCATACGCGGTTTTCAGATCTCCGAATTTGAGGTTTGAGAGTCTTGTTGTTTCATAAGCAGTTAAAACTCCACTACCAGCCTTGTTTTGGTGCTTTAAGTTTGAGAGTCTTGTTGTTTCATAAGCAGTTAAAACTCGGAGGTGAGAACTAATGGACAAGGCAAAGTTTGAGAGTCTTGTTGTTTCATAAGCAGTTAAAACATATGTTGCTGCCGGATAGGTCAACGGGCTGTTTGAGAGTCTTGTTGTTTCATAAGCAGTTAAAACTTATATTCGGCGTTAACGTCCGGGAAGTTTGTTTGAGAGTCTTGTTGTTTCATAAGCAGTTAAAACACGAGCGCCGCGATAAGGACCTTGCGGCAAGTTTGAGAGTCTTGTTGTTTCATAAGCAGTTAAAACTATCGTTTCCATAAGTTAAAGCCTCCTTTTGTTTGAGAGTCTTGTTGTTTCATAAGCAGTTAAAACTACGCTTCCCGTAGATATGCCGAGTTCCTGGTTTGAGAGTCTTGTTGTTTCATAAGCAGTTAAAACAGAGCTCACGGCTTTTGAGGAAGTTCCTATGTTTGAGAGTCTTGTTGTTTCATAAGCAGTTAAAACTTCTTCAGCTATGCAGCCGTCAAGGTCGATGCAGTTTGAGAGTCCTGTTGTTCTTAAATGGCTTAAACATCGGCGCGGATAACATAACAAAAGCCTTTTTGAGAGTCTTGGTTTTAATAAAAGGTCGCGCAAATATACCCGCATAAAATCGCTTGACTTTTTCGATATGATTGAGTATAATATCAAGCGAGTCGTTTGGAAGAGGCTTAAATGTCGCGAGACTGCCTTTACAACGGATACTATTACAGGAGGTGCTTTATATAATGTATGCAATCGTAGAAGTAGGCGGAAAGCAGTACAAAGCGGCTGTCGGCGACACACTCAAGCTTGAGAAGATAAACAAGGAGCCCGGCACGGAAGTCGAACTTAATGTACTCATGACGGTGGACGGCGAGAATGTCGTTTGCGGTAAGGACGCCGAAGCGTTGAAAGCAAAAGCGACGGTCGTGGCTCACGGCAAAGATCGCAAGATAATTGTTTTCAAGTACAAAGCAAAGAAGAACGAGCGCAAAAAGAAAGGTCACAGACAGCAGTTTACGACCGTTAAAGTAAGCGCAATCGGCTGATGACCGAAGTCAAGATCGAGCGCGAAAACGGTCACATCGTATGCGTCGAGTGCGACGGACATACGGACTACGGCGAAGAGGGCGAGGACATAGTCTGCGCGGCGCTTTCGTCGGTGGTACAGACTGCGGTGCTCGGACTTATGAGTGTGGTCGGCATAAATTTGGAACTCAAGCGAGACTTCGACAGGGGATATCTGTTTATGAAACTCCCGGAGCTCGAAGAGGCTCGGAGACATGACGCCGACGTAATACTCGACACCATGCTTTGCGGAATAGCCGATTTGCACGAAGGCTTTTCCAAGTACATCAAGCTCGAATACAAATAGGAAACAACCTGTTTTGTCGGAGCAAATGCACCAAACCACATAATAATCCAGGAGGTAAAATTGCAATGTTTATCAATATACAATTATTCGCTCATAAAAAAGGTATGGGCTCGTCGAAGAACGGCAGAGATTCGGCGGCACAGCGCCTCGGTGTAAAGCGTTATGACGGACAGCTTGTGCTTGCAGGCAATATTCTCGTTCGTCAGCGCGGAACGGCTACTCATCCCGGCGTAAACGTAGGTATCGGAAGCGACGATACTCTCTATGCGCTTGTCGACGGCAGAGTCAAGTTCGAAAAGAAGAATAACAAAAAGCGCGTAAGTGTCTATCCCGACACCGACGTTAAAGCTCAGTAACGAAAGGAAGGAGCGGGATTGCCGTAGTGCGGTAATCCCGTTTTTGTATACGTCATGATTACATTCGACAGTACATATTTCGAGCCCAAAGCGACGCTCGAGTGCGGACAGGTATTTCGATATACAAAGCTCGGCGAACAGGACTATATTATTCTTTCGACGGACAAGCGTGCGCGTGTCACAATGAAGGGCGACACGACGTATGTCGATACGGACGAGCCCGAATATTTCAACCGCTATTTCGATCTCGATACGGATTACGCCTCTATCACAAACCGCCTGTCCGTGTTTCCCGAGCTCGGCGAAAAGGTGTCGGGCGGCAGGGGAATACGTATTCTCAAACAGGAGTTCGACGAGACTGTGCTTTCGTTCATAATAAGCGCAAACAATAATATACCGCGCATAAAGGGCATAATCGAGCGCCTTTGCGAGCGGTTCGGCAAAAACAAAGGCGAATATTATGCTTTTCCCACGCTTGAAGAGCTCAAGGACGTAGAGGCGGCGACCTATCGCGCACTCGGCAGCGGCTTTCGCGACAGATATCTTGCGGGAACGGTAAACGCGCTTCGAATGAGCGACATATCCGAGCGAATAAAGAGCGCGGGCACGGACGAGGCAAGAAAACTTCTTTGCACGCTTTCCGGCGTCGGAGGAAAGGTCGCGGATTGCATACTTCTGTTTTCGCT
Source organism: uncultured Christensenellaceae bacterium (assembly GCA_910587445.1). GTDB lineage: Bacteria > Bacillota > Clostridia > Christensenellales > Pumilibacteraceae > MGBC157735. The sequence goes on from CAJULE010000002.1 coordinate 17,278, forward strand.
GTCGCGTACGGACTGCTATCCCGTCGATACTTGGATTTTCAAGTCCAATCGTTCAAACGAGCTCGACACGCCGGAAAAGGTGCGGAAATACTATTTGAAAAGGTACGGAGCCGACGCCGGCTACGCTCAGCAATATCTGTTCTATAATGCGAGATAGAAAAATGGCTTTGAAAAACGGGAGGTCGATAGTATGGCAAAAGTCGCGATAAACAAAGATGTATGCAAGGGCTGCGGACTTTGCGTGGGCGCGTGCCCGAAAAAGATATTGAAGCTCGGTGAAGCGCCGAACGCGAGCGGTTACAATTTTGCCGGTTGCGTCGACGAAAGCAAGTGCATCGGTTGCGGATTTTGTTTTACGATTTGCCCCGACGTTGCCATCACTGTTACGGGAGACTGAATCATGAAAGCACATTCATTACGCCACACAGGCTACGTGCGTCAAGTCGCATACTCGCCTAACGGCTCGTGGCGTTCGCTTCGCCGTATAGACGGTTTGCTCGGCTGAGCGGTCGAGTACGAAAAAGTACACTCCCTCGCCGACTTGCCACCTGTTGCCCGTCTACCGCGCGACTGTGCTTTCAAATGAATTATGTTCGGGAGACAATAATCATGAAAAAACTTTGGAAAGGAAACGAAGCCGTGGCGGAAGCCGCGATTGCAAGCGGTTGCCGTTGCTTTTTCGGCTATCCCATAACGCCGCAGAACGAGATACCCGAATATATGAGTCGGCGTATGCCCGAAGTGGGCGGCGCGTTTGTTCAGGCCGAAAGCGAGGTCGCGGCGATAAATATGGTTTACGGCGCAGGCGGTGCGGGCGCGCGTGCCATGACTAGCTCCTCGAGCCCCGGTATAAGCTTAAAGCAAGAGGGGATAAGCTATATAGCAGGCGCAATGGTTCCCTGCGTGATTGTCAATATGATGCGTGCCGGTCCGGGACTCGGCGGGATACAGCCGAGTCAGTCCGACTATTTCCAGGCGACAAAGGGCGGTGGGCACGGAGACTACCATATGCTCGTGTACGCGCCGAGCGGCGTTCAGGAAGCGGCGGATTTGACCTATAAGGCGTTCGATAAAGCCGACGAATACCGTTGTCCCGTCATGATCCTCGGCGACGGAATGCTCGGTCAGATGTGCGAGGCGGCCGAAATTCCTCCCATGCGCAATCTCGAAGATCTGCCCGAAAAGCCTTGGGCGGCAAGCGGAAACAGTCACGGCAAGCAGAGACTAATAAATTCCATATACATGACGCCCGACACGCTCGAGAAGCATAATCACGAGCTGTTCGAAATGTATGCGAGAATGGCGGAAAAGGAAACCGCTTGCGAAAGCTATAGGACGGAGGACGCCGAAGTCGTGCTTACCGCATACGGAATGGTTGCGCGTATCTGTAAGGCGGCCGTCGACATATTGCGCGCTCGCGGAATAAAGGCGGGACTCATAAGACCTGTTACGCTCTATCCGTTCCCGTCGGCGGCAATTCGTGCGGCGGCGGAAAGGAAAAGCGTCAAACGCTTCGTGTCCGTAGAACTTTCCATGGGGCAGATGATAGAGGACGTTCGCCTTGCCGTGAACGGTCTCAAACCCGTCGAGTTTTACGGCCGTGTCGGCGGAAACGTCATGCTTCCCGAAGAAGTAGCCGACTATGTGTCGGACGGTAAGAAGTCTTAAGGAGCTTTCATCGAACGATGATGGCTGTGCGTGGCTGCGCGAGTCGGTCATGAGCGACTGAGTATAAACCTACAGGCTCTCGCTTGCCCGACGCGCTACTGCACTTTCGGTAAATTTGCGACAAGGAAATGTTATAAAGATGAATTACATAAAGCCAAAACTTTTGACCGATACGCCGTTACACTATTGCCCGGGCTGTACTCACGGCATAATACATCGCCTGATTGCCGAGGCGGTCGAAGAGGTCGGACATCTCGACGACTGTATAGGCATTGCGCCCGTAGGGTGTGCAGTGTTCGCATACAACTACTTTAAATGCGACTTTTTGCAGGCGGCTCACGGCAGAGCTCCCGCTGTCGCAACGGGCGTAAAGCGCGCTTCTCCGAACAGCCTCGTATTCGTCTACCAGGGAGACGGCGATCTCGCGTCCATAGGCATGGCGGAAACCGTGCACGCGGCTACCCGCGGCGAGAACATGACCGTTATTTTCATAAACAACGGTATTTACGGTATGACGGGCGGACAGATGGCGCCCACCACATTGGCGGGGCAGAAGACGACAACTTGCGTAAACGGCAGAGATTACAAGACGCACGGAAACCCGATAAAGATCTGCGAGCTTCTCTCTACGCTCGACGGACCCACTTATATCGCGCGCACGAGCGTGCATGACGTGAAGAATATAAAAAAGACGAAAGAGGCGATCTTGACGGGGTTTAAAAGACAGAAAGAAAAGCGTGGGTTTTCGCTGATCGAAATTCTGTCCACCTGTCCCACGAACGCGCATCTTTCGCCGCAAGCCGCACTCGACTATATCGGTAGTGTCGCTACGGAGCACTATCCGCTCGGCGTGTTTAAGGATGTGTAGCATGATACGTTATACCGAGAAGAGGAGACAATCATGAAAAAGATAATCATAGCAGGTTTCGGCGGACAGGGCGTGCTGTCGCTCGGACTTATGCTGTCTTACAGTGCGATGAATATGGACTACAATACGTCGTGGCTTCCCTCGTACGGTCCGGAAATGCGCGGCGGTACGGCGAACGTCGGCGTGACCTATTCGCGCGGAGAAATCGCTTGCCCCATTGTTTCGAAGCCCGACGTGCTTGTCGCGTTCAACAAGCCGTCGCTCGACAAGTTCATAGATTCGCTTGCAAGCGGCGGAACGGCGGTCGTGAACTCTTCGACCGTCAAAGACGACATAAAGCGTAATGACGTAAAAGTCGTTCGCGTGCCGGTAAACGAGCTCGCAGGTCCGATAAATCCGCGCGGAGGCAATATAATAATGCTCGGCGTGCTGTTGCCGATTTTGAAGTCTCTCGATCGCGTCGCTGTCGAAAATGCGGTAAGAAGCGTGTTTAAGGCGAAGCCGAATCTCATAGAACCCAATCTTGCCTGTCTTAAGGCGGGAATCGAATTTGCCGAAGGTGAAACGTCATGCTTATAAGCTCTTTCGGGAAAGAAATAGTCACGCTTTTCGAGGACATGACGGCGTCGGTCGTAGTGTTGTTTGCCTTGGGACTCATTCTCGTGATAGCGGAGTTTTTCCGTCCCATGCGAGGACTCGGCTACGGCTGCGGAGCGGCTGTGCTCGTGTGCGCGATAGTCCTCAGAATGTTGTCCGGCGGTACGGTCGGTACGCTCTTTCTCATGCTGTTTTTGACGGCTTTCATACTCTTCGGCGCACACCTTTTAATGATTGCGCTTCACAAACGCGAGTGGCTGCTTGTGTCATCGGGCATAACGGACGAAGAGGGCGCGGACAAGTATTCCTATCTCATAGGACTTCGCGGAGTCACCACTACTTCGGTCGCTCCCAGCGGTCATATGTCCATAAACGATATAAATTTTTATGTGACCGGCGAGGTCGCGATCGACGTCGGCGTCGAGGTCGTTGTCAAAAACGTGAGCGGCGACAGGATAATAGTCGAACCCGTGTCTATGGATGAAACGGCGGAATGATCTCTCGCCACCGTAAATAAAGAGAATACTCCTCGAATAAACAAAGTACGGTCGCTCATAAAATATTACGAGGCTGCGGACGTTAGGTGCGAAACGTCGTTCGGATCTTGTTGCACGCAGCTGTCTCGATAATATTTTTCGGAGTGTATATGAGCTTTTTCAAAGAGGTGGCAGACAGGCTCGGCGGCGAATCGGTCGGTAGCTACACCGTCATAAATTACGGCGGAGAAGCGGTCTATATGGAGGGAGTAAAGCGCATAATTTCTATCGCCCCCGAGAATATGCGTTTTGCCTGCGGAAGCATAAAGCTCACGCTTTCGGGAGAAGATCTCAAGGTGAGCGAACTCGGCGGCGGTTGCGTGACCGTGACGGGCAGAGTGCGTTCTGTTTCCGAGGAGGAATAGCGGTGAGGAAGGAGTACTATCCCAAAGCCGTTCGCGGCTCGGAAGTGAAAGTGGAGGGGCTGAACCAAAATCGATTGCTCGGCGAGCTTCTCAAGCGCGGCATTACGGTCTACAACTTAAGGCGCAAAAGTCGCGGAGAGCTTTGTCTCAAGGTGAAAAATGCCGACTTTACGGAGTTTGTCGCTTTGGCGGAAAAACTCGGCTTTAAGGTGACGGTCGAGAAAAAATTGGGTGCGGTTTCCGCCGCTTTCCGAATGTTGCCCCGCCTCGGTCTTGTCGTTGCGCTTGCGCTTTTGACGGCTTGCTATTTTATCGCGAGCAGCTTCGTATGGCGCGTGGAAATCGTCGGGAACGAGCGCGTCGACTATTACGCCATATCCGATGTTTTGGCGGCTGCGGGGGCAAAGACGGGCGCAAATAAGAAGGGACTCGATTTCGGCGCTCTCGAACGCGACATAAGGGGTATCGAAGGCATAGCCGAAGCAACCGTCACGGTGAGCGGAACTACGCTCAAAGTTTCCGTCGTGGAAAGTCTCGAATTCGTGCCGCGGCCGAACGGCGGCAAGGAAATGCTCGTTTCGCTTTACGATGCCGAGATCACGCGTATAGTGCTTCGAAAGGGGAGCGCTCTCGTAAAGACGGGACAACGCGTATTTGCGGGTACGCCCCTTCTTTCGGGCAATCTTATAGGGACCGACGGCGAGATAATAACGGGCGGCGTCGTCGACGGCGAAGTCTACGGCAAAGTCGTGTTTCGCGAAAGCGTGACGGTTGCTCTTCGCGGAGTGCGCACTGTCGCTACCGGAAACGAAAAGAAAAGTACGATTCTCGGTATCTTCGGTCTTAGCATCGGTAAGCGCCGTGACGGCTTCGAGCTTGCCGACGTGAGAGAGGAGACGAGGACGCTTGCGCCCATTCCCTTTAAAGTGACTACGCTGTATGCAAAGGAGCTTACACGGGAAGAATATTCTTTGGACAGAGACGAAGCCGTAGAAGAGGCAAAAAGCGTTGCGCGCAGCCGCCTTGCCGAGCGTCTTGTCGGTCCCGGCGGCGAAGAGACCGTGATCGTTCGCGACGTTTCGGACGGAGTGATTTGTGTGGATGTGTACATCACTTCCGAAATCCTCATCACCTGACGGCTTATATGCTTCGTAATACGGGCTGCGTTCGACGTTTGCCTCGGTCGTGTACGGTTTGGTACACTCCCTTCGGACGCACGCCGACAGCTGTCCGTCTTACTCGCATCTAAGCCGCCGCCTGACGTCTTATATGCGTCACGAATACGGACTGCGTTCGGCGTTTGCCTCGGTCGTGTACGGTTTAGTACACTCCCTTCGGACACACGCCGACAGCTGTCCGTCTCGCTCGCATCTAAGCCGTCAGGTATTAAACATAGTCATATGTCGTTTCGCTTAGCCGAGCGCGAAGCGCGAACGCCCCAAAGCGAAGTGCCGAAGCTTCTCTTCCTCTGTCATTTCGACCGAAGCTCGAAGAGCGAAGCGGAGAAATCTATTCCTATAAAAAGCCTTCCCTTGAGAGGGAAGGTGGCGCGGCACAGAGCGAAGCGAATGACGCGACGGATGAGTAGATTTACTTCTTGTTCCGCCTAAGCGTCGCTTCCCGTGTCGTTCCGCTTAGCCGAGCGCGCCGCGTATTCGGCGAAGCGAAGTCAAATCTGTCGCGTCAATCATTTCCAACGAAATTCTTTGTGTACCGAAAGGAGGTCATGAAAGGTTCATGACGAGAACAATCGAACTAAAAAACGATCTTTATGCCGAGCTTTTCGGAAGCTATGACGGCAACGCGCGCGAGATCGAACGCGCTTTCGGAGTCCGTCTCTTTACTATAGGCGGAGGCTTGCAGGTGTCGGGAGAGGAGAGCAAAGTCGATACGGTCGTAAAGCTAATAGAAAACGTAGTCGCCGTGTTGAACGAGGGACTCTCTGTAGACAAGGACAAAATGCTCCGCTATATCGAGCTTGCGAGCGAGGGCAGAAGCGAGGAGATCTTGCCCCTTGCAAGCGACGTCAAGGCAGTCACGTCGACGGGGAAACGCATACGCTGTCTGTCTGCGGGGCAGAAGGATTACGCGGACGCAATCGAAAGACACACGCTCACTTTCGGCATAGGACCTGCGGGAAGCGGCAAGACTTTTCTTGCGGTGGCAGCCGCGGTAACGGCGTTCAGAAAGTCCGACGTTTCGCGCATAATTCTCACGCGTCCCGCACTCGAGGCGGGCGAGCGACTCGGCTTTTTGCCCGGCGATTTAAAGGACAAGGTCGATCCCTATCTCATACCGCTGTACGACGCGCTTAAGGAGCTGTTCGGCGTGGAAGCCACGGCAAGGCTTGTCGAACGCGGAGCCATAGAGGTTGCGCCGCTTGCCTATATGCGAGGCAGAACGCTCACAAACGCTTTCGTGATTCTCGACGAGGCGCAGAATACCACACGCGAGCAGATGAAGATGTTCCTGACCCGTCTCGGAAACGGTTGCAAAATGGTCGTTACGGGCGACATAACGCAAATAGATTTGCCGGATAAGTCGAGGAGCGGTCTCATAGAAGCAGTCAAGGTGCTGGACGGGGTGGAGGATATTGCCGTTTGCCGTCTGAAATCGTCGGATATAGTGCGCCACGGGCTTGTACGTAGAATTATCAAAGCCTACGACGAGAAAAGAGAGGGCGAGGCGGACAAGCGGACAACGCCGTCGCGGGAATAATATCCGTGTGAAATTGCTTTACTTTATCGGTGAATTGCTATATAATAACAAAGATGGAAACAAACTTTAACAACGAAAGCAAATCTCGGAAATGGCGTCGTCCGTTTTTCATAGCGCTTATTCTGCTCGGCACGCTTGCATACGTCGCGGTGCTCGGCTCGGTCATTTTGCGCTTTGCTTACAACCCCGACAGCCTTACGCCGCTTGCGTACGTTTTGCTTGTCGCGGGTATCGCCGCGCTTCTCGTGTCTATGCTCGTATACTTCGTGTATTCGCGCCGCGGTCTCATATTCAATCTTCGTGAGTTGTCCGCCGTCTCGACGGCTATGGCGATAGGCTATACGCTTTGCCTTTGTCTTTCGCTTCTTTCGGTATATCTTATGCCGATCGCCGTGGCGGCGTTTTTGATTGCGCCGATTGCCCGTCGCCGCGACGCGTTCGTATGCTCGCTTGCGACCGTTATTATGGTCACCTGGACGATGCTAATAGGCGTAAACTGCGGAATAGACGTCGAGCTTGCCGACCTTTTACCGATGTTTCTTGTGGGAATACTTTCCGGCACGCTCGCTTCGTACATCGTTTCCACCGATACAAACAGACTCAGTTACGTCATAAAAGGCGTAGTCATAGGCATAGGCGGCATAGCGATATTTTTCCTGTTCTTCCTCGTGCGCTGGCAGCTCAAGGACTTCGTGCGCGATCTTCCTTACATGGCAATAGCGCTCGCCGTTCAGGTCCTTACGGGACTTGCTCTCCAACCCGTGATCGAACGCGTATTCAATCTTGTTACGAACTCTCGCCTCATCGAACTCGCGGACAGAAATTCGCCGCTCATAAAGCGCCTTATGAACGAAGCGCTCGGCACGTTTTCGCACAGTATGTCTGTTGCCAATTTCGCAGAGATGTGCGCCGTGGCAATAGGCGAAAATCCCTATCTTGCGAGAGCCTGCGCCTACTATCACGATGTGGGAAAGCTTGCGAACCCCATGTACTATAAGGAGAACCAGGCAGGGCAGGCGAATCCGCACGACGATCTCTTGCCCGAGGTTTCTGCGGAGATAATCCGCTGTCACACTACGGAAGGTCTCAAACTGTGTCGCAGATACCGCATACCCGACGAAGTAAGCCACGTGACCGTTCAACATCACGGCACGCTTTCCATTCCCGTATTCTATAATAAGGCGCAAAAGCTTACGGACGGCGAGGTCGATCCGTACGAGTATTCGTATCACGGCATAACGCCAGTTACGAAGATCGCCGCGATAATCATGATATGCGACAGCGGCGAGGCGGCAATACGCGCCATGGATAACCCGACGGGCGAAAGAGTGGACAAGCTTTTGAAAAGTCTTATAGATTCGCGCATAGCCGCGGGGCAGTTCGACAACTGCGACATAACGCTTCGCGATTTGAACACCGTCCGCCGCACTATAGTAGATTCGTTCGGCGGCATATACCACCAGCGCTTGAAATATCCGGACGGTAAATAGTATGATAGAAATATTCACCGAGACGCCGAACTCGCTTTTCGAGAGCGTAGCCGAAGCCGCATATGAAAAACTTGCGCTGAAAGGGCGCGCAACCGTCGAACTGCTCATCGTGAGCGAAGAAGAAATACGCGAAATAAACGCGCGCGAAAGAGATGTGGACAGCGTGACGGACGTATTGAGCTTTCCCCTTCTCGGCGAAATAAAACCGTTCGAAAAGGAAAACTATCCGTTCGATTACGACGAGGATACGGACGGCGTATCGCTCGGAAGCATTCTTATATGCGACGAGGTGGCAAGACGTCAGGCGAAAGAGTACGGACACAGCGAGCAGAGGGAAAGAGCCTATCTCTTTTTGCACGGGCTTTTGCACCTGCTCGGTTACGATCATATGGACGAAGAGACGAAAAACGAAATGCGCACTGCCGAAGAGGATATACTGCGTTCGGTAGGACTTGCGAGGTGAAGGCATGAAATCGGGATTTATAGGAATACTCGGCAGACCGAACGTCGGTAAATCGTCGCTCACGAACGCGCTTGTAGGCGAAAAAGTTTCGATAGTTTCTCCCAAGGCGCAGACGACGCGCAATAAAATTCTCGGAATCGTCACTACGGGCGAATACCAAATGATTTTCGTAGACACTCCGGGCGTTCACAATCCGCGCAACCGTCTCGGCGAATACATGGAAAAGTGCGTCGAGGAATCGGAGCGCGACGTCGACGCGATAGTGATAGTGCTCGACGCGACTCGCGGCGTTTCCGAAACCGAACTGTCTTTTATAGAAAAACATTTGAGGAATAAGTCCGTGCCCGTCTATGTCGTCATAAACAAGACCGACCTTGTAAGCTATGATACGGTTTATCCGATTCTCAGCAAGCTTGCCTATCTCACGAACAAGGAAAAGGGCAGGGGCGCGATAAAGGAGATAATTCCCGCTTCCGCGCGTACGGGCGACAACGTCGATATTCTCAAGAAGTATCTCGAAAGCGAGCTTTCTGACGGCGAGTGTTACTACCCCGAGGACGAATATACCGATAAGTCCGAACGCTTCATGATAGGCGAGATCATCCGCGAAAAGGCGCTGCTCTTTTTGCAGGACGAAGTTCCGCACGGTATAGGCGTAGTACTTCAGAGCATGACGATAGACGGAAATCTCACGAGTATAGAAGCCGACATAGTCTGCGAGCGCAAGTCTCACAAGTCTATTATAATAGGCGACGGCGGCTCCAAATTGCGCACCATAGGCGAAAGCGCGCGCAACGACATCGAAAAGCTCGTCGGCACCAAGGTGTATTTAAAGCTCTTTGTTAAGGTGAGAGAAGGGTGGAGGAATAAGCGGAATGTTCTTCACGACATAGGCTATACTTGACGTCTTATCTGCGTCGTAATACGGGCTGCGTGTTCAGCTGAACGTGAACGCTACGAGGCAACGGATCTATGTCATTCCGAGCGAAGTCGAGGAATCTAAAGACCTTTCGACTACGCTCAAGGTGACAAGAACGTATCATGCCGCATATCTCTTCTTTGTCATTCTGCTTAGCCGAGCGCGAAGCGAACGCCACAAAGCGAAGCGACTGCCGTGACGGATGAGTAGACAATTGTAAAAAAGAAATGCAAAAACCCATCCTCGCATACAATCGATGTCCTTTACAGATACTATGATTGCAACGAGGAGGAATGAGATGAAAGACAAATACTTTGACGATGACGGCGATTTGAGCTCGGGTCTTGCCTGGACGTTGTTTTCGCTCTCGGGTGAACCCGGCTACTATATGTTATATCACGACCTCGTGAAAGGCGATGAAAATGCGGAGGATTGATTTTCTGTGTCGCAGACGCAAAACGTAACCGCAATAGTGACAAAGGCGGAGGACTATCGCGAAAACGATAGGATTATTCGCCTTTTTACTATGGAGGGCGGAATGATACGCGCCACCGTCCGCGGCGTCAAAAAGCACGGCGCCAAGCTCAAGTTTTGCTCCCAGCCGTTCGCGCTTTGCTCTTTCGAGCTCGCGAAAAGAGGGGAATACTACACGGTCGCCGGTGCGTCGCAGATAGAAAGTCTGTTCGACATAACGCTCGATCCCGAACGCTATGCGGCAGGCTGTCTCATGCTCGAGGCGAGCGACGTCGCCGTCGACGAAATACCCAATCCGCGCCTCTTCGTAAAGCTATTGCGGACTTTGAAATCCCTGGTATACGGCGGCGATACGAATCCTTTTCTTTTGGGAGCAAAGTACATAATAGCCGCTCTCGACGAACAGGGCTACGGCAGCGCTTACGAGGGCGGAGGAAAAACCGAAAAACTTTTACATACTCTGAGGGCGAGCACTCTCGACGAGGTGTGCGCAATGAACGTCGAGCGAAGCGCCGCGCTTGCGGCAATAAAGGCAGTCGCTCGCTCGGTCGAATATCATTTCGACCGTCGTCTGTTCTCGCTGTTAAGCCTTTGATAACCTAATTTATTCTATCCGAGATAATGTCCCGATGCGATTTTCAAGTTTCTTTCGATGTGACGGAAAGAAACTTTTTTTGTGCGCGAAAAAAAATAAAATTTTCCAAAAATGCGGTAATTTGCTTGACAGTGTCGCGGGGTGGGGTGCTATAATTGTATTGTAGAAAATTATACTCGGAGCGGTATGCGTTTTTGCCTGTATCACAGACAGACGTCATTTAAATGAAGCGTTAAACGCCCGCTCGGAAAAAGGAGACGGATCCGTGGAATATATGAAGTGCCCGACTTGCGGCGGAAGATGTAAATTCGAATACGGAAAGGGATATGTGTGCGGAAGCTGCGGAAACATTTACGACAGCACGGGCACGTCGGAAAGCGCGGCGGATAAATTGAATATCGCCAATCGTAAGCGTATCGAAGATTACGATTTCGATGGGGCTCTTTCGCTCTGTCGCGACGTGCTTGCCGAGGACCCGGACAGCCTCGAGGCGAACTGGTGCGCTATGCTTGCCGAGTACAGAATTATTTATCTTAAAAACGACGAAAACAAGTTTGTCCCTACATTCCTCGATCCCGACGTGGAAACTCCTCTTTATAAGAGCGATTATTATAAAAAGCTCAATTCCACATATAGAGGTATGGCGGATAAAATCGAGCAGATGAGGTGCCTCGTCGTCGACGAAGCGCGTGATATTCCCGATTACGACGTATTTATAAGCTATAGACAGCATAAGGGCGGACACTCCGATGCCGAGACGGAAGAAGCGGAATGGGCGGAAGAATTGTACAAACTGCTTTCCAAGCAGACCGGTGACGATAAGCTCCGCGTATTCTTCGACAAGGAATCCCTCGACAAAAGCAATGTCGGCTGGGAACCGCATATCTATGCGGCGCTCAGAAGTGCGAAATTCCTCGTTCTTATGGGCTCTTCGGTGGAGAACATAAATTCCACGTGGGTCAAAAACGAATGGAAAAGATTTATTGCCTATAGGCAAATGGGTAAGGAAAAGACGATTGCGGTGCTCGCAAAAAACATCGATCCTCTTAAGCTGCCGGACGTTGCGCTTCGTGCCGGGCAGATGATAAGAGCGGACGAAAAGGGCTGGCAGGATAAGCTCGTCAAACGCGCGAACGACGCTTGTAAGGAGAATAAGGACGTCGACTATCTCATAAACGAAGCCGATACGTTCATATGTAAAAATAAATTCGCCAAGGCGAAACAGAACTATATGAAGGTTTGCAGTCTCGCGCCTCGCGACAGCCGCGGGTATTGGGGGCTTTTGAGATGTAAGCTCAAGGCGTTCGATGATTACGACATTATAAAGAGCAAGAAAAAATTAGTCAAGATAAACGAGTTTAACGAGGCAATGCGTTACGCTTCGGATGTCGAAAAGGTGTACTACGAAAGAATACGCAATGCTCAGCTCACGCATAATACGGTCGGTTGCGAGCGCAAGAACTATAACGAATGGAGACGCAGGAGCAAAGCGTCGCGCTTTTTCAAAAAGCTCGGAGCGGTCGCTGTTGTCGTTGCCGTTTTGGCGTTCGGCGCATACTCGTATTTCGGAATAACAAACCCGATAAAGTATTCCGACGACGGCGGCATGGTTGCCGTCGGCAAATCGCCGTACTTCGATTTCGTCGTCAGGGAACTCGATATAGATCTGTACGATTCTCGTCCCGTCACCGCAATAGGCGACGGCGCGTTTAAGGCAAGCAAGATTCGCACTCTCACGCTCGGCGAGACCGTTGAAAGAATAGGGGAAGGCGCATTCGAGAATTGCACCGATCTTACCGAAGTACATATACTCAATGAAGATATAGAGATCGCCGCCGAAGCGTTCCGAGGCTGTACGAGTCTCGTGTCGGTCACGGTGGGCGAAGGAGAAGAGGCGTCGGTCAAGCGTGCGGCTTCGGGTATGATCGTGGGCGAAAACGCATTCGCGGGTTGCACCTTGCTCGAAAACGTCACGTTCGGAAGGTGCGCCGCTATAGGCGCGAACGCCTTTGACGGCTGCATAAAGCTCAAGAAACTCAAACTCAACGTAAACGATGCCGACAGCGTCGATACGAATGCTTTCGACGGCATGGTCAAGGGCGCGGAAATAGTGCTTCCGACGATAGCCGAGGACGTGATAAACTCGCTTTCGGCAAAGTATACGGACATGGTATTTTCGACGTTCACCCGCGACAAAATAGAGGAATGTATCTATTTTATAAATAAGCTCGAAAACGTCTCGGACGACAGCGGCGCGGCGATTGAAAAGGCGGAAACGCTTTATGCCGCTCTGTCGGACGCAGACAAATCGAAAATAAGCAATTACGGAACGCTTCGCAACGCCCGCGCGTCATACGACGTTGCGTGTATGATAGCGGATGTCGGCACGGTGACTTTGGAGTCGGGCAAAGCTATAGAAGAAGCCGAAATAGCTTATGCAATGCTGTCGGTCGAGCAGAAGAAAATGGTCGGCAATTACGCCGTCATTGTTTCCGCAAGAAAGGTGTTCGACGCCGTAACGCTGATCGCCGAAATAGGCGAAGTGAACGAGGAAAGCGAGCGGAAAATTATAAAAGCCGAGCAGGCTTATGAAGAGCTTTCTCATTCCGAGCGCGACGAAGTGTTCAATTATGGTGCGTTGACTTCCGCCCGCGTGAAAGTTGACAGTCTGCTTGCCGATATCGTGATCGAAAAGATAAAGGAAATCGCTGTTGCGATTTCGTCCGATAGCGAAGCTGCGATAATCGAGGCGGAGACGGCATACAACTCTTTGACCGCCGCTCAAAAAGCGCTGGTTACGAATTACGATAATCTTGTAGACGCTCACGCGGTGTGTAACGTCATAATTTCCATCGAAGGTATAGGCGAAATAACGTCTATGAGCGAAAGCACCATAGCGACGGCTCAGGCGCTGTACGACGCTCTCACGCAGACGCAGATCGTCAAAGTGCCGCGTTCTATCCTTACGCTTTTGACGGACGCGCAAGCCGTCTGTCCCGTCGTAAAAAGCATAGCCGAAATAGGTATTGTCACTTCCGACAGTCTTGCGGCAATGGATAAAGCGGCTACGGCTTTTTCGCTTCTCAGCACGTCGCAACAGGCTAAAGTATCGAATTATTCCGTACTTATCGACTCGCGCGAAGCTTATGCGACAGTGCGGCTCATAGAAGGGATCGGCGAAGTGTCCGAAGAGGCTTATGCAAAGATCGAGGCTGCGCAAAACAGCTACGACAGACTTACTGCATCTCAGAGAGAGCTTGTGGGGAATCGCGAAAAACTGACGGACGCATCGAGGATATACAACGTAATCGTTGCGATAAACGAGATAGGCGACGTTAAGTATTCTACGAGTCTCGAAAAGATAACTGCGGCGGAAAAGTCATACGCAAATCTTACTTCTTCGCAGAAAGAAAAAGTGACGAATAGCTCCTTGTTGACTACGGCGCGAAATATATACAATCTCATGAAGGTGCTTGCCGACGGCAAAAGCTATACTTTGGGCACGGATCAGACCGAATCTTTTTATACTCTTACGTCGCTCAATATGGAAGAGTTTTTAAACAACAAATCGAACAGAGACAAAGTCGTGAGCATTACGGTAAAAGGTTTCTCTTCGCTTTCGGGTAGAGAATCTTGGACGAGGGTTTTCCCGAGAATAACGCTTTTGCGTCATGACATATCGAACGTCTCGGAAATACCTTCGAGCTTTACCGTACCCGCCGGATTTGCGAAGGTCGCTCTTATCGGCAATCCCGCAAGGCAATACGATAATTTTTCGATTTATTTCGAAAGCCGTAACAGTAACTGCACTTTAGAGCTTTGGGATATGCACATAACGGCTGCGAAAGGAAATTCGATTATAATCGCCACTCAAGTGTCGTCTATGTTCGGCGTGGATATATGGTTCTACGGAGATTCCGTGCTTAGAGCCGGCGACGGAAGCAACGGTACGGACGGCACAAGTTATGATTATAATAAGGGATACAAATCGCAGATGAACGGAGCAAACGGCGGTAACGGCACGGACGGCGCGTCTGCGATAATCGGCAATAAGATTTATTTGACAATCGGCAGCGGCGCAAAGGTCGAAATCTACGGCGGTAACGGCGGAGCCGGCGGCAAGGGCGGTCACGGCGGCGGCAGCGATCAGAGCGGTAACGGTCAAGCGGGTCACGGCGGGCTCGGCGGAAGAGGCGGCAACGGCGGCGCGGCGGTCTATGCGTCCAACGATTCCGGTATACATAATTTCGGCGGCACGTTGAAACTTGTCGGCGGAAATGCCGGCAACGGTAATAACGGCGGCTACGGCGGGAATAATACCGAAACAAGCGCTTTGTATCATGCCGATTACGGCGGAAGAGGCGGCAGCGGAGGAGCAGGCGGCGAGGGCGGCAGCGCATTTGTTTGCGGCGGCAGTTTTACGGTTAACGGCAGCGGCGGCAGCGAGATTCTTATCGGCGGCGTCGGAGGCAGCGGCGGCAACGGACTGACGGGCGGCGACAGCGTTCGGTTGAAAGCAACCCCCGGCGGCGGTAAAGGCGGCGACGGCGGAGCCGGCGGAAAAGGCGGCTTTGCCGTAAAATTGGACGGCGGCAATTGGGGAGGAGCCGGTAGGAATACCACTCTCAAAGGCGGCAACGGCGGAGTCGGCGGTAAGGGCGGCAACGGCGGAGATTGCGACGGAGGAAGAGGCGGCAACGGCGGTAACGGCGGAGCCGGCGGCGCCGGCGCGGCGACCGTAAGCAAAGGTCCTATTCCCAGTTATAACGGCGGCGTCGGAGGCAGCGGCGGAACTGCCGGGGCAAAAGGCAAAAACGGCGATTCCGCGGGCGTCGACGGTGCGAAAGGTAAAGATAACGAATATTGATTCAAAACGGAGAGCGAGCTTGTCGGGTTCTGTATTTTGAGTGATTCGATAAGTATATTGTAAAAGGTTGATTTTGTTGCTGTTTTATGTTACAATACATAAAATAGGATATACAGGTTAGAGGTAAAGGAGGGCTTGAAATGAAGAGATTTATATGCGGTATCATTTGCTTATGTATATCTTTTGGATTTGTACTGTCTGCGGTGGGCTGCAACAACACGCCTCTGCCCGCAACGCCTCCGGGAACGGAGAAGCCCGAGGAAAAGCCCGAGGAAAAGCCCGAGGAAAAACCTGAGGAAAAGCCTGAGGAAAAACCTGAGGAAAAGCCTGAGGAAAAACCTGAGGAAAAACCCGAGGAAAAGCCTGAGGAAAAGCCCGAGGAGAAGCCTGAGGAGAAGCCCGAGGAGAAGCCCGAGGAGAAGC
>CAJULE010000002.1:33360-116681 GCA_910587445.1 uncultured Christensenellaceae bacterium
CTGAGGAGAAGCCTGAGGAGAAGCCTGAGGAAAAGCCTGAGGAGAAGCCTGAGGAGAAGCCTGAGGAAAAGCCTGAGGAGAAGCCTGAGGAAAAGCCTGAGGAAAAACCCGAACAGGAAGTGGATATAGAGGGTTTTCGCTTGGCGAAACAGCTCGCGACGATAAATATAGTCACCGACGACGGGCAGGACATAACGGGCGACTTGAATAATCAGGAGTATAAAGGCTGCGCCGTAACTTTGACAGACGGGCGCGAGGGAGAGAATTTCACATCCGCGCGCGGTCAGGTCAGAGTAAGGGGAAACAATACTGCGGAGTTCCCGAAAAAGTCGTTCCGTCTGAAGTTCGATACGAAGATAAATTTACTCGGCTTAAACGACGGCGCCGAGTGCAAAAGTTGGGTGTTGCTCGCGTGCTATAAGGACGTCACGTTTTTGCGCGACGCCGTCGCTTTCGAACTCGGACGTCAGACCCTTGCCGAAAACGGCTATTACTGTTCGGATTTCGCTTACGCTGAAGTGAGCATAAACGGCAAATACAACGGGCTGTATATGGTCGCCGAACAACAGCAAGTCAATAAAAACAGAATAGACATAAACGAGCCCGAAGAAGGGTATACGGGGACGGACATAGGGTATTTGGTGGAATACGACGGCAACGCGCCGCGGACCGAGAAAAAAGAAAATTATTTTAGGCTCACGTACAACGACTATCCTTTGACGTGTGAGGACGGCACGCAGTTTGTTCCGGGACAGATGATGAGGTTTGGCTTTGCCTATTACACGATAAAAAGCGATTTCTATTCCGTGGAGCAGTCGAACTTCATAATGAACTATACGGAGAATGTATTTAAAATAATTTACGACGCTCTTTACAACGATAAGTTCACGACCTTCAACGACGATTTTACGCAGATAGTCGATTCCGAATATACGAACTCGCGTCAAACGATAGAAGCCGTCATGAACGTCGATTCGCTGGTCGACACTGTGATAATGTCCGAAGTTCTGTGCGATAACGACATAGATTTTTCGAGCTTCTTCTTCACTTTCGACATGAGCGCTCTCGGCGATAAAAAACTGACTTTCCAAGCGCCGTGGGATTTCGATTCGGGGCTCGGCATGATGCGGGGATTGGAAGAACTTGACAAGATCTTTTCCGCGAACGTCTGTACGAACGCAATGAAAGCGCTCAATCCGTGGACGGCGATAATGTTTAAAGCCGATTGGTTTAAACAGGAGCTTGCAAAACGCTGGGCGCAACTTGCCGAAAGGGGCGTGTTCGATAGGCTTATAACGCTCATAGATAAGGTCACCGAGACTTACGAGCCGTATTTTGCAAGAAACTACGAGCTTTGGGATAATCTCGGTAAGATCGTCGACGAAGTTCAAGGCGATACGGTCACGACTTTTGTGACGCACGCCGACGCTTCGGCATATCTGAGAAATTGGCTGTCTCATCGCATAGAATTTTTGACCGACTACTTCGAAAGCGTGGCGTCTCAGTCTCCGCCCACGGAAGAAGCGTAACGTAAAATAATATGGATCGGGGAGCGTCCTTTGCGGGCGCTCCTTGCGTATATTGCAAAAAATATAAAAAAATAGGGTCAAACTCTTGCACAATAAGTCTTTGTGTGATATAATACCGATGAGGGCGGTTGCAGTCGCTGTTTTTTCGTGCGTAAAGCGATTTCCCTTAAAGCTTACAAGCAAATAAAAGAAACATAAAAGGAGAGAATTATGGCAAAGAAAAAGTACGTCTATCTGTTCACCGAAGGCGACGCGAGCATGAGGGAGCTTCTCGGCGGCAAGGGCGCAAACCTTGCGGAGATGACGAAGATAGGTCTTCCCGTACCTCAGGGCTTCACGATTTCCACCGAAGCGTGCACGCAGTACTACGAGGACGGCAGACAGATCAACGCAGGTATTCAGAAGGAGATTCTCGAGAATATCGACAAAATGGAGAAGATCACCGGTAAGAAGTTCGGCGACAAGGAAAATCCGCTGCTTGTTTCTGTCAGAAGCGGTGCGCGCGCTTCCATGCCCGGCATGATGGACACCATTCTCAATCTCGGTCTCAACGAGCAGGTCGTAGACGTAATAGCCAAGAAGTCCGGCAATCCCCGTTGGGCTTGGGACTGCTACAGAAGATTCATACAGATGTTCTCCGACGTCGTTATGGAAGTGGGCAAGAAGTACTTCGAAAAGCTCATCGACGAGATGAAGGAGAAGAAGGGCGTAGTATTCGACGTCGATCTCACGGCAGACGACCTTAAGGAGCTTGCCAATCAGTTCAAGGCAGAGTATAAAAAACAGCTCGGAACCGATTTCCCGTCCGATCCGAAGGAACAGCTTTTCGAGGCTATCAAAGCCGTATTCCGTTCGTGGGACAACCCCCGCGCGAACATCTACCGCATGGACCACGACATTCCGTACTCCTGGGGTACGGCTGTCAACGTCCAGATGATGGCGTTCGGCAACATGGGCGAAACTTCCGGTACGGGCGTCGCGTTCACGCGTAACCCCGCAACGGGCGAGAAGGGTCTCATGGGCGAGTTCCTCGTAAACGCACAGGGCGAGGACGTCGTGGCAGGCGTTCGTACTCCTATGCCCATTGCTGAAATGAAAAAGGTATTCCCCGAGGCATACGACGAGTTCCAGAAGGTTTGCAAGACCCTCGAGGATCACTACCGCGATATGCAGGATATGGAGTTCACGATAGAGAACAAGAAGCTCTATATGCTTCAGACGCGTAACGGTAAGCGCACCGCAGCTGCCGCTATAAAGATCGCGTGCGACCTCATAGACGAAAAGATGATAACCGAAAAAGAAGCGCTCATGCAGATAGACGCAAAGTCGCTCGATATGCTTCTTCATCCGACCTTCGATCCGAAGGCGCTCAAGGAGGCCGACAAGAAAAACGTCGTCGGAAAGGGCATTGCCGCTTCTCCGGGCGCTGCCGCAGGTACGATAGTGTTCACGGCAGAGGACGCGGTCGTAGAAGGCAAGAAGGGTAAGAAGGTCGTTCTCGTCAGACTCGAGACCTCTCCCGAGGACATCGAAGGCATGAAGTACGCACAGGGTATCCTCACGGTTCGCGGCGGTCAGACCTCGCACGCGGCAGTCGTTGCACGCGGCATGGGCACCTGCTGTGTATCGGGTTGCGGCGATATAAAGATGGACGAGGAGAACAAGCGCTTCACTCTTGCGGGCAAGACCTTCAAGGAAGGCGACGTTCTTTCGCTCGACGGCTCTACGGGTAACATCTACGATTGCCTTATCCCGACCGTTCCCGCAGATCCCAACAGCGGTTATTTCGGACGTATCATGGAGCTTGCCGACAAGTATAAGGCGCTCGGCGTCCGCACGAATGCGGATACTCCCGCCGACGCAAAGCAGGCGGCTGCATTCGGTGCGCAGGGCATAGGTCTTTGCCGTACCGAACATATGTTCTTCGATCCCGCAAGAATAGGCGCTTTCCGCGAAATGATCTGCGCGGACAACGTAGAGCAGAGAGAGGCGGCTCTTGCAAAGATAGAGCCCATGCAGCAGGCGGACTTCGAGGGACTTTTCGAGGCTCTCGGCGGCTACCCCGTAACCATTCGCTTCCTCGATCCTCCTCTTCACGAATTCGTTCCTACCGACGAAGAGGACATCAAGGCTCTTGCAAAGGCGCAGGGTAAAACCGTTGCTCAGATTAAGCAGATAATCTCCGACCTTCACGAGTTCAACCCGATGATGGGTCACCGCGGTTGCCGTCTTACGGTCACTTATCCCGAAATAGCCGTCATGCAGACGAGCGCCGTAATTAAGGCAGCCATAGCCGTTCAGAAGAAGCATAAGGATTGGAAGGTCGTTCCCGAAATCATGATCCCGCTTACGGGCGAGACCAAGGAAATGAAGTTCGTCAAAGACATCGTGGTCAAGACCGCAGACGAAATCATCAAGAAGTCGGGCGTCGAGCTCAAGTACGAGGTCGGCACGATGATCGAGATTCCGAGAGCTGCTCTCACGGCTGACGAGATCGCAAAGGAAGCCGAGTTCTTCTGCTTCGGCACGAACGACTTGACTCAGATGACCTTCGGCTTCTCGAGAGACGACGCAGGTAAGTTCCTTCCTTCGTACTATGCAAACAAGATCTACGAGTCCGATCCGTTCGCACGTCTCGATACGGTAGGCGTAGGCAAGCTCATGGAAATGGCAGTCGAGCTCGGAAGAAAGACGAGAAAGAACCTTCACTGCGGTATCTGCGGCGAACACGGCGGCGATCCTTCGTCGATAGAGTTCTGCCACAAGATCGGTCTTTCGTATGTTTCCTGCTCGCCGTACCGTGTGCCCATAGCACGCCTCTCCGCCGCGCAAGCAAACATCCGTAATCCGAGGTCCAAGTAATAGTGGTTTAACCGCTACTTGACCACAATATATTGTGTTTTAAGGCTTATTCCCAAGTGGAATAAGCCTTATTTTTATGCCAAAAACAGCCCGAAATTCGTTAAAAAAAGTTTATTTCCGCACTTCTTTTACACTTGACTTGCAGCCATATATTTGCTATAATAATAGGGTAAAGGCATGCAGAAAATGGTCAATTACAGGGCAATACTTTTATATTATACGAAAGGTAATACGAATACCCAGATCGCTACGATATGTGGGTGTTCTCGTCCTACGGTAATAAGAACCATTAAGCGTTCCAAAGAATTAAAATTGCAATTGCCTGTGTCCGATAGTATTTCCGATCAAGAGCTTTACTTGATGCTCTTTCCGAAAAAAGGCAGAGATGAGAGCTATTATTGCCCGGATTTCTATCTTTTGGACAAAGACAGAAAGAAAAGAAGCTTTTCCAAGTTCCGCGCATGGCTTAAGTATTGCAGGATTTGTGCGAGAGAAGGTCGGAAAGCATATAAGAAGACGCAGTTTTACAAGCTCTATTATTTGTCCTGTCACAAACCTTATATAAGAGCTACGTCAAGTAAGAACCTTATGCAAATCAGGCTTTATGAGGCACTCGCCGAAAGATTGCTCAAAAAATATGGAGCCGATCATTTCGCTTTTTTGGAATTTGATCAAGAAAGAACGGCTTGGTGTAGTAAACTTCGATTGGATAAGCATAAACTGTGGGCAACTTAATATCTGTTTTAACCCGAATATTTTTAGTCGGGCTTTTTGACATTCCGTTTTTCTTGACATATCTATCTAAATCAAATATAATAATGACACCATAAAGAGTGTGCGAGGGACAAGCCCGTTGACCACACAGCAACCTGCCGATACGGTAAGGTGCTAACGCTTGGATAGATGGGATAATAGTCGTTTATAACCCATCTTCATCGATGGGTTTTCTTATACCTCTTTGTGGAAAAATCAAAGAGGTGTTTTTATGGAATTTTTTCACGCAAAAATTTATTGGAGCGGATACGGCGAAATAATAACAAATGTTGCCGAACTGCCGAGCCCGGACGGGAGTGGGTTGACGGATTTAAACGGGGAATATGCTATATTATGGGTTTCACTAAAAGATACTGAGATTCTTGAATTGAGACGTTATTTAGAGAGTGAGTCAGAGAAAAGTGTTAGTGATGATGAGTTCGAAAGATATATGGAAGCAACTTTCTACAATGGATCCCCGATAGATAGTTGGTTCAATCTTGAAAAATTTCTGCAAGTTTGTCATCAGCTTCAAATTAGTCCGACAATGTTTTATTATAGATACGAACTTATATTGACCTTGAATATGAAGTAGGATGGATACTCTTCTTGCGTCGAGTAAAAAATTTATAAATTATTTTAAATCTCGGGAATGTTAGAAATCTCCTTGCGTTTTTCTTTATGTAGCCCAATAGGGAACAAAAAATAGTGTAAGGAGCTTTAATCATGGCAAAAAAATGTGAATCGAATGATATATTCAGCGGGATGCTGGATTTGCTTATCAACCGTGGTGTTGTTGAGGATAAGAGAATTCTCAACCCTCAGGTGCGTTTGGACAAGCAAAAAAGAAATCAAATGGCATACCATAATACCGAATTGCTCTTAAAGCATTATAGGGATATAGTTTGGCTTTTGGAATGCTTCCCGGATACGATTGCAGATGAGTTGGAAGAGCCTATGAAAGACGTCGATGAACTTATAGATAGGCTTGACCTTGAAATGGCAAAAGGAAATAGGCGCGTTGAAAATCGGTTGAGAAGTCTTGAAGCCACAAGGCTTATGTTGGATAGAATCAATGATGCGCTTACTGTATTAAAGCAGAAACCGCGTGACGGCGAAATACTTTATGAGCTTATTAGGCTCACATATATAGAACCTGAAAAATTGACGCACAACGAACTTCTTTTTCGGTTAAGTATTTCCTCGCGGCAATATTATCGCTATAAGGAGCAGGCTTTTGCAGTAATTTCTTTACGCTTATGGTCGGCGCAGGATAGGGATACGGACGCATGGCTTCAGATCCTTTCTTTAATGGATCAAAATAATGATACTTAATCTGTTCTAATTGATTTATAAGAACAGTTGTGGTATAATGAAAAAACTTTGGAGGATAGATAGGATATGAAATATTATACCTGTAATAAATGTAGATATACTTTTTGCTCGGAAGAGGAGTGCGAGCGGTGTGCCGATTGCGGTAAAAAGGATATTCGTCCCGCAACCGAAGAAGAGATAAATCAATATTTGAAATTCCGAGAGGAGTTCAAAGACGATAAAAAGCAATATTGAATAAGGAGCTGAGGTCAACACCTTGGCTCTTTTAATTTATAATAAATGAATGCCTATTTCTTGCGCATTTTTTGCCTATTTTTTGCGTAAAAGTTGCGTAAAAATTGGCAGTAAAATGCGGATGACATGCAAATGCAAATGTGCTATTATGTTAGTGTCGAAAATTGAACGCAGCAGATGAGCGTCGTACTCAAGCGGTACGGCGCTTTTTCTATGCAAAAAAACAAGGAGGTTCGATATGTTAAATCAAAAAGCCAAAAAGAACAAGGGAGCGGTTATAGCATACTGGCTGATAGTAGCGGCGTTGCTTGCGGTTATTATTTGCGTAAAACCGGTTATGGCTGCCGAAGAAACGATGTGGGACAGGTTCTCTACCATCATGAATGATTTCTATGGCAAGCTTCTCGGTATCAGTACTATAGTAGCTGTGACTATGGCGGCGATTGCTTTAATCATCAGAATGGTTTCCAAAAACCAAAAGACAGTTGATGAAGCAACCGCGTGGATCAAGCGCATTGTTATAACGTGGATTATCCTGAATTCTATCGGTTTGATTGTGGCGTATATTCAGCCGCTTATCGCCGGTGGAAATTACGGAGGATAGGTAAGGAGAAAAATTATGATACTCGATTGGATATTTGAGGGTATTGTAAATTGGGTCAGCAGCATAGTAACTAAGTTGATGGATGCAGTTTCGGGGTTATTTCTTGGAGCGCTGGGTACCAATATGACGGCAATGGAAGAATATTTTCCCTTTGTCGCAAGGGCATTTACTATAATGCAATATACGGCTTGGGTAATCTTGTTCCTTATAACGGTATGGCAGTTGTTCCGTGCATTCGGAGGAAATCTAAATGAGTCCGAAAGCCCCGGACCGCTTGTGCTCCGCAGTGCGTTATTCGCATTCCTTATTTATTATGCTAAACCCATTTTCTTATATATTCTCAAGATTGCAACGGCGCCATATACGGCATTGATGGATGTTACTATGGGGAGTGAGCACTTCACATTCGCAGGCATAGAAAACGTGGTGAAGAACGGACTCACGAACTTTATATCCGATATGTCGGTAGTTGGCGCAATACTCGTAACGATACTAATGATTGCACTTGGGTGGAACTACTTCAAACTACTGCTCGAGGTAGTGGAAAGATACGTTGTTGTAGGTGTGCTTTGCTATACTTCGCCTTTGGCTTATTCTATGGGCGCTTCCAAAACAACAAGTCAGGTATTCAAATCCTGGTGCAGAATGGTCGGTTCACAGCTGTTGATGCTCATAATGAACGTGTGGTTCTTACGTGCATTCAGTAGCTCGGTAGGACAATTTATAGGAAGCGGCGGTGCATTGACAACAGGCAAGGGCAGTATTTTCCTATGGCTGTTTTGTGCAATTGCCTTCTTAAAGGTAGCGCAACGTTTCGATACATATCTTGCAACCATCGGACTTAATGCGGCTCAGACAGGAGCAGGGATCGGCATGGAAATGCTGGTTGCGGCAAGGGTGCTTACAGGTTTCGGCGGAGGCGGTCTAAGAAGTGCGGGAAGCGTTTTTCGCGGCGTGCCTTCGGGCGGTGCCGGTGGCGGCGGCTTTTTTGCAGGATTTGCCAATCGTTTCCGTGGAAATTCCTATGTTCGGGATTCCGTTGTTCAAGGCGGAACGAGAATGGGAATGGGCGGTCCTATGGGGTTTGTAGGCAGAGCTGTAGGCGGACTTGCAGCACGGAACGGAGCAAGCCTTACCGGAAACTCGATTTCTTCCGTTGCGGGGAAAATGCCAAATGTGTCAGGTACGATTTCTGGCGATATTGCCGACAGAAGCCTTCCTAACTATATGCCGCATTTAGCGGGGAAAAATCTTGCGGGAACGGAAATTTCCGGAGGCAGAATCACCACTAATATGTTGGGTGCCGACGGCAAATCGGCTGGTTTGAGTTTTTATAATTCGGATCAGTATGAGGAGCCGACGGGACCGCATTCGGTTGTAAGTGCTACGGACGGCAGTAAATGGTATCAGACGGCGAGCGGTGAGGGCGCGGCAAACGCATTCGATATGCCGAGTTTTGACGGAACGGAAGGTGGCGCAACACTATCTAATGCATTCCCCGGAATACAAGATGGTACGTTGCTTAGAACGGTAGATAACGGCATAATGGAGGCTACAACCGCCGACGGTAACTCGCTTTGGTACAGCAGTGCCGTTTTTGATGAACCGACAGCTCCGCACAGCGTGGTGCAAGCATCGGACGGTATGGAATGGTATGCTATGCAACCCAATGCCGGTGCTCCTGCATTTGAAACAGGAGACGATGCGGCGGCTTACAATCAGGCGACGTTCCAAAACTTTATGCCCGGATATGCACAGCCAATCAGTAACGCCGACGGAACATATGCATCCGACGGTCGTTTTGAAGTGCGGCACGAGGATGGCTCGGGGACAATGTTCTATGATGCGACTCGTTATTCCGCGCCGCATGGGGCATATGAAACTTACAGCGATGTAAGCGGTAACAGTTGGTATGCCGTACATGGTTCGCCTTCGGTAGAGCGCATACCTGTTTATGAGAACGGTGCGCCGGTTTACGACGGAGATAATGTAAGAACCGTGCAAAGGGAAACTGTTCGGTACGGTTCGTCGCCTTCGAGATACGGTGAGCCGAAAGCAAGAACGGGCGAAACACACAAGCCCAATCGAAAGAAGTAGGAGGTTTGTTATGCAAAGCAGTTCGGATATACAATCGCTCGGTGACGGATCGGATAACGCCGGAAATGCCGCAACACAAGGAATAAAAGCGGCAAAGCAAGCGGGCAAAATGGCAGGGAACGCGGCGGCAAAAGGAGCGGAAGAAGCAACAAAAGCCGCCGCAGGCGCTGCGGTTAAAGCCGGCGTACAAACCGGTAAAGCCGTTGCAAACGTAGCGGCGGGAACGGCGGCAGGCGGACCGTGGGGTGCGGTTATATCGGCGGCATGGTCCATGCGGCATACGCTTTTTAAGGTGCTTGTATCGATATGTCTTGTAATCGTGTTTATCGTGGTAATAATTGTTTCATTGCCCAGTATCATATTCCGAAATATATTCGGACTTGATGATGGCGCGAGCTTCAACGATTCGTACAACGATTTAAGCTATTCGATTACCGACGTAATTCAGGAAGCCTACCAAGTTTCACTGTTATCGGTAGACGATATAATCAGCGAAGGCGGATATGATTACGGCAGATCGAAAGATGCTTTAATGGACAATGCCAATCCTAAAGGCTAACGGATATAAGCAAGTCAACGGTGTGATGGATATATCCGCAGCTTATGAATTGTCTAACGGTTGGTCGATTCAAATACAAAATAACGGAGATTTTAAGGTTAAGTTTAACGGTATAACTCCGCCGCAGAAAATGGTCGGTAAATATGGGATCACAAGCGATGATTATATGATAGTAGTTGAGCCGGGAGAGGATTGTATAGAAAAAGTCAGTAGTTTTTTGAATGAGGCTTAGAATATGTTTTAGCACCAAATGTGTAGTAAAAATTTATTGTAAGATAACTGAAATGTCAAGATATTAATGTAAAATATTAAGGGAAGCGTAAAGGCGGGAGACCCCCGATTACACACGGTAGTACAAGCCAACATCAAGTCGCCTCGCAAGTAAGCGCGAAAACTTAAAATAATCATGAAATAAAACAACAGCCGTCGGTCTCGATAGATGCGATGGCTGTTTTTTACTATGACCTATGTTTGTCGGACGCGTAAAGAAATTATTCTTTTTCTGTGCGCTCGCGTTGTTCTTTATTCTTGTCTTTGTCTATGCGGAAAAGATATAAAACGACGTGTGCGGTGCAAAGCACGCCGGCAACTGCCGTAAGCGTCCAAAATATCGCGTCTTGGAAAGGTCCGCTGCCGAGAGTGGGGACGATAAAGCCGCCGAAATTAAATACGGCGTGCAGGATAATGCAAGGTATAACGTTGCCCACACGTATGAACACTGCGGAAAGCATAGCGCCTATGAGGAAGCTGTAACAGACTTGCAGAAGGGTGGGACCTATCGCCGCACCCGAAAATAGGTTGGCAAGATGCCACAGACCGAACAGAGCCGAATTTACCGCGACGGCTGTGATCGTGCCGTATCTTTTGTCCTTGAACGCATCGAGGAACATCGGCTGAAACAGTCCGCGGAATATGAGTTCTTCCATTGCGCCGATCGCGAGACATTCGAGCACGAATGCGGGCAAAAGACCGAATTCGGTAAGTCTTGCGTTTCCCGATATCAGTGCGGAAAACGGAAAATTTACCGCGACTACGACAAGCGCGGGCAAGCACCATAAAAGCGCTTTGACAAGCGGGCGGTTATGCGAGTAAAATATTTTGCCGTTTTTAAGCAGGATTACGATTGCGATGAGCGGCAGACAGGCAAGCCCACGTGATAGTGCTCCCTTATAAAGGCGGTTGGCGACCTCGTTTTGCGTGAGGCGCACAAAGTCGAGCCCGAGCACGAAAAATATCGCGCAAGCCGACAAAAACAACAGGCATATCAAGATGTCGCGTTTGGTAATTTTCACGCAAAGCTCCTCCGCTCCCTACATTATACATCATGTCGCTTTAAAAATCAACCCATAAGCGGAGCGGCGATAAAAATCTTGCCGTTATCTCGAAAAATGTCACGCATAATATCTATTCGTGACACGCATAATACATATGAGGTGATTGTAAAATGAACGGTGACAAAGAAAAGAATACCCAACTTTTGAAGTATATAGGGAAAAACGCGAAAATGGGCGGCGATAATCTCGAAACGGTATTGCCCGACATCAAGGACGAACGTCTTAAGGAAACCTTGAGATTCCAAGTGGCGGAATATCGCCTTGTCGAACGTCTGGCAAAGGACAAGCTTTCCGCTTTGGGCGAACAGCCGTCCGAGGATAAGCTTACGGGTATATGCGCCCGCGCGATGATAAACGTAAAAATGCTCATGGATAAGTCGAACGAGCACATAGCCGAAATGGTGGCGCAAGGCAGCACAATGGGGATAATAGACGTGACAAAGCAACTCAAAAACTGCGACGGGTGCGACGAAGACGCAGTGAACCTCGCATACAGACTCAAGTGCATCGAGCAGAAAAATCTCGATGAGATGAAGCACTTTCTGTAATTCCCGATCAAACAACGCAAATCAAACGCTTGAAGTAAGAAAGCTTCGAGCGTTTTCGTATATGGTAGGAAACGGATTTTTATTCCACGCCGAACAGGTCGTTTGGCGTGATGTCGAGTCGTTTGCAAAGATAGACGATCTTTTCGTAATCGAGTTGCACCCGTCCCGTTTCGTACTCGCAATAATCCGGCTGGTATTTGCCGAGCTCTTTCGCAAGTTGCGCCTGCGTTATTCCTAAGGCGTTTCTCGCCGCTTTCAGATTTGCGCCCACTCTTTCGGCAATCGATTTATTGGTTTCTCTTTTAATGTCATTCATAATTATAGTATAGGAAAAATTCCTATTATATGCTTGACACATAGGAAAAATTCCTATATAATTAAGCGGAAAACACTTTGATTATGTAGGAGAAATTATATTATGTCTTTCATGAGATGTCCGAATTGCGGCGGAGAATACGAGTTTTCTTATGAAAAAGGCTATCGTTGCCGTTCGTGCGGCAATCGCGGCGACGTGAGCGAGCTTTTGGAAAATGACGTCGAAACGCTGAATCTCGCAAATTCAAAGAGAAGCGAGCAATATGATTTCGACGGCGCGCTCGAATTGTGCCGTAAAGTCCTTGCTCGCAGTCCGCAAAACCAGGAAGCGAATTGGTGCGCTCTGCTTGCTTCGTTTAAAGTCGTCTATCTCAAGAACAACGAAGGCAAGTATGTGCCGACGTTTATCGAGCCCAATATGCCGCACTCTTTGACGTGCAGTCCTTTTTATGCGAATCTCAATGTGCTCCACAGACGGGACGCGGACGAGATAGAGGATATGCGAAAGTTCGTCGTGAGCGAGTCGAAAAAGATCCCCGACTACGACGTGTTCATTTCGTATAAACAGCATAGGCAGAACTCATCGAGCCCCACGCCCGAATACGAGTGGGCAAGAAAGCTTTACGACGCGCTTAGGAAAGAGCATGGCGGGCGAAAGCTCAACGTCTTTTTGGATGAAATATCTTTGAAAGGATCGTCGGGTTGGGAGCCGCATATCTACGGCGCGTTAAAGAGCGCGAAAGTCATGATATTGCTTGCGTCGTCGCTCGAGAACATGAATTCGACCTGGGTAAAAAACGAGTGGAAGCGCTTTGCCTATTACAAGCGAAGCGGAGAGAAAAAGACTATATTCGTCGCGGCGGAAAACATAAAATACGAGCAACTACCAGACAACGCGCTCAAAACGGGTCAGATGACGAATGTTTCCAACAAAGATTGGCTTTCCGATCTCGTTGCCGCCGTGCACAGGGAAACCGAAGCCGTATCGAGCACGGAGAGCCGCAGGCACACTCTTGCCATGGCGAACACTTACATTGCTGAAAAGAACTTTCGCGCAGCGAAAAAGCAATTTGCGAGAATAATCGAGGGCGATCCCAAATGCGCGCCGGCGCATTGGGGGCTTTTGCGTTGCCGCCTTAAAGCTCTCGACGACTACGATATAATCAAGAGCCGCAAAAAGCTCGAATCGTTCGAGGAGTTTGCCGACGCGGTGCGATACGGCGACGAAACCGAGCGCGAGTACTACCTGCAAATTCAGAAAAGACAGCTGAAAAAGGACGCTTCGGGCTGTATGCGAGACAATTATTACGCCTGGAAAAAGGCGACGCGGTGGCGCAGAATACTTGCGTCCGTGCTCGTTTCGGCTGTAATTGTCGGCTCTGGCGTAGGCGGCTTCTTTATTTATACGGGTCGCCTCGAAGCTGAAATAACGAACGTGAACGCGCTTATTTCCGCCATAGGGACGTTGACGATAGAGAGCGACGAAGCGATTTCCGCCGCGGAAAAAGCTTACGCCGAGCTTTCGGACAAGCAGAAAGAAAAGGTATCCGACTATTCCACGGTTGCCGACGCTCGCGCCGCTTACACCGTGATGACGGAAATAGGCTCGCTCGGGGAAATAAGTCTTGAAAGCGAAGGGGCGATAGCGGACGCGGAATCGAAGTTCGCGGCTCTTTCGGATAAGCAAAAACAAAAGGTCTCGAATTCTTCCGCGCTAACTGCGGCTCGAGAAACTTTCGAAACGCTGATAGCGGGAGAAGTAATCGCGGCGATAGATAAGATAGGAACGATTGCCGTAGACGGCGAAGCGGTTATCGTCAATGCCGAAAATAAGTACGCGGCTTTATCGGAGTCGCGAAAGGCGAGAGTGACGAACGCCGAGACTCTATTCGATGCGCGCGCCGTCTACGACGTGATGAAGCTTATCGACGATATAGGCGAAGTGACGCTTAAAAGCGAAAACGCCATAAAAGCGGCGGAGAAAGCCTATGCCGCGCTTACGGGCGGACGACAGGCGAAAGTCGGCAACTATGACGAGCTTGTAGCCGCAAGACGTACCGCGGACGTGGAAATTCCCGCAAGGCTTTCGGATGCGATAGCCTCTATCGGCGACGTGACGCTTGCCAGCATAGAAGCGATATCGGAAGCCGAAAAGGTTTACGCGCAGCTTTCGGCAAAGCAGAAAGGCAACGTCACAAACTATGCGACGCTTGTAGAGGCTCGCACTTTGTACGACGTTATGAAGGCAATCGACGATATAGGCGAGGTCTCTCTTGCGAGCGGAAGCTACATCTCAATCGCCGAAAGCGCATACGAAGCCCTTACGACCGCGCAGAAAACCAAAATCACGAACAGCAATATTTTGCCTGCCGCCCGTCTCGTATACGACGCCATGTACGCGCTTCGCTCCTTTTCATACGTAAAGCTCGGAAGCGGAAACAACTATTCGTATGCGACTCTCACGCCGTCCGATATGTCCGCGCTGAATAACCCTACGGTTCGCGCGAGAGCCGACAGCTTGACTATTCCCTTGCTTACTGCTTTATCGATGAGAGAAATTCGCGCGGCTCTGCCTGCCGTGAATACGATTCGCTACGACCTTACCGAGGGTTGCAACGTAACGGCTTTCGAGTTCGATTCGGGCGCAAAGCTCAATCATGTCATTATAGGCTCTTCGTCTCGCTCTTACGGTTTAAGCCTTACGGCTTCAAGCGGCTCGAGCTTAAACCTCGCCTTCGAAAATATGTCGCTTACTTCGAGCGTAACTCCGCTGAATCTGAGTAAAACAATCAACGCGACGGTTACTTTTAAAGGCACGTGTAAAGTAACCGCACCCGTGGGCGGAACGGCTATAGTAGCCGATAATCTGACTATAAAGAGCGACGGCAAATCGAAAATGAGCATAATTGCGGGAAGTTCGAATTCTACGGCGGGAAAGGGCGGCGACGGTGCGAACGGAGCTGCCGTCACGTCTCATACCGACGGAAACCCCGGTAAAACGGGCGGTGCGGGAAAAACGGGAGCGACGGGAGCAACGGCTGTATCCGTCGCGTCGCTCACCGTCGATTGCGGCGACTCGACCTTGGAAATTACGGGCGGAAGCGGCGGCAGAGGCGGCGACGGCGGAAAGGGCGGCAACGGCAGCAAGGGTTGCTGGACGGGCGCAGGGCATAACGGAAACAGTCTTTCGGGCGGTAACGGAGGTGCAGGCGGAGTTGGCGGACATGGCGGCGACGGCGGCAACGCGGTTACTGTGCAAAACTCTTTTCGTATCGTTTCGGGAAATTGCGTATTGCGCGGCGGTGCTGGCGGAAGCGGCGGTACGGGTGGTAACGGCGGCGTCGGCGGCGAAGGCGGCGACAATACTTTTATATTTAATCCGTTAGGTGGCGAAGGCGGTAACGGCGGAAACGGAGGAAGCGGCGGACAGGGCGGCGCGGGCGGCAACGCCTGCAATAAGACCGTCGTCAAAGAAGGCATGGCGACGCTTTCCGAAATCATCGGCAAAACGGGAGACAAAGGAAGCGGCGGCAAAGGCGGCGTAGGCGGCAGAGGCGGCAATATAGGTAAAAACGAAGGCAAAAAAGGCGACGAAGGCAAAGACGGCTAAGTGAAAATCAGAACAATTTTTTGCTTTTTAATCTACTTCTAATCTCTACGTCCTTGACTAATTCCGAAAATTCTATTATAATGTTAGTAACAGTAAAAATTATACTATATATCATATAGTAATCGTAAACAACCTTTAAGGAGATCATATTTATGGGAAAACCGCAGATTGTCAAGTTCGAGCAAAACCATTGTAATGCCGACATAAACGATAACAGCGTGCTCTTCGTCCGCGTGGCAGATGAGATAAGAGACAAGCACGCAATGATAGAGGTGCCGTATACGCACAACGCCTACATAATAAAGGGCGGCGGTGACGCACGTTTTTATAAGAGCGGCGCGTACGACGTATTCGACGATCGCAAGGAAATAAAGGCTTGGAAAAAGGGCTTCTCGGTGGACGTCGTCTATATGCCGAAGGATTGCAGCCTCGTGGTATTCTGGGGCACGCCGCAGCGCTTTACATACAGAGACGAGGCAAGCAATCACGTCGTCAACATCGGCGCGCGCGGTCAGTTCGGCGTGACCATTGCCAATCCCGAACAGTTTTTTCGCAAGGTCGTAGGCGTTCGTAGAGAGTTCGACAAGGACGACTTCCAGACCCGTTTTTCCGCCGAGGTCGTAAACGAGTTTGCCGACGCGTTCTTAAAGGCGGTTGCGGAGAAGAAACTCACGTACGATCAGTTCGACGCGCATAAAAAGGAAATCGGCATAACCGTCGGCGGCATACTCTCGCCGAAGTTCGAAAAGAGCTGGGGCGTAGGTCTCACGGATTTCATAATAGAATGGGTCGGAATAGACGCAAGCGACAAGGCTGCGGTCGAGAACGCCGCTGCGGAAAAGCGTCTTAAGGAAGAGAGAGAAAAGAAGCTCAAGGAATACCTTGCCGAAGTCGAGCGTCTCGACGACAAGCAGTGGGAGCGCGACAAGTTTCTTCGCCAGCTCGAGCTTCAGGATAAAAACGCATATTACGACGTGCTCAAAGTCATAGGTCATGCACCCGTTGCAGGCGCGGCGGGCGTAGGCGTTTCGGCGGGAGCTTCGCTGTTCTGCTCGAATTGCGGAAAGCCCTATACGGCAGGATCTATATTCTGTCCAAACTGCGGCAACAGGCTTGTAAAAGAAAAGGCGACTTGCCCCAAGTGCGGCAGTAACAACGAAGCGGACGCAATGTTCTGTGCGACCTGCGGAAACAAATTAAAGTAAAGGAGCGAAAAAATGTTTTTCTTCAAAAAGAAGGCGTCGGTAAAGACGCAGGAAGATAGGGAGCTCATCGAGCACAATTATAAGTCGGTAGAAACTCTTATCGTACTTGCCGAGGGCAACGAGCCTATGAGAGAACAGTTGAAGGAGCTTCAAGAGAAGCTCAAGTATTTTATCGCTGCCGAGACGAAGGAAGTGCAGGCTTGCGATAAGAAAATCAAGGATCTCATAGGCGATATGCGCATAGCTCTCACCAAAGGCGACGGAGAAACGACGAAGAAAGCCGAAAATCTCCTGACGCAGATAAAGCTTACGATTGCCGATCGCAACACGAAAATGTAGGCGGAGGGGATATGTGGCCTTTTAAAAGTAAATACGACAAATTGACGCGCGAAGAAGTCGTCTCGGCTATATGCGAGCTCGAGCAGCAGTCCAAGGAAATAGAGGACGGGCTTGTGAGCGGACAGAAGCAGATAGACGACATGATGGCAAAGGGCAAGGCGGAAAAGGACAAGAGTTTGAAACTCCTTTACGCCAAAAAGATAAATGCCCTCAAGGCGGAACGCGAGCAGAGCGTACAGCGCGATATGTACATCATGTACAATATCCAAATGCTCCAGAAACTCAAGAATGCCATAGACGACAATAAGTTCTTCAAGAACACGTCCAAAGCCTCTCTCGGAAATTTGCTTGCCGATCAAAAGGGACTTGCCAAATTCCTCAATAAGACTCTCAATACGAGAGTAGCCGCCGAGGACGTATTGACGTCTGCGGACGAGACGTTCAAGGGCATAGAGGAAGCGTACGACGTAAATCAGACCATTTACGGCATGAACGAGCAGGACAACGCTCTTCTTGCGATGTTCGAGGAAGAGGAACAGGTGGCGGACGAGGAGGAGATGTTCTCCGAAACGCCCAAAGTAAAGGCGGACGCCGCGGAATAACGGAAAGCGTATCGGTCGCGCTCGTATAAATGCGCGCCTTCAAGGCGACGAGCTGTGCCCGTTCGGGCAGGAACGCTTTCAAACCCATAATGTTACAAGGAGCATGGTTGAAACTATGGCAAATACGAAGAAAGAACTCGAAAAGAAGATGTTGATCAACAAGACGATCAACACCATGAACAAACAGATCCAAAAGCTCGAGGAGCAGAAAAAGGTCTATATAGAGGCGGGCAAGACGGCAAAGCAAAAGGGCTTGACCGCGCAGTACAACCTCGCGCTCTCCGGTCTTAAAATGACGCTCACACAGCAAAAGCGCGTATATGAAATGAAGCTCAACTTCGAGATAACCTCGCAGATGAAGGATATGTCGCAGATGACAGTGCAGTTTTTGGACGGCATGAGCTCGCTTTCGAAGGACATGATGAAAATCACCAAAGAAAAAGATTTCCTGAAAGTGCAAAAGCAGTTCAACGAAGCGATGATGGGCATGGAGATGCAGACCGAACAGCTCGAGAATTTCATGGACGACACGCAGTCCGCATTTTCGACGGGCTCTATGGCAAGCGAGAGCGAAAACGCGGAAATCGAAGCGCTGTTTACAAATACCGCGGCGGCGGACGGCATGACCGAAAGCATGATAGACAAGGAGCTCGAGGCGCTTAAAAAGAAAATAGATTCCGGCATATGATCCGTGATTTTTCGCCGTCGACCTTACAATAAAGTTCGGCGGCGATTTCCCATTCGAATAAGTACAGAGAGGTAGTGCGATGGACAATCTTAATATGCTCAGCGAGACTTTCGACTTGTATTTCGGTAAAGCGAAAGCCTGTCTCGAAAAGGGTGATAAATTTTTGGCAAAACGCTATTTTATGCTTGCCGCCGAGCAAATGCTCAAAATGGCGAAGGCAAGCGAGGGCGAACTCCAAAAGGCGCGTTTCAGCAGGGCAAAGAGCCTTATAGAAAAAGCCGAGAGTATAGGTGTGGAGAAAAAGGTTCGGCAACAAGAGGACGAGACAAGCGCCGTGACCGCCGTAAAGAACGAAAAGATCTCGCTCGAGGAGGCTCTTTCCCGTCTAAATGCTCTCGTCGGGCTTTCTACGGTCAAGAGCAAGGTCGGCGATTGGATAGACCAAATAAAGGTCTTTAAAATGCGTAAGGATAGGGGACTTCCCGTTCCCGATATGTCGTATCATCTCGTGTTTACTGGCAATCCAGGTACGGGCAAAACGACGGTCGCACGCCTCATGGCGCAGATATACTGTGCGCTCGGCATACTTTCGGAAGGTCAGCTCGTCGAGGTCGACAGAAGCGGACTTGTGGCGGGTTATGTCGGACAAACTGCGGTAAAGACCAAGGACGTACTGAAAAAAGCGTACGGCGGCGTGCTGTTCATAGACGAAGCCTATGCGCTCGCAAACGGCGGCTCAAACGATTTCGGACAGGAAGCGATCGATACGCTCTTGAAAGAAATGGAGGATAAGCGCTCCAATCTCGTCGTCATAGTCGCGGGTTACGACAAGCCCATGGAGAAGTTCATAAAGTCTAATCCTGGACTTCGCTCGCGCTTCAAGACCTTCATAAATTTCGACGACTACAACGGAAGCGAGCTTTACGGCATATTCGACGTGACCTGCCGAAAAAATCACTATTCGGTCGACGCGGACGCACGCTTTGCGCTTAAAGACTATTTCCGCAATCTCTACGAAAACAGGAACGAAAATTTCGGCAACGGCAGAGACGTGCGCAATCTGTTCGAGAATATCGTCACGCGGCAGTCGGGAAGAGTGGCGCGTATGTCCGACCCCGACAACGATACGATGACGACGATCACCGTGGAAGATCTTCCGCACGAAGTGCGATATTCGGAGCCCGCCGCGCCGAAAGAGCAAAAGCCGGAGGCGCCCAAAACAAAACCCGAACCGCCTAAAGCCAATCCCAAAGAGGATAAGGAACCCACGCCTGAAGAAAAAGTTCTCGAAGAGGGGACGGGTCCCGCAAGCGAATACAAATTCGATTGGGACAGTCTGCCCGTAATAAATTTCGACGACATAGCGGGGCTCGAAGACGTGAAGGAAGTGGTGCGAGTAAAGGTGTTGTTGCCCCTTAAAAATCCCGAGGTGTTCGAAGGATATGTAAGAAAGAGCGGCGGCGGACTTTTGCTGTACGGACCTCCGGGCACGGGCAAGACCATGATAGCGGCGGCGATAGCAAACGAAATCGGCGCGAAATTCTGTTCCGTAAAGCCGTCCGATCTGCTCAATCAGGGCGTCGGCAATACGGAAAAAGCCGTGCGCGCTCTGTTTGCGCAGGCGCGCGAGTTCCCGTGCGCGGTCATCTACTTCGACGAAATGGATTCGATTTCTCCTAAGTCGACCAAGTCGCAGTACGCAAAGCAGCTTCGCAGCGAGCTTCTTTCCCAGCTTCAGGGCATAGAATCATACGGCAAGAAGAAGGACAACATACTGTTCCTCATCGCGGCGACCAACAAGCCGTGGGACGTCGACAGCGCGTTCGTTCGTCCGGGAAGATTCGGCACACGCGTGTACGTCGGCTTGCCCGATGCGCCGGCTCGCGAATATATGATAACCCGTCGATTGGAGAAAATAAGCGAAAAGGGAATAGTTTCCGTTTCCGACGACATAGACATCGCAATGGCTGTGGAAAAGTCCAACGGCTTCAACGGCTCGGATCTGACCGCTCTTCTCGATAAGGCGGAAGAACAATCGGCTCTTCGCGCGATAGAAACGGGCGAAAAGAAGCTGTGTAACGAAGATATGACGGCGGCATTCGAAAAAGTAACCTCTTCGGTTCAGAGCGACGATATAGTAAAGCTTCTCGAGTGGAAGGGCTCCAACGAGTAAGCGTCAAGTATATTTTATTCAAGGAGATTATGTATGAAATCTTGTAAGTCTTGCGGCGGAACCTGTAAAGACCTCGGCGGCGGCAATTTCAAATGCAGCTTTTGCGGAGCTGTGTATTCCGCTGCGGATTTCGAAACGGCGGCAACAGTCGTATCGACGCGCGCTCAAAACGTAAGCAATCAAAACGGCGTCGATATTTTCGAAAGTACGGTGGGCGGCGTGCTCGAAATAAGCTGGAGAAGCGGAAGAAGTATCTTTTCGGGCAGCGGTCTGTTGATCACAAGAGACGGCTACGGGATCACGAACGCTCACGTCGTATTGGACGGTCGCGAAGCTGTCGGTGCGGTCGACGTGAATATAGCGGGTCAGCGCACGACCGCCCGCGTAATAGGGGTGGGAAGCGTCGCCGGAAGCGGCGAGGACTACCGCGGCGACGATTTGGCGCTCATAAAGCTTTCGAGCGTTCCGACAAAAGCGACTGTTCTCGAGTTCGAAGACTTTTCCAATGTGCGCACGGGCGAACCCGTGTTCGTCATAGGCAATTCGCTCGGACACGGCACCTGCATTACCCGCGGCATCGTCAGCGACCGCAGGCGCACGGTGGACGGGCGCCCCCGTATCATGACCGACTGCGCGACGAACGGCGGCAACTCCGGCGGACCGGTATTCAACGAGCGCGGCAAAGTTATAGGCGTGCACGTCGCGGCGGCAATGCTTACCGAAAGCGAGCACGCGGACGGCATGAAGTACGAGATTCCGTCCGATATAGTAATAGACTTTATCCGCAAATATCTCCCGTATTTCGGTTGAGCTTTTTAAAGGTCGTCCGCGTCTTGCACGGGCTCTTCGAATTCTCCGTCCTCGGGTGCGCCGGTATACCAGCCGTCGGGGTCGGTGTTGCTTTCGAATATCTTTCTTACGTCTATCATATTATTCCCTCCGTTTTTTATTTTGCATATTCTCGACTTTGATTATACAAGGAGAGCAAATGAATATTTGGCACGACATCGATCATAAGAGAATAAACGACGACGACTTCATCGCCGTCATAGAGATAAGCAAAAACAGCAAGAAAAAGTACGAACTCGATAAAGCGACGGGACTTTTGATACTCGACAGAGTGCTGTATACGTCGACGCACTATCCGTCGAATTACGGCTTTATCCCTCGCACTCTTGCCGACGACGGCGATCCGCTCGACGTGCTTGTGCTGTGTTCCGAAAGTCTCGAGCCGCTTTCGCTCGTCAGAGTATATCCCATAGGCGTGATAACAATGATTGACAACGGCGCAAACGACGAAAAAATAATCGCAATTCCGTTTGCCGATCCGTCTTATAACGGCTATAAGGATCTGAAGGAACTTCCGAGGCATATCTTCGACGAAATGCGCCACTTCTTCACCGTCTATAAACAGCTCGAAAACAAAGAGACGGCGGTCAATGAGGTGATGGACAGAAACGCTGCGCTCGATATAATCTCCAAAGCGCGGGCAAATTATCTCGACAAGTTTTGTAAGTAAAGCTTTCGATAAAAGAGGAATACATGAAAAAAGAAAAGGTAAAGAAGAGGGGGCTGTTAAATCGCTTTTTCGCTTACTACCGTCCGCACAGAAAGCTTTTCATTATAGACATGATCTGCGCGTTCGTAATATCGGTGTTCAACCTCGTCTATCCGTACTTGACGAAAGAGATAATAAATAATTACGTTCCCAACAAGCTTCTCGATCTGCTTCTCGCGGCGTCGGGCATCTTGCTTGTCATATTCGTCATAAAAGCTGCGCTTAACTACGTGTTGCAATATTGGGGTCACCTTGTCGGTGTGCGAATACAGGCGGATATGCGCTCGCAGCTCTTTTCTCATCTCCAAAAACTTCCGTTTTCCTATTTCGACGACAATAAAACGGGCGTGATAATGAGCCGCATGACAAACGACCTGTTCGAGATTTCGGAACTTGCGCATCACGGACCCGAGGATGTGTTTTTGTCGCTCATTACGCTTATCGGCGCGTTCGCCATGCTCTCGACGATAAACGTCTATCTTACGCTCATAGTCTTTGCCTTCATACCGTTCATAGCGATTTATACTCTGCTCATGCGTCGCAGAATGAGAAGGGTGTTCGCTAAAGTTCGCGAGGAGCAGGGCGAAATAAACGCCGACATAGAAAGTGCGGTTTCGGGAATACGCATTTCTCGTGCGTACACGTCGGAGACTCACGAAAGCGAAAAGTTCGAAATCGGCAACCGCGAGTTTGTCAAGGCAAAGAGCAGGCAGTATAAGGTCATGGGCGAGTTCTTTTCGTCAATGACGCTCCTTTTGGATATTCTCTATTTCGTCGTGCTTCTTGCGGGCGGATTGTTTTTCTATTACGGCAAAATAGACGTCGGGGAATTTGCGGCGTTCGTGCTGTATATAAGTACGCTTATCACGCCCATTCGCACGCTCACGACTATATACGAGGAGATACAGGGCGGTGCGACGGGCTTCAAGCGATTCTGCGACATAATGGATATTCCTGCGGAAAGCGAAAGCGATAACGCCCAAAGCGTCGATGTGCTGAAGGGCAATATAGTATTCGACGACGTGAGCTTCGGATATAAGCACGACGAGGGAGACAAGGTCATAGAGAACTTCTCTATGAAGATCGATGCGGGAAAGACCATAGCTCTCGTAGGTCCTTCCGGCGGCGGTAAGACGACGCTCTGCCACTTAATACCGCGCTTTTACGAGATAGACGGCGGCAAAATAAGCATAGACGGTTATGACATAAAAGATCTGCGCCGAGCCGATCTGCGCCGCAATATAGGCATTGTTCAACAGGACGTGTTCCTCTTTAACGGCACGATCCGCGAAAACATCGCATACGGAGATTTTTCGGCAAAGGAAGAGGATATAGTCGAGGCGGCTAAAAAAGCCAATATTCACGACTATATAATCGGGCTTCCCGAGGGCTATGACACCAATGTCGGCGAGCGCGGAGTAAAGCTTTCGGGCGGTCAGAAGCAGAGAATATCCATAGCGCGCGCTTTCCTGAAAAATCCGCCCATACTAATTTTGGACGAGGCTACGAGCGCGCTCGACAACGCCACCGAAATGCTCATACAGGAATCGCTTTCCAAGCTTTCGGAAGGACGGACGACGCTTGTTGTCGCACATAGGCTTTCGACGGTCAAAAACGCGGACGAAATAATCGTGATTACGGGCGAAGGCATAGAGGAACGCGGCGCCCATTCGGAACTTATGGAAAAGGGCGGGACCTATAAAAAGCTCTACGAATATCAGTTTAAGAACTTGTGATATATCAAACTAAAGTCAAATAATCCATTCATTTTCTTGCGCCTTGCTTTATTTTGTGATAGAATATAAGCTGTAAGGCGCATTTGTCTTTCGAAAATTTTTGCGGACAGGGGATCGAAGTCGTATCAATGAACAAAAAACTCAGAAAAGCCGTGGCAATAATATCTCTCGTTTTCATGGGACTGTTCGTCGTATCGCTCGTCCTGTGTCTTATCGATATAGGTATGCTGAACGGCAGTATAGGCTTTGTCGCGCTCTTTACGGGCTTTATCGGCATATCGCTGTTCTTCGTACTGCACTTCAACGACCGAGCGGAAAAGCGCAACGAAGAGGCGCGTAAACGGCACGATTTGACGGACGCGGACAAGCCGGAAAGCGTCGAGAACGGCGGCAAGACGGATACCGCGGCGGAATGTGAAACGGGCGGCGAAGCTCCGACCGATACGGGCGAAGATGTAAAACAAGATCAGCCTTGAGCTTTTCGTTTTTTCTTCCGTCCTATGGGTATGAGCGTCGCGAGCGCGAGCGCGAGGCACAGCGCGCCCATGGCGATATACAGCGGCGAGGTCGGCAGTATATACGACGTGCCGATAAGGAGCGCGCCGGAGAATAGGTAGCGCCTGAACAGTTCGCGTTTGAGCGCCGCTCTTAAAAGCGCTTTGAACTTTCCCTTGCGAGATTTTTTTACGTCCGGAAGGTCGAGCGGACAGTCGTCTATAAGGCTGTATAGCTTTTCGCCGCAAAGCGCCTTTATGTGCCCGCTGTCGGCAATAAACGAAGCGGCGGAAGAGTCGGGCGCGGAAGGCATGACGACCACGGCTTTTTGCGAGGAATCGGCACATTCGTCGTGTATGCGGCTCAGCTCTCCCATTACGGCAGGCGCAGGGACAAACAGCGGATAGACGCGGCGTTTGCTTGTCTTTCCCACGAGGTATCCGTTTTCGGCGGTAAATTCGTCGAACCTGCGCAGAGCGGTTGCAAAGTATTCGAGCCTCTGTCTTTCACCCGCAAAGGTAAGGGATTTCAGGGATCGTTCGCATTGTTTTCTCCGTGATTCTTTCGCTTTGAACTTTAAGTTCCGTGTTCGGAGAAAGGATAGCACGGACGCGACCGAGGCGAGCGCGGCAAACAGCGCGTCGAGCGCGGTAAGGCGCGTGCGCAAAATAACGAAAAGCCCTGCCGTAAGCACGATTACGAGCAGTAAGCAGTCGATTATTTCGGCAAGTAAGCTTTTAGACTCTCTCATACCGTAAAATTATATCCGCAATTGGATACGGTTAAACAGATCGCGAGGACATTATGGAAACAAAAGTGTTGAAACCGACAGTAGAAAATATAAGGATCTGCGGCGAAGCCATAAGGCGCGGAGAGCTTGTCGCGTTTCCCACCGAAACCGTTTACGGACTCGGGGCGGATGCAATGCAAAAGGATGCGGCAAAAAACATTTATGCGGCAAAGGGCAGACCGAGCGACAATCCGCTAATAGTCCACGTGGATTCCATAGGCGCGATGTCTGCGGTGGTGGAAAAAATTCCGCCCGTGGCCCTTCGGCTTGCCGCCCGTTTTATGCCGGGACCCTTAACTCTCGTCATGAAGAAAAAAGCCGCCGTTCCCGACGAAGTGACGGGCGGGCTCGATACGGTTGCCGTGCGTATACCCCTGTCGCGTACCGCTCTTGCTCTTATCCGAGCGGCGGATTCGCCCATATGCGCGCCTTCTGCGAATACGAGCGGCGCGCCCAGCCCTACGACGGCAAGCCATGTGCTCGAGGATATGAAAGGTAAGATCCCTTATATTCTCGACGGCGGCGCGTGCAAGATCGGCATAGAATCTACGGTCATAGATTTGACTCGTGAGACGCCGAGACTGCTTCGCCCGGGCGGACTTCCCGTCGAAAAGATAAAAGAGGTCGTCGGAGAGATCGAGGTCGTGACAAACGCGAGCGTTGCGCTGTGTCCGGGCATGAAGTACAAGCACTATGCTCCGAAAGCAGAGGTGTTCTTTTCCGCATACTACGATAAAATGACCGATACGATTGCCGATTGGTACGATAAAATCGTTTCCCGCGGCGGAAAGCCCGTCATTATGTGCCTTGACGAAAACGCGGAAAAGTACGGAAAGCGCGACGTCATAACGACGGGCGCGAGCTATGACGACTATGCTCACAATCTGTTCGCCGATCTTCGGCTCGCGGACGAAAGGGG
Organism: uncultured Christensenellaceae bacterium; assembly: GCA_910587445.1. Taxonomy (GTDB): domain Bacteria; phylum Bacillota; class Clostridia; order Christensenellales; family Pumilibacteraceae; genus MGBC157735. The sequence goes on from CAJULE010000002.1 coordinate 59,646, forward strand.
CTACGGCTATATAATCGCCGAAGGCGTACCCGACAGCGGCATAGGCAACTCACTTATAAACAGACTCATTAAGTCAAGCGGAGGTCGTATAATCTAAAGTGGCAGACAGGAGAAAAAAAGCCGCAAAGCAAAAAGCGGTCACGGTGACGAGTGCGCCCGCGCCGAAAAAGAAGAGAGGTAAGGAGAAAAAACCGACGCTGTCGGCGGGCACGGCCGTTACGCCGTCCGAGCTCGAAAAACCGTCGGCAAAGCCCGTAAAGCAGAAGCAGCCCGCGCGGCAAAACGAAACGCCGCTTGGTGCTCATGCTGCGGAGCAGAGTCCCGAGCGGAATAAAAACGCGGGACAAGTGCCGCTTTTGCCGCAGGAAAAGGAAAAGCCGACGCTTGACGAGCAGCCGCAAACAATGCGTGAGCCGCCCGCCGTTTCTCCCGCGTCCGATAAGACGGCAGGCGAAACGCCGCCCGCAAAAACGTCGTATCCGCCGAGGAGAATAAATGTTCTGTTCGTGTGCACGGGCAACACCTGCCGCTCGGCAATGGCGCAATATATCTTTGCAGACTTCGTGGAAAGAAAGGGTATGAGCGAATATTTCGACGTGAGGGGCGCGGGGCTGTCCGCACTTAACGGCGACGACATGAGCGAGCAGGCTAAGCAGGTCTTATTCGAAAAGGGCATAAGAGAGATAAATCACTTTGCGAGGCGGCTTACGAGGGAAATGGTCGAAGCAAGCGATCTTGTCGTGTGTATGACGGAAGGGCATTTCCGCACAATCGGCGCGTTCGAAAATGTGACGACTGTCGCTCGGATAACGGGTGGTGCGGACGTGTCAGATCCTTGGGGCGGTTCGCTCGACGACTACCGCAAAGTGGCGGCATATCTCGAATATGCGTGCGGAGACGTGTACGACGCGGCGCTTAAAGCCGTGCGGGCGCAAACGGGCGGCACGGCTTGAATTTATAAAGCGAATTGCGATTCTCTTTTTTTTGCGATACATGGTTGCGGAATATAAAAATACGGTGAAATTTCGCATAAAGAGCGGTCAAATAATTGATAAATCGAAATAAATATAGTATAATTACAACATACTTAAGATGAGCGAACTGTGAATTTGACTCTGTGGAGGTCGGTTGAATGTTGGCTATTGGCGGCGATCATGCCGCGACGCACTACAAGGAATGTATAAAAAGTCACCTCGACGCACGAAAGATCGAATATGTCGATTTCGGTACAAACGAGACCGCTTCGTGCGACTATCCCGATTTTGCGCTTAAAGTCGCGGAGGCGGTAGCAAGCGGAAAATGCGAAAAGGGTATTCTCATCTGCGGCACGGGCATAGGTATGAGCATTGCGGCGAACAAGGTCAAAGGCATACGCTGCGCGCACTGTACGGATACGTTTTCGGCAAAAGCGTGCAGGGAGCACAACGACGCAAACGTGCTCGCGCTCGGCGAACGCATTACGGGTATGGGCACTGCGCTCGATATAGTCGACGTGTTTGTGGATACTCCGTTCAGCAATGACGAAAGGCATATCCGCAGGATAGAGAAGATGTCCGCCATAGAGGACAGGTATTTTAAGTAGAAGGGTCAGGGGCATATGATAAGCGAAGTAATGAAGGAGATAGAGCAGGCGGAAGCCAAAGCCGAGGAAATAATTTCCGCGGCTCGGGAGCGCGCCCGCAATATCTCGCAAAGCGCTCGTGCGGAAGTCGAGGACATTCGCAAGGAATATGACGCAAGGCTCAAGGAAGAGCTTGACAAAATAGAAAAGCGCGCCGAAAAAGAGGGAAACGAACAGGCGAACGAAATTCTCAAAAAGGCGAAAGCCGAAGCCGACGACGTCGCAAAAGCGAACGAGCGCGATTTCGGCAAGTGCGTCGGTAAAATCGCCGACAGAATAAGCAAGGCATAAGGCAGGGCGGGCGAGTGGCTGTAGTCGAAATGAAAAAACTGCGCCTTGTCGGGCTCTCTCGCGAGTGCGACAAGGTCATGGATACGCTGTCTAAAAGCGGCGTATTCGAGGTGTGCCCGACTTGCGATATGGAGGTCGGAAACCGCTCTTTCGATTCCTCTCATCTCGATCGCCTTATCTCCAAGCAGGTAAAGGCGGCTTTTGCCATAGATTATCTGCAAAAGCTCGACGCCGAAGCGGTCGATCTTTGTGTTTCGAGAGAAAAGGCGATCAAAAGACACAAGGACGTCGAGCCTTTTCCGTACAAAAACGCGGCAAAGTCCAAAGGACGCAGAATAATCACGCAGGCAGACTTTTACGACGGCGGCGCAAAGGAGTACGAGCTTCTTGCGACTGCCGATTCTCTCGAAAAAATAAACTTCAAAAGACTCGAAATAAAATCCGAGCTTCTGCGGTTGTCGTATAAGCTCGCTTCTCTCGAGCCGTTCGAAAACTTTCCGCTTAAGTTTTCGGATATCCGCGACACGCGCTCCACTTCGCGGCTTTTGGTTTGGTCGGAAAGTGCGGCGGCGGATACAAAGCGGCTCGAAGACGCCGGTTTTCCCGCATACGTCTGCGACTTAAAGACGTCCAAAGGTTCGCTTTTAAGCGTCATAGTACTAAAAGAGCACCGCGAAAAGGCGCTCGACCTATTGAGTTCCGAGGGCTTTTCTAAAGTGGAATATACGGACGATATGACGCCGAAGGAGCTTAAAGAGAGCGTGGAGTCTCGTATTGCGGCGCTTAAATCAGAGGATTTTGCGGCGTTCGAAGAGGGACTCAATTATGTAAAATACCTCGGGGAAATGCAGATCCTTTACGACTTTCTCGGTCTCGAAATAGAAAAGGCGCAGGCGGAAAGCGGATTTGTCCGCACCGACAGCACTTTCGTTGTGGAAGGTTGGTTGCCGGCTTCGGTCGCAGAGGAAGTTCTCGCCGAGATAAGGGGCAGGACCGAAAACGTGTGCGCATTTTTGACTGAGCCCGAAAAGGAGGACAACCCTCCCACGCTGTTGAGCAATCCGAAGCTCATTGCTCCTTTCGAGGAGATAACGAATTTGTATTCTGCGCCCGCATACGGCGAGCTCGACCCAAATCCTTTCATGGCTGTGTTCTTTTTCATATTTTACGGCTTCATGATGGCAGACGCGGGGTACGGCATTGTCATGACAATTGCCGCGCTCATTATTTTAAACGTGTTCAAGCTCGAAAAGGGCACGTCCCGTCTCATTGCGCTCATAGGTATCAGCGGCATTTCGACGATTTTCTGGGGAGTAATGTTCGGCGGTCTGTTCGGTATAGAGGGGATACCAGCGCTGTGGTTCAATCCGCTCAACGAGCCTCTCATGATGTTCGGACTGAGTCTCGGACTCGGAGTCGTTCAGGTCGTGTTCGGTTACGGTCTCTATACTTATAAGTCGTTCAAGCGCAAGAAGTATTTTGCGGGAATTGTCGACGTTCTGTTCAAAATCACCATAATCGTCGGCGTCGGACTCATTCTTTTGAATCTTCTGCTCGGGCTCTCTTCCGCATTTGCGACTGCGGGCATAGTCGTCATAATTGCTTCGCTCGTAGGCATAGTCGCGACGGCGGGGCACAACAGCCCGACCGTGGGCGGCAAGATAGCCGGCGGCTTTGCCGGTATTTACGATCTCGTGAACCTTTTGTCGGATATCTTGAGCTATGCACGTCTTTTCGGTCTCGCGCTCGCGTCGGCGGCAATAGCTCTCGCCTTCAACACTCTCGGCGCGCTGTTCTTCGGTATTCCGGTAGTGGGCTACGTCATCGGCATAATAGTCCTTATCCCGCTTCATGTGTTCAATCTCGGTCTCGGACTGCTTTCGGGATATGTCCATAACGCTCGTTTGCAGTTCATCGAATTTTACAATAAGTTCTATGACGGCGGCGGCAGACTTTTCAGCCCCATGGGAGAAAAGACGAAGTATATTCGATTTGCTCCCAAACAAGAGCATAAGAAGAAAAGCTCGAAAGAAAACGCATAATATATAGGCAAACCGCCGCAAAGCAGCGGCATTACAAATACTTTGGAGGTTTACAAAAATGGAACTCGGCTACTTTTACGCACTGCTCGGTGCGGCGCTCGCGATCCTTTGTTCGGGCATAGGCTCGGCTATAGGCGTCGGCAGAGCGGGTCAGGCGGCAACCGCGCTCATGTCGAAGGATCCGTCCAAGTTCGGCAACGCGATGGTATTACAGCTTTTGCCCTCGTCGCAGGGACTTTACGGCTTTGTCGTGGCATTCATGGTGCTCGTCAAGCTTCAGGTCCTCGGAGGAGATCCCGTCGCGCTTACGAATACGCAGGGCTTGTCTCTGCTTGCGCTGTGCTTGCCGATAGCTCTCGTCGGACTCGTTTCGGCTATCACGCAGGGCAACGTCATAGTGGGCGGTATCAATTTGCTCGGAAAGCAGGACAAGCAGATGGGTCACGCGATACTTTTGGCTGTCATGGTCGAAATTTTCGCGATATTCTCGCTCATCGTTTCGCTTCTCGGCGTGCTTCTTTTCAAGATCGGCTGATCGGAGATCGTTTATGGAAGGAAAAGACGCGATAATAAACAGCATAATCGCGACGGCGGAAAGCAAAGCGCAGGCAATAGTCGCCGACGCGATAGCCGAAAAAGATTCGTTGCTGGAAATGACGCGAAATCGTCTCGAACAGAGGGAGAGGGAAACTCTTGCCCATGCCGAAGAGGAAGCTCGCAAGACGGTGGAGAGAAAAGTGACTCTTGCCGAGCTCGACAGGCGCAAGCTTCTTTTAAAGGCTAAGCAAGCCCTTATCGATAAGGTTTACGACGCGGCGATCGCAAAGACGCTCAATATGACGGACAACGTCTATCGCGACTTTATCGGCGGTCTTGTCGCGCGCTATGCCGACGACGGCGACGAAGTAATGGTATCGGAACGCGACGTTCGCCGCTTGCCGTACGATTGGGCTACCAAGCTCGGCGAAAGTATAGGTAAGGATCTGTCGCTTTCGGGCAAACATCACGACGCCCGCGGCGGTGTCGTGCTCGTCGGCTATAAGTGCGACAAAAATCTCACGCTCGACACTCTCGTCAAGCAGATAAGACCGGAAACGGAAGCGGAAATCGCCGAAAAACTCTTCGGACGTTGACGGCTTATATACTTCGGTATAAAGGACTGCGTTCTCCGTTTAAGTATTTTTAAAACACGCCAAAGGGAAATCGTAAATGGCACAGACTACGAAAATTTATGCGAATACGCTTGCAAAGTACAACGAGGGAAAACTTCTCTCGGAGGAAAAACTGCGCCGCCTTGCGGACGCGGATTTTGTCGGCGCCGTAAAAATGCTGTGCGACTACGGTTACGGCGGCGGGCGTCTCGGCGAAAACAGCTTCGACGTGGATAGGCTCATTTCCGAAGAAACGGTCGGGCTCATAAACTTTATATCCGAGGACTGTTTCGATCCGCATACGACGGCGGTGCTTCTCGCTCGCTTTTACTATAACAACGCAAAGGCAAGATATAAGTTCAAGGTGGGCGGTCAAGAGAGCGTAGGCGCGCTTTACGATATGGATTCGGACTTTACTTCGGGAATTCCGAACGGCACTTATGCCGACTGTCCCGAGCCTATGGCGAAAGCTCTTTCGCAGCTCGACGCGGCGGCGCTTACGGGTAAGGTGAGCGCTATGGCGATAGACGAAGCTCTCACACGCGCGATGTACGCGGATATGAGTGCTCACGCGAAAAAAGCCGGCAGAGCCGTCAAGCGGTATGTTGCGGCAAAAATAGACTTCGTCAATCTCACGTCCGCGCTTCGCCTTTTGAGAATGGAAGCGGGTTCGGACAGACTGAAAGAGATTTTTATCGAAGGCGGCGGCATTTTGTGCGACGATCTCACGGCGGCATACGAAGCTGGGCTTATCGGCTTCGCGGATAAGCTGCGCGACACGCAATATTACGATATTTTAAAGCGCGTAAGCGAAAAGGGTTTCGACGCGTTGCCTCTGTTCGAGACGGACGCGGCGTACGCCGAGACTACGTTTTTCGACGGCGATCTCGAAAATATGCTGTCGAGCGCGCCTCTTCTGCATTACTACGCTTCCGCGCTGAACGAATATAAGACGGTCAAGATAATTCTTACCTGTCTCAAGAACAATGTGCGCGGAGAGATAAACAGACGAGTGAGGTGGTCGTGATGCAAAAAAGCGGAAAGATAGCCGTGCTCGGCGATAGGGACAGCGTGGAGCTGTTTGTCGCAGCCGGTGCGGACATATACGACGCTTCGACGGAGTTCGAGGCGATAGACGGATTGAAGAAACTCGAAGCGAGCGGTTATGCCGTGGTTTTCGTGACGGAAAACATTGCGGCGCTCGTTCCCAAACAGATAGAGGCTGTAAAGTCAAAGCCTTTCCCCGTCGTCATACCCATTCCGTCTGCCGCAGGCAGTAACGGCTTCGGCATGGCGGGAGTGAAACGCGACGTGGAAAAGGCGATAGGCGCGGACATCTTGTTTTCGGGAAGCGCGGGAAAATAGAGGTTTAATTTTGTGACGGGAGGTCACGGTCAAAGCATGAAAGGTAAGATTGTTAAGGTCAGCGGACCGCTTATAGTTGCGGAGGGTATGGCGGACGTAAAGATGTACGACGTCGTGCGTGTTTCGTCCCAACGTCTCATAGGCGAGGTCATAGAGCTACGCGGCGACAAAGCGTCCATACAGGTCTATGAGGAGACGAGTATGCTCGGCACGGGCGAGGACGTAGTGTCCACGAACGCGCCGCTTTCCGTCGAACTCGGACCGGGACTTGTCGAAAGCATTTACGACGGTATACAGCGCCCCTTGAATATGCTCGTGGAAAAGAGCGGCGACAGAATAGGCAGAGGTCTCGATGTGCCGGCGCTCGATCATAAAAAGAAATGGGACTTTACTCCTACCGTAAAGGTCGGCGATAAGGTCACGGGCGGCGATATAATAGGCACCGTCCGCGAAAACGAAGTCATAGAGCACAGAATAATGGTTCCTCCGGGAAAGAGCGGAATCGTCTCGAGCATAGAGGCGGGAAGCTTCAACATAGACGAGACTGTGGCTACGCTTAAGGACGAAAACGGTAGCGTCAATATCCGTATGGCGCAGAAGTGGCCCGTGCGCAGAGGCCGCCCGTATAAGTCCAAGCTTCCGCCAGCACGTCCGCTTGTTACGGGTCAGCGCGTAATAGACACGCTGTTTCCGATAGCCGAAGGCGGCGTCGCGGCTGTCCCCGGACCGTTCGGCTCGGGAAAGACCGTCGTTCAGCACCAGCTCGCGAAGTGGGCGGACGCGGACATAATCGTCTATGTCGGCTGCGGCGAGCGCGGCAACGAGATGACCGACGTTCTCAACGAGTTCCCCGAACTCAGCGACCCCAAGACGGGCAAGCCGCTTATGAAACGCACGGTGCTCATTGCGAACACTTCGGATATGCCGGTTGCGGCGCGCGAAGCGAGCATTTACACGGGTATCACGATTGCCGAATATTTCCGCGACATGGGCTATAACGTCGCGATCATGGCGGATTCCACGTCGCGTTGGGCGGAAGCTCTGCGCGAGATGTCGGGAAGACTCGAGGAAATGCCGGGCGAGGAGGGGTATCCCGCCTATCTTTCGAGCCGTCTTGCCGAATTTTACGAGCGTGCGGGCAAGGTGTCCGTACTCGGAAGCGGCGATAGGGTGGGAAGCGTTACGGCAATAGGAGCGGTTTCTCCTCCGGGCGGCGATATGTCGGAGCCCGTTTCGCAAGCGACGCTGCGCATAGTAAAGGTTTATTGGGGACTTTCGGCGAGCCTTGCATATAAGCGGCATTTCCCCGCGATCGATTGGCTTACGAGCTACAGCCTCTATGCCGACCGCCTTGCGTCCTGGTATACGTCGAACGTCGCTCGCGACTTCAACAACTATCGCGCCGAAGCCATGCGCATTTTGCAGGAAGAGGCGCAGCTCGACGAAATTGTCCGCCTTGTAGGCATGGACGCGCTTTCTCCGCGCGACAGGCTCACAATGGAAACGGCAAAGGCGGTTCGCGAGGACTATCTTCATCAAAACGCCTTCCACGAAGTGGATACCTATACTTCGCTCGAGAAGCAGTACCGTATGCTAAAGCTCATAATAGACTGCTACCGTCGTTCGCTTTCTTCGCTCGAGGGCGGAGCGGAACTCGAAAAAGTGCTCGGGATAAGCGTGAGGGAAAAGATCGGCAGAAGCAAGTATATCCCCGAGGAGCGCATGGCGGAGTTCGACGACATAGACGCGGAAATGAGCGCGTCTCTTGCCGAAATATCCGGTAAGGAGAATGACTGATGTTAAAAGAATATCGCAGTATAAGTGAAGTCGTAGGGCCTCTGATGCTCGTCGAGGGCGTGGAGGACGTAAAGTATAACGAGCTTGTCGAAATAGAGCAGGCAAACGGTGAGATCCGTCAGGGCAAAGTGCTCGAAATAAATAGGGATAAAGCGCTCGTTCAGCTGTTCGAGGTAAGCCAGGGACTTAAAATAAGCACGGCAAAAGCGCGCTTTCTCGGTAAGAGCATAGAACTTGCCGTGTCCATGGATATGCTCGGGCGCGTGTTCGACGGCATGGGCAGGGCAAAAGACGGCGGCGCGGACATAATCGCCGAAAAGCGTATGGACGTAAACGGTCAGCCCATAAACCCCGCAGCCCGCGATTATCCCGACGAGTTCATACAGACGGGAATATCGGCAATCGACGGGCTTAACACTCTCGTGCGCGGACAAAAGCTTCCCGTGTTTTCGATGAGCGGACTTCCGCACGCCAATCTTGCGGCGCAGATAGCGCGTCAGGCAAAAGTGCTCGGCGCAAACGAAAGCTTCGCCGTGGTGTTCGCCGCGATCGGCATAACCTACGAGGAAGCGGAATTTTTCATAGACGATTTCAGAAAGACGGGCGCGATCGAGCGTACCGTGCTCTTTATGAACCTTGCGGACGATCCCGCGATCGAGCGCATTTCCACTCCGCGCATGGCGCTCACCGCGGCGGAATATCTCGCTTTCGATAAGGGAATGCACGTTCTCGTAATAATGACGGACATCACCAATTACGCGGAAGCAATGCGCGAGGTCTCGGCGGCGAGAAAGGAAGTCCCCGGGCGTCGCGGCTATCCCGGTTATATGTATACCGACCTTGCCTCGCTTTACGAGCGAGCAGGGCGCATACGCGGAAAGAAAGGGTCGATAACGCAGATCCCTATTCTCACTATGCCCGAGGATGACAAGACTCATCCGATTCCAGACCTTACGGGCTATATAACCGAAGGGCAGATAATCCTTTCGCGCGAACTTTATAAAAAGGGATTCAATCCGCCCATAGACGTATTGCCCAGCCTTTCCCGTCTCAAGGACAAGGGTATCGGCAAGAATAAGACGCGCGAGGATCACGCCGACACGATGAACCAGCTTTTCGCCGCATATTCGCTCGGCAAGGAAGCAAAGGAGCTTTCCGCCATTCTCGGCGACGCGGCGCTCACGGAGACGGACAAAAAGTACGCGAAGTTTGCCGAGGAGTTCGAGCGCAGGTATGTCTCGCAGGGCTTCGAAACAAATCGCAGTATCGAAGAAACGCTCGATCTCGGTTGGGAGCTTCTGTCCATTCTTCCGAGGAGCGAATTGAAGCGTATCAAGGACGAGTATATCGATAAGTATCTGAAGAGTAAGGCGTAAAGGAGTAGCTATGGCAAGACTTGCGGTAAATCCCACGCGAATGGAGCTTCGCCGCCTCAAGACCCGTTTAAAGACGGCAGAGCGCGGTCATAAGCTGTTGAAGGACAAGTCCGACGAAATGGTGCGTCGCTTTCTTTCGTATGTTCGCGAGAATAAACGTCTGCGCGAGGAGATAGAGGGCGATCTCGCGGACGCAATGCGCTCGTTCATGCTTACGCGCGCCGTAATGAGCGGTGAGGAACTGAAGCAAACTTTGTGTTTGCCCGCCCGAACCGTCGACGTAAAGACCGATCTCGAAAACGTAATGGGAGTAGAGGTGCCCGTCGTCGAAATAACCGAGACGAAAAGCTCGGGCGATACGCTGCCGTACAGTCCGCTGTCCGCAACGTCCGATCTCGACGTCGCGGTGGAAAAAATATCCGCGCTCATGGAAAAGCTTTTGCGGCTTGCGCAAGTCGAAAAGACCTGCAATATGCTTGCCGACGAGATAGAGCGCAACCGTCGCAGAGTAAACGCGCTCGAATACGTCATGATTCCTCAACTCAACGAGACCATAAAATATATCGTAATGAAGCTTGACGAAAACGAAAGGGGAGCGCTCGTTCGACTCATGAAGGTCAAGAGCATGATAACGCCCGATTCTTAAGTTCATTTAAAATAGATGCATCGAAAACCTTTTGCATTTGCGGAAGGTTTTTTCATTGTTTTTTCGACATGAACTAAAATAGACGCGCATATATTAAAGCATGAAAAAGAAAATTATTTGTTTGATTTCGGCAGTTTGCGCAGTTTTTTCGCTCATTCTCGCCGGCTGTAATGCGCCCACGGAAAAATACGATTCGTCTATCTCCGAGATACGCGACGCAGTGTACGAGGGCAGAGGCGGCTCGTTTTCGGTGACCGCCGTTTCGGGTGTGCACGAAGACCCCTTTTCGCCCGACGGCACGGCGGGAAAAAAGCGTGAGTTTACGGTAATCACTCTTAAGCCCGACGAGTTTATGCCGGGCAGTCTCTATACTTATGCGGTTACCGTGGACGGCAAGGAGTTCGGCGGCGTGATGACCATGCACCCGTTCGGAGAGACATATTCGGTGGAGCTTGACAAGCGCACGCACGAGGAAACGCTCAGTCTCGATATAAAGCTCGGTTCGAGCGACGAGACCGTGGAATTGCGCTCGGTTGCCGAGGAAGGCGACATCGACGCGGATCATGCGCTTGATACCGCGCTTACCGCAATGAAAGACGAACTCGAAAGCATAAAAAGCGGTAATTCGTTCGCTTGCGAGATATATGTGCGACTCATAGCCAATCCCATAAATGCGGACGGCGGATATTATTGGTATGTGGCGTTTGTCGAAAGCGACGGCACGCGAGCCGTTCTCATAGACAGAAAGAGCGCCGAGGTGGTCGGAGTAAAGAATAAATAGGAAGGGCGTCGGCTCTCTCATAAAATAGCTTTAAAACACTTTTCATTCGCAAAATAATGTGTTATACTTAGGACAGTTCTATATAAGGAGCTGTCCTAAATGTCACAAGACAACGAACAAGCACGCCGCGAGGAATCCGAAATAGGTGTGCTAATAGCAAAAACCGCGATAAAAACGGTGGTGTACGCGCTTGTGGGCATCGTACTTGTCGCCGCGCTTTTTACGACGTTCTTTCCGTACGGTGCCATGCGTCTGTACGGCGATTTGGGCAATAAGTCGCGCGCTCTCGAATGTGCGGAGCGCTTTTTGAACGGCGAGCGGCAAAAGTACGACGACATATCTCCCGCACTCGATTCGAAATACGTGCTCGCGCTTCACTCTGCGTGCTCGCTTTCGATTTCGCTTTACGGCGGTGCTCGAAACGATGACGAGCGCAAAGAACGTGCCGAGCAGGTGAAAAAGTACACTGACGAATATCTTGCCGTGCCGAGCATAGCCGAGCGCAACCGCCTTATAGACGAGTACAACATAAAGCGCGGAGGTCAACCGTATTACTACCATCCGTCGCTCTACAGCTACCGCGATTATCTCGTGCGGTACAACTATCTTGCGCGCATAGAGCTCGGCGAGCGCAACAAATGGATATATGCGGGCGAGCAGTCGGATACGGCGATTTTCTCGAATATGTTCGTAAACCTCGAGTTCGCGCCCACAAACAACAATATAGACGAAATATGCGAAGCGCTCAATATGCTGTCCGCAATGATAGATTACGACTTTAAGCGGGCGGGCGTCGAAAGCTTCGGCTCGCTTTCGGAGAACGAGCTCGGAAGTATTCCCGCCATAGCCGACACCGTTCTTACGGGCTGGTTCGAGCCGCTCGCCGCGCGCGAGGGCAAAACACAGCTTTTGCGCAATATCGAAAGCAAGTTCGAGCTTTTGAAAAATTATGCCGTATCCATGACTGTGACGGACTCGGAAAGCGCGCTGCACGGACTTTATGTCTTTCGCTCGCTTTCGAACTTTGCGGACAGTGCAAGCGCATTCTTGACGGCGCTCGCTTCGAGCCGCTACTATGACGGCATAACGACAAACGACGACGTTTGGCGAGGCAATCTCGGTCATATCAATATCGAAGGAAATAATTACAATATGCGCGACTATTACAACAACGTGCTGCTTCCGCGCTATGCGGGTATGCTCGTCTGAAAACCCATTCATACTACGCTACGCTTCGTGGCGGTCGCGCTACGCGCTCGGCTAAGCACGTCTTACGCGCGACTGTGTTTTCACGGATATTCTGATAGGAGGAAAATATTAAAATGAAAGTATCGGTTCTCGGTTGCGGCAGGTGGGGTTCGTTCCTTGCCTGGTACAACAACAGAATAGGCAACAAAACCGTAAGTTGGGGCATGGTCGGAGAAAGAAGTTACGACATTCTCAAAGCTACCCGCGCCAACGAATATGTGACGTTTCCGCCCGAAATAGAACTCACGGACGATCTCGGCAAGGCGATCGAGCACGCCGAGACGATCATAATATCCATAAGCGCACAGGGACTTCGCGGCTTTGTAAAGCGCATAAAGGGCTATGACATAAGCGGCAAGACTTTCGTTCTCTGCATGAAGGGAATAGAAGAGCCGAGCGGCAAACGCCTCAGCGAAGTCGCGATCGAAGAGGGGATAGACAAGAATAATCTTGCCGTATGGGTGGGGCCCGGTCACATTCAGTCCTTCGTGAAAGGTATTCCGAACTGTATGGTAATAGACTCGCACAACGCGGAGCTTACCCGCCGTCTTGCCGACGCGTTCAAAAGCGATCTCATCCGCTTTTATTACGGCGGAGACATCATAGGTACGGAAGTCGGCGCGGCGGCAAAGAACGTCATGGGAATAGTCGCCGGTATGCTCGACGGAATGGGGCTTTCCGAGCTTAAAGGTCCGCTCATGGCGCGAGGAAGCAGGGAAGTCGCACGGCTTACGAAAGCTCTCGGCGGAAGCGAGTTTTCGGCATACGGACTGTGCCACCTCGGAGATTACGAAACCACGCTGTTTTCGAAATATTCGCATAATCGTATGTGGGGCGAGAGCTATGCCCGCGGTGAAAAGTTCGACCGCCTCGCCGAGGGCGTGCCTACGGCAGGAGCATTGTGCGTTCTTGCCGACAAGTGCGGCGTGGATATGCCCATTACTCGAGAAGTCTACGACATGATATGCAATAATACTCCGCCTAAAGAGGCGTTGGAACGGTTGTTCGGGCGTTCCACCAAAGACGAATTCTACCTCTGAGGGCTTATATGCGTCGCATTTCTATGTCAAACTAAATTTTTTCTCTGGGTCATGTACGAATAAGTACACTCCCCGTGTACTCGCCTGACGGCTTGTGGCGTTCGCTTCGCCTATAAGGCTCGCTCGGCTGAGCGAAAAAATTTGTTTTCCTCGAACTGCTCGCATCTAAGCCCTCAGAGTCGACAATCATGCCCTCGGATTCACTTATTGTTTGCTGTCATTTCGCTTCAGCCGAGCGCGAAGCGCGAATGCCGTGAAGCGAAGCTTACTGCTTAATGTCGTTCGAGTCTGTTCTTTTTAGTCATTTCGAGCTTTTTTATATTTTGTCATTTCGAGCGGAGCGAAGCGAAGTCGAGAAATCCTACTGATAAGCCGTGCGAGCCGCATATGCGGTAAAACGATTGCCTGAAGGCATGAAGTCGAAGAATATATACATAAGTACGGAATTAAAATCTCATACAAAAGCATATGAAAACCTGTTGTTTTACGGGCAGTCGTCCCGAGAGCTTTCCGTGGAAGGAAGACGAAGACGATCTGCGTTGCATCGAACTTAAAAGGCAGATCTTTGCCGCCGTTTCCGAGCTGGTGGACGGCGGCTGCTGTAGGTTTATTTCGGGTATGGCGCGCGGAGCGGATATTTTCTGCGCGGAAGCCGTAATAGAACTTATGAAAGAGCGGGAGGGCATAACTCTCGAGTGCGCTGTGCCGTGTCCCGAACAGGCTCGCTCTTGGAGTCCGATCTGGAAAGAACGGCGCGAAGCCATAATCGGCAAAGCAGACAGAGTAGTCACGCTTTGCCCGCACTACACGAATTTCTGCATGGTTAAGCGAAACGATTATATGGTGGAAAACTCCGATTTCGTCATAGCCGTTTGGGGCGGGCAGACATACGGCGGCACGTACGGTACAATCCGAAAAGCGCAACGCGCCGACAAGCCTATAAAGATCATACGATACGCCTGAGATTATATTTTTTTCATCGAAATACGGGAATAGGACAATACATCTTTACGATCACTGTCGTGTTGTACTTTTTTGGTAAAAACCGAAGCCTAAAATTTTTCGTTTGGATTTTTTTACGCCATTGTTATGCTATACGTATGATGTCGGATTTATAAATTATCTAAAATTTTCCTTAAAACACTTGAAAACGACAATTTCGTGTGATATAATAAAAATGCAAAAATGAATATTGCGCGTTTATGTGTGCGCAAAACGGGTATACCCGTTTTATTTAGTTTACCGATAGTAAACTAAATATTAAAAGTGTTCTTAATGTAAGAGCAGCGATATAAAAAGAGCCGCGTTAAATCGGAGGATACGTTATGAGAGTTTGGCACAGAAAGAGCGTTTTGGCATTTGTGGGAATAGTGTTGGCGCTGATTATGGCGGCAGTAGGTTTTACCGCGACGTCGCATTTTGCTCGGGTTTCTAAAGCGGAAGCCGCAACGGTGGAAAATCCTACGAGCATATCCCTTTCCGTAAACACGGACAGAGTGCTTTTTGACGGCAGTAATTATTGGCTAAGGTCGAACGCTCTCGACGGTATTGCAGGTGTTGAAAAGACTCCGTATAATACATGGCTTTTGTCGGACGGTACCGAGTTTGCCGTGCCTGCCATGAATATGACGTATTATGCGTTTATATCCAACGCGACGGCTACGAGCGAACAAATGCTCAAATTATTAACGAATCTTACGCTTTCCGACGGCACGAATACCGAAGTTATATCCTGCGCGACGGAAGGCGTCTCTGTTTCTCTTTCGGGTGATACTCTTACGGCTACATATAAGGAGCTTAGTTCCGCGCTTATCATTCCGAATATGCCGCTTGGGGAAACTGCGGTGACGCTTACGGCGAAGTATACAAAAATACTCGAGCCTTCTGTTGATTACTTGAATGACGACGATTTATTGTACGATTCGGCTTTCAGCGCTCATTCCGTTATGAGCAACGGTTTTGTAAACAGCGTAAAACTTACCGAAGAGCAGTTCTATCTCGATCCCGTTCATATTGCACTCCCGACAAACTTTACGACAGACGATATTAAATACGACAGCAGTGAGGGTAAGTATTATTATATCAATAAGGCGGACATTCATCCTTCCGATTCTTCATGGAAGAGCGGATCTTTTGTTATCCGTGCGCAATATGCCGGTGTTTCGGAAATAGAATTAAGTCTTAGAAACGGCACAAAGCCGACGCAGGTACAGACAGCGTTGACTCCGTTTTTGCCTGTCGACATAAATGCAAATCTTAAGATAGGAAGCGGCACTCAAAGCGTGCGCCTGACAAATGCAGGAGTATTAGACGCGGACGGTTTCAGGGAATGCGGACTCGGAAAGTTTAAGGTCTATCATTACAAGACGGGGCAAACTGCTCCTACGCCGTCTGACGGAGCTGATTTACTCAGTGACGAAACACATACGGCGGGCATGACGCTCGACGCATATATGACAAGCGCCATTCACACCGTCCGCATTGTTTTTGTGGTCGAAAAAGACGAATCCGCAGGTCAGCTCGAGCAAGTAGTTTCCTACAAGGATTTCGACGTAACGGGAATCAGAATAAATCCTGCGGCTACGGTTGCGGCTACGGTAAACCAAACTCCTTGCAATTGGCAGAAACAAACACTTAAGTATTCGAAACTTAACGGCGCAGATGTAGCGGAAGGCGCGGCGGCACCTTACGACGGCTATGGCGCGGAGATTTCGGTTGCTTTACCTACAAGTCTTAATTATCGTAGCCTTTGGGACTTCCTTATCGGCAGAGAAATAAAGCTAACCGTTACGCGCGGCTCGGAAGTTGTCGGCGTCTATGGCTATGAGTATAACGGCGGAAACATTCAAGAGCTAAAGACCGAAAACGGCGTGATGTTTGCGGAGACTGAAAACGGCGGACAGTATTTCGTTGCGAAAAATGCGGGCGACTATACGTTTAAATTTGAAATCACGGGACCCGATTATAAGTGGGATACCGCTGTCGGCGCATCCTCGGATAATGAGCTGTATTATTCTGTCACCGTAAATCCCATGAAGGGCGCGGCAACGCTCGATATAGAAAAGGGAGTAGACGACGAGGGCGCGGAAAATACCGTCGCTACGTTCAATTACGGCAGCCTTCTCAAAATAAACGGAGACGTCGGCTATAACGTCAAGTATCAACCAATTGATACCGACCTTGCCTGGACGTTTGCGAACTACGACGGGAAAGCGGAAAGCTGGACGGAAGGCATAGGCGAAGCGGAAGGCGACGCAACGGAAACAAGATTTACATATTCGTTCCTCTACTTCGGCAAGTCTACGAACGGCAAGTACGACGTTCCCGAATCCGCGCCGTCTGCCGAAATTCCGACCACCCCGGGAACATATTATGCGATTGCAAAAGTCGAGGCTTTCGGAAATTATGCCGAAGCGCAAAGCGAACCCATACAGTTCGTAATCAAGCGTCAGGCAATAGCCTTCTCTTGGAAATATAATTTAAGCGATACGCCGAATTACAAAGCCGCACCCGTGTATAATGCGGGTAAGCACGATCCGAGCGACTATATATACATAGTAAACGAAAGCAGCGGGGAAGTCCTCACTGCGGCGGATTGGAGCTTTTACACGGACGGTACTTTCACGGCAGAGCTTGCGGACTACGAGCCCATTACGGCAGGGAAACATACGCTGTATTTAAAGCTTTCCGACGAAAAGAGCGATCTTTACGAATGGTCGCCAGAAACGGTCGGCAATGCGGACGACGGCGTCTTTGCGGCGGGAGATAACGGAGCAGGCAAAGCGACGCTCTATTTTGAAATAGACAAATTTACGGGTAATACGCTCGGCGTGTCCATAATCGGTTGGACGTACGGCGATCCCGCAAACAGGCCGACGGACAGTGCGCCGACTTATTATTATAAAATCAAGCACATCTATGTGGCAAAAGACGTATATGATACGGCGAAGGCGGCGGCGGACGCTCTCACGGGCGAGGACAGAGGATTTGCGGCAAAGTACATAATCGCTAATTCTCTCGACTACACTGTCGACGCGCCCGAAAATGCAGGCGAATATTTTGTCCTTTCGTACATAACCTCCGAGTACGGCGAAAACAACGATGACTTTACGAGCTATAATTACTGCGAAGCGGAAAAGTCGTTTACCGTCGCAAAAAAGGGCGTAAAAAAACCCTCTCTTTCGTCTGCCGATTTTGTTTATAACAAAAATGCGCAAACCGTAACTCTTTCCGATTACGACGGCGCGAATATGACGGTCGCGATAAAGGCGGCTATTTCGGGCAATACTTCGATAAGCGCGGATTCCACGCTCGGCAGTTTCACTGCGACGAATGCGGACATCTATACGATAACGGTCACGATAAAAGCCGACTACTTTAAAAACCACAAATGGGACGACTCGTCCATGACGGAAGCGCAAAACTCGTTCTCGTTTACTTGGACCGTAAAGCCGTACACTTTCAAAACCATCGGCGCAACCGTTGATAAGACAAAGGAATACAGCGCGGCAAAACACAGCTTCGAGCTTTCCGACGACGCGAACGCTTCCGACGAATATTTCGATTATGCTCTTATAAGCGCGTCCGTAAGCGGCAATCCGTACATAGACGGAAGGCTTGATACGAGCAAAAACTTTGTAAACACTTCGCTCCTTTCCCAAAGCTCCGATAAGATTTGGACGCTCGAAGCAATGTATGCGGGAAAGTACGTCGTGACGCTCGAGCTTGAGGACACGAACTACATATGGAATACGAATTCGTGCTCGTACGAACTGACGTTCGATTTGACGCCCGTAAAGCTCACTTCCGCAAATGTGGAATGGGGAACCGAGTTTACCTACATCTACGACGGCGACGAGCACAAGCCCGCGCCGAGCTTTAAGGCGCTCAAAGGCGCGGATACTCTTACGGCGAACACGAGCGTAACGCAAGACGGCTCGGCTGTTTCTAAGATAACCGAAGTCGGAAGCTATGTCATGACCGTCGACGGCATGAGCGGAAGCAAACTTTCCGGCGTTTTGGACGGCGAAGATTACGACGTGGCGTACGGATATGTCATGCCCGAATCCGCGGAAAACGTAACTTATCACGGCTTTGCGATCACATCCGCGCTTCTTCTTGCTCCGAGTCTTACGAACGACACTGTCGAATATGTCGGCTCGGCATATGAGATCGTCGACTACATAAAGGACTACGCCGAGAACTATATTGTCGGCGGAGTCTCGCAAATACGGTTCGTCGCTTATAAGAACGGAACGGAAGCAGTCGGCGGAACTACGCCGCAAGAGACGCTTTCTCTCACCGACGTCGTTTGGAAGTCGTTCACCGCGGAAAAAGCTACTATCGGCAGTTATACCGTAGAAGTCGTTCTTCGCGATCCCGACAATTACAAGTGGAAAGCGACTGCGGCAGACACGGAAGGCACGGATAACAGCCCCGTAAGGCTCACGTTCCGGATTACTCCCGCGCTCATTGATTTTGCGCTTTCGACTTCGGCAAGCAAAGACGAGCCTTACTCCGTCGAATACAACGGTAAGGAGCACTTGTTCTCCGATATAATAATTGATTACGGCAATATTTCGAGCCGTATCGTCGTCACGAACGGCGCGCATACCGACGTCAACCGCACGGGCTTCGGCGAAGCCGTGAATTCCTATGCGGTCACGGTTGCGCTCGAAGATAAATCGTCGTACAACTATGTGTGGAGCGACGGCAGTTCCGATCCCACGCAGGGCTATAACATAGCGGATAAGGCGTACTATATGCGTGTCGAGCCGACTGCTCTCGAAGTGACGTGGGGAAACACGGAGGCGTCCTATACGGGAGATTCGCTTTCGCCGTCCGCGGAAGTGAAAAATCACTTCGACGTTGCCGAAAACAAGGCTCTTACGCTTACGCTCGAATTTATTGCGGGTAAGGGCAACGAAGCAGTGAGCGGCGGCGTTTCGGCGGTGACGGCCGCAGGGTATTATACTGCGTACGTGGCAAATATCGTCGGAGACGGAGCCGAGAACTATAAAATAGATTTTTCGTCCGCTTCTTTGGCGGGACCGAAAACCGACTTCACGATTTTGCGCAGAGAGGTCGTAAAGCCGACGTTCGAGACCGAGCTCGGAAGCGGCAATTCCTTGGGCGAGTACGACAAAAAGAGTCACAGCGTCGTAATAAAGGACTACGATTCGTCTCTCATGAGTTATGCGGCAAACGCGCATGACGCAAGAGGTAAGACGGACGGAAGCATAGACGTTTCGTCCTCGGTTTCCGAAGACGGCGCAAATAAAAAGGTTACGGTTGCGGCAACGCGTGCGGGCGACTATTTCGTGACGTTCACGCTTTCCGATACCGCGAATTATTGCTATGAGGGAGAGAGCGCCGCTCCCGACGCGGAGAACGAAAACTCCGTTGCGCTCGATTTCAAGCTCGAGAGAAAGGCGGTAAACGCTCCTACGCTTGCACGTTCCGCAACGCGTGAGGCAGGCAAAGTGCTTGTTCCCGTGCTGTATTCCGTATACGGCGCAGTGCCTTCCGAGAAACAATATGTGCAGGTCGGTTCGGCGGCGAGTACGGTAGACTTCGATCTCGGAGGCGGTTGGGTCGTGTCGGCAAACATCGCTTACGGCAATACGACGGAAGAGACCGTCGGCGTGTACGGCATTACTCTTACTCTTTCCGCGCTTTCGGACGGAGAAAGCACGTACGACTATCGCTTTGTAAAAGAATACGTCGACGAAAATACGATGTCGACGCTCGGTCTCGAGGATATACTTTCGGGCTGCGACACCGTGCTCACGGTACAGTACAGGATCACGGGTTCGGTGTTCGAGCTTGTGTTTACGATACAAGACTCGCTCGGCAATGACGTCGAGCGGTGGACCTACGGCGACGGCGTTACGGGATTCAGATTCCACACGGCAAGCGCCGTACCGAACGATTATGTTCCCGCTCAAAGGGAAGCCGTTTACTATGTCTACGACGAGGACGACGGCGCGTATGTCGCATACGACGGCGAAAGGGTTTCGACGGGAACGGACGATATATCCGATAAGGCTAACTTCTTTGCCGAACTTCCCAAGTCCGCCGGCAGATACCGCGCGGCAGTCGTATACAGGACGGGCGACAGCTCGGGCAACGGCGTATATGAATACGAACAGCGCTATATAGTCGATTTCACCGTAGAAAAGAGAGAAATCGAATTCGAATGGCAGTCAAACGAGGACGTAAAGTATGACGGTGTAGACGGTATGTTTACGGCGACTTACGACGGCAATTCGCACATGGGCTATGCCGAAGTTACAAACGCGCAGTACGAAGATAAACTCGGTTTGCAAATAGGACTTGTCGGCGACAATCTCGACAATCCGAAAAATGTAAAACTCGACGGCGACGGCAATGCGACATATTATGACATCGAGATAAAGGGCATAACGGGCGACGCTTTTGCGAATTATGTTCTTCCGACTTCGGGGCTTAACTCGAAACTTACTATAGAAAAGCGCAGTGTCACGCTTAAAGCGGCTGATTTCGGTCATGTTTTCGGAAGCAGGACCACATCGGACGGCGCGAATCTCAACGTAGACGGAGCCGACCTCGTCTCTGTTACGGACGGCAATTTTGTCGCAAGCGACAGCATAGATCTAAATGATTTTGCCGTAACCGCAAAACTTGCGGACGGCGCAAACGTGCTTTACAATACGACCGTCGGAAACTATAGGACGGTTATCACTCCGCGCGACGAGCTCACCGACTACGATATAACGTATGTCGACGGCATATTCGAGGTCGGGCAAAAGGTCATAGAGGCTAATTGGAATTCCGATACGTTTATTTACGACGGCACCGATCGGTTCGCAGGCTATAACGGCAATTTCGTGTGGTATGTCGACATCGACGGAAACAAAGTCGGGCTTACGAGCGTCGACGTGACTAAAGACGGCGCGTCTTGCTTGTTTAAAGACGCGGGCTCTTATACCTTCGCGGTGACGGGACTTTCCGACACTGATTATCGTCTTGCGGTCGCGGGAGAAACCGAATACGATTCGCTGACTCGCAATTTCGATATGAACAAGCGTACCGTCGCAATCGCGGCAAAGGACATCGAAACGGCATACGGCGACGACGTAAACACTTTTCCGTTTGCTTGGGAATATGTGGGCGGAACCGATAAATTCGTCGAGGACGGCGGAAGCGAAATAGAGGCGGGAAGCTCCGCGCCCTCCGTGCTTAATTTCGGTTTTGCTTCCACTGCGGTCAAGACGAGTGCCGTCGGCGGTTACATAACCTATATCGTATACGGCGGCGTAAACTTTACGGGAACGATAGAGCTCGATAACTTTACGGTAAACGTCTCGAGCGGCATCCACACCGTAACGCACTACGAGCTTAAAGAGACGGATATCGTCTGGGGCGAAAAAGCTTTTGTTTACGATGCAAAGGACAGAACGTCGGAAACTCTCGGTATTGCGACCTATGTCGACAGGGGCGACGGCGCGACTCGACACAGTCTCTTTCTTGTCGCCGTAGGCAGTGACGGCAAAGCAGCCGAGTTTAAAAATGCGGGCGATTACACGCTTGCCGTATACGGTTTACAGAGCGAGAGCACGGCGAATTTGAAATTGCCGAGCGGTTACGACCTTACTTGGCAATCGTCGGCAAAGTACACGATAGCAAAGCGCGAAGTCGAAATCGCAGTCGCGGATAAGGAAAGCGTCTACGGCGAAAAGATAGGCTCGGATAAGAGAGTTTGGAATTACGTATCCGCGGAAAAATTCTGCGACGACGACGACAATGCGGGAGACGACGGTTTTGTTTCGCGCATAAATATACGCGTGGCGATGGGAGCGGGGACGGATGACGAGCGGACGAATGTAGGCGTTCATGCGCTCGAGCTCTGTCTCGACGAAGATAAGTTTACGGCGGAAAGCGGCAGAGCGGAATTCGACAACTATTCCGTCGCGTTTGCAAACGGAAAAATCACCGTTCGTCCGCGCGTGCTTAACGTCGATGTGCAAAATCTCGAACATACATACGGAGACGACGGCGTCTTTGCTTTGTCGCTTGTTTCGCGAATGGTGTCTGTTTCGACAAGCCAATCGGCAGACGGCGGACTTACCTCGTTCGATACGCTTGACGACGTACTTGTCGCAACGAGCGGAGCGAATCCCGACGGAAACGTCCGCGCAAGCATCGGAAACAATTACACCGTGACATTGTCTCTCAAAACGGATTCGAAGGGAAACAATTACATAGTTAAATTCAAGCCTATGTCGGCTGCGGGAGAAGTCGGTGCGGAAGTTGTGCTCAATGCAGATGTCCTGTCCGAGTCCTCGGCAAACACTTCGGAAATCGCCGCATACTACAATATAAAAGCCGCTTCTTTCGAAGGTATAAGCGTAATTTCTTACTCTGCGAGCGGTACGGCGTACGACGGCGTGGCTCATGCCGCAATATCGTCTGTTTCGGTTTCGTATTTCACGGCAGCTAAGGACGAAGACCGCAAAACGGCAACGGGAAATGCCGCCGACAACAGTCTTGTATGGACGTATGCGCTTGCTTCGACATCGCTCGTACCTGCGAACTCCGAATTCGGCGCGCAGGTCCCCGAAGTCCTTAATGCCGGAACATACTATCTGTATTATCGAATTTCGGCAGACAACCACGAGACTAAGACCGATTACGTAACTGTCGTAATCACGAAAAAACAAGTCGTTCTGTCGGTTTCGGCTAACGTCTATTACGGCGAAGAAACTCCCGAACTCGGCGATTATACATATAAATTCGACGGACTCGGAAAGAATGAAAGCATTACGTATGCTTCCCACAGCGGAAATGCGGTCGCATTCAAAGCCGTGCGCACGGAAAACGGAATCGAGACGCCGCTTGAGGGTTGGACGGACGGCACTGTCGAAGTGTCTACGGACTATACCGCGGGAAAGCCCGTCGACAGCTATGCCGTAGATGTCGGCAATATCGGATTTTCTTCGGACAATTACAGCTTTGTATTAGCCGCTCGCGAACAGAACAACATTGCGGTCGAGAAGCTGCCCGTAATAATCAAGATAGGCGACATAACGGACAGATATTGGTTCAACGGCGAGGATGGCGGCCGTGACCTCAATGTGAGGGCGGAAAACGGCTTTGCGCTTACTACGGGTGTAAGCGACATAAAAGGCAACCCCATTACGGACATTTACGCCGAGGATAAGACGGACGGCGCTCACGCATACGCAAAACTGTTCTTTATAAAGAGCGGCGCGTTCGCGTACGACTCTAACGACAACCGCATCGACATGAACGGCATAGACGAGTATTCGATCGCTTACGAGATAAGAGAGCTCGGCGACGTAAACGGAAACTACGATTTGAGCTTCGAACTCGGAAAGCACACTGTCACGAATGCGGATATTATAATTTCGCTCGACAGATATGCCGCGGATTACGACGAGGACGAACACGGCGCGCTTGTGTCGACGTCGGGCGACGGCGTGCTCGCAACGCCTGTCGATAAGGAGAAACCCGGCGGAGCGAGCAAGCTCGACTATAAGTATGCGCTTCATAAGGTCGAGGACGGAGACGGCGCGATAGAAAGCTATGCCCCCGCCGAGGCAAGCGATTACAATCTCGACGCGCTTCCGTTGATAATAGACGCAGGCACATATTACGTTTACTATCGTATAACAGCAGACAATCACGAGCCCGCGATAGGAAGCGCCGTAGCCGTGATAAACAAGACCCATAACGGTTGGAAAACCGAATACGAAGTGGGTAATAACAGCTGGAACTACGGAAGCTACAGCACCGCTTTGAATGCCGAAACAAAGCCCGTCGCGGACTTTAAGCGCATACCGGGCGGCACGGGTCAAACTTTGCCGAAAATCTCGCTGTACGGCGGCGACGGATATGCTAAGCTTATCGGCACGTATTCGATGAACGGCGAAAATTGGTCGTGGCTTACGGTTACCGAAGAGGGCAAGAGCATTTCCAACGGCAGGCTTCTTGCCGCAGGCAGTTATAAAGCTGTTGTCAAGGTCGAGGGCAACGACAACTTCTTCGACCTCGAAAACGAGTACGAAATAACCGTAAACAAGGCGGAGCTTTTGCTCACGCCCAAAGCCGTGAAGATCACTTACGGCGACGCTTTGGATTTCTCTACGCTCACTTACGAAATCGGAAGCTTCAGAAACGACGAGGATTTCTCGCAAGCGATAAGAAACGCGGCGCCGGGTCTCGAAGCGGGATACGGCAACGACGAGAACTTCACTCGCTATGAAGCAGGCTTTGAAAACGGCGGCGTATCGAATTCCTATTACATACGTTTTGCGGACGGCGTGCAATCGGCTCTCGAAAGCCTCGATGTTCTCGAAAACTACGCGCCCAAGCTCGGTACCGCGACGCTTACCGTGGAGAGAAAACAGCTCACGGTCCATATAAACGACGCGGAAAACAAGTATAATTTCAACGTCAGCAGCGGACATAGGGAAGACGCGGCTGCAATCGACACCGACCTTACGGGTGCGGAGGATAAAACAGCGTTCGGCTATTACTACGACGGAGAAAATCGTCCGTTCGCCTACGGCTCGGCGGGGGTGGAAGTTCCCGTGCGTATCGTCACCGACGCTTTTAAGTACGACGAAAGCGGTGCGCTCACAGGCAGTACGAGCGACGTGGGCGCATATGCGATTTACGCCGAAGAAAACAAGTATGCCGCAAACTACGATATCGCCTATGTCGGCTCTTTCGCAGACGGAACCAAGGGCAGATTCGAGATAAAGCAGGCGGAACTCAATATAAAGGTGTCCGTATGGCATACGGTGGACGGAAAGGAGACGGAAGCTTCCGTTTCGGCTGCGGGGCGCGATTATGTCGGCACCTACAGCGGCTACGCTTGGGAATTCAAAGCGGAGTGTGTGGATTCGGGCTTCAGCGCCGTGACTTTCCGCACGGTATACAGGAGCGGACTCACGGGTAACGATTATTCGAGCAATGCGCCCAAAAACGCGGGAACGTATTATGTTCGCTTTATAACTGACAACGACAATAACTATACGTTTGCAGGCTCGGAGGACGACTATGTGATGAAGGTCGATCCGCTTCGCGTGGCGGTGGATATGAGGCTGTATAACGACGCCGTCGGCACGGACGCTTTGCCCAACAGTGTCGAGTATAAGCAGAGCTCCTATGCGGTAAGACTTTCTCGGATTCCCGAAAACGTACCCGCACCGGATAGGGACGGCTTCAAAAACCTCATAAGCATTTCGTACAGGAAGGACAATCAAGCCGTTCCGAGCCCCCTGAATGCGGGCGCATATCTTGCGACTGCTACGGTAACGGAGCTTGCTTTCGGCAACTATGTTTTGGACGAAGGATCTCGCAGCTTCCAGTTTACGATAGAAAAGAAAAAAGTGGACGTCGTTGCCGCTTCTGGCGATGTGAGCGTGCAATACGGCGGAAACGACATATCGTTTGCTCTCACGGGTTGCTCCGCAAGTACCGATCCCAACGAAAACAACGGCTATATAATGACGTATACGATAGAGTATACGGACAATATCGGATCCGATCCGTCGACGTTTGCAAGCGGCACGTTCTCGACCGGCAGATTCGGTTTCGTTGCCGTGAATGCCGGCAGATATGCCGTAAAGGTGAAACTTGCATTTACCGATAACTACGAGTGGAGAGACGTGTCCGGCGACACCGTGACTCTTCTGTATGACATTACGAAAAAGACTCTCTATGTCAAGGCGGCGAACGAAGAGATCGAGTACGGCAATTCTTTCGACGGCAGCGCGGGAAGTTCCCACGCATTCCTCTATAAAGGACTTGTGCCGGGACATATAGGACAGCACGGCGCTCTCGGCAACGAAATTCCCGGTGCGGACGTTGTCGGCGTCGGCAAGGAAATAGATATATCCAAAGTCACGTTTGCGGCGATCGACAGCTCCGCGCAGTCGTATACGGCGGCTTCCGCCGCAGGCGAGACGTTCACTTTGATTCCCGACGAAAACGCCTTCGTTTCGAACAACTATGCGATAGCGATCAATCATTCGTCGTTCGGTTCGGGCATCCTGCGGGTAGTCGGTCGCAGAATAACCGTCGAAATAAAGGATGTCGAGCGCACTTATACGGGCTCGAGACACGACGAGTGGCTGGACGGCGAGCTTAATGCAAGCCTTGCGGACGGAAACAATTCCGGTAAATACGTCGCTCTCGTCGGCGGTACGTTGACGTCAAACGAGCACAACGATACTCTTGCCGCCCTCGGAATAAAGCTCACGATAGGCGGCGGCAACGAAACCGATTACGTTTCGAGCGGCTACGCCATAAGCGCAACGCATACGAATACCAACTACGACATAACATTTACGGGAAGCTGGAGCACCAAGACCGACGGCACGTTTACCGTTCTTAAAAAGACGCTTGACGTTTCCGTCGGAGTAACGGGCGACGAGGGCGGCTCTCACACCGTTGTCTACGGAGACTCGCTTACCTATAACGCGACGTATTCCGGCTTTGTTCCGCAGGGAAACATAGGCGCGACGGGTAACTTGTCGGCGCTGTCCTGGCTGTTCCTCGACGGCGGTAAGATCGACGTGGAAACCGTCCGTACATCGGGAACGGGTGCGGAAAGATATACCATAGGCTCGTCCCACGTCGGAGACGCCTATAAAGTCACGCTCAAGGAAATAACCCTTCAAAACTATAAGTTCAATGTGATAGAAGGTGCGATAACCGTTGCGCCTCGTACGGTGAGCGCGGCGCCGACGGCAAGCTCCGTGGTGTTTGCGGCAGACGCGGCGCATAAGCCGGTCGTTCAGAATGTTCCCGTAGCGTTTACCAATACTGTTCCCGGTTTTGCAAGCAATATCTTCACATATTCCTACGACGGCACGCTTAAGGACGGCACTTCCGTTGCCGGGCTTTCGGACGTTTACAAAGCAGGCGACTATGTCGTAACGATCAATCTCGCGGCAAATGCAAACGGATCTTACGATTATCTGTTCGCGTCGGGAAGCTCGAGCTATACGTTTACGGATTCCTACGAAATTCGAAAGCAGGTCGTTCGTCTCGAGTGGACCACGCAGACTTTCGAGTTCTCGGAGGGTAGAGCGGACGAGAATACAATTCCGAACTACGACGCGACGATCCTCGATCGTTCGGGAATAATGCTCGGCGGCTCGGTGGACATGGAACTCGACGGCGGCATAATAATCGATTCCGAGAGAGGACTGCGCCTGCCCGTAACGAAGAGCGGCAGCTATTCCATAGTGCTTTCGCTTAAAGCGGAGTATCAAAACGACTATATTCTCGTAAACAGAGACGGCAGTCCTTCTCAGACCGTAACGCCCTCGTTCAACACTTTCGTAAGCGAGATTAACCTTACGATAAGCATGAGCGGTTGGACTTACGGAGACAGCCCCGTAGAACCCAAGCTCAAAGCTACGGAAGCGGGCGGCAAGGAGTTTGTGCTCGGCGAAAATGCGACGATCGCAATTGCATACGCGCTCTTATCCGACGAAACGGTCGCTTCTCTCGACAAAGGCGATCTCTGGAACAAATCCCTTACGCAGAACGACATAAATTCGCTTGCCGGCACGCGCACTTACGGCGTGAGTCCGGTAAATGCGGGCGCGTATATGGTAAGAGCTACGGGCTCCGTAGAGTATACCTATACGAGTGACGATACCGGAGCTACCGAGACGAAAATCATACCCGTTCAGGCGTGGTTTGCTTTCCGCATAAATAAGGATAAAATAGACGTTCCCGTGTTTGACGCGAGCGGAGCGGATAAGGTGTACGGCGGCGGTCTGCTTTCCGCAACCGTAAGCGGCTATCGCGAGGGAATAATGGGCATGACTTACGCCGAAGCATTCGAGCTCAAAGCGGACGCAGTCGGCGGAACGAGCACGCTTACCCTTCACACGGCTTCGGCAGGCAAGCACGAGCTTGTTATTACGCTCATAAACACCGTGAACTACGAGTGGCAGAGCTTTATGCCGAGCGAGCATACAAAGCTCGAGGACGGCAATATAGTCATCACATGGACGGTTTCTTCGGGCGCAAACGTCGTTACGGGACTGAATCTCCAGACGGGAATTTTCTACGGCGATACTTACGATACGACGGGAGTAAGCGCTTTGTTTGGTGGCGTCATAACCTACAAATACGCAGTGCGCGACACGGACTCGACCGATCCGAGCACCGTGCCCGAAGGATTGACTTGGAGCGAAGGTCTTCCCAAGTTCGTAGGTAAGTATTGGATAAGCGCAACCCCGCAGGCCGACGAAAACAATTACGTTGCCCAAACGGCATATGTCGCGTGCGAAATAGTAAAAGCCGTTCTCACCGTCAGGGCGAAAGATGCGACTATTACATACGGCGACGCGTTTACGATAGAGGGGAACTACGAACTTCTCGGCGCTCGATACGACAATGAGCTCGATCTCGACGGATTGCCGAGCGTAACCGTAGCAAATGCGAACGGCAATTACTTCGTCGGCGCGGACGTAGGAACCTACATCATAAGAATCAGCGGAATAAGCGGCGTTTCCGTCTCGGGTGCTTTCGCAAACAACTATACCGTTTCTTTCGACGGCAGCGAGCAAGCGACGCTTACCGTAAATCAAAAGCCGATCACCGTCATAATAAACAGTCAGGAAGCGACGTACGACGGTACGGCGAATCACGTGCTCGACGAGACTATGGGCAGAAACAAGGGTTGGTACGTCTTGGACGATGCTCTTGTGACGAATGAGACGACGCAGTCGCTCGATACGCTCGGCATAACTCTCGTAAAGCCTGCGGACAGCGTAAACGTCGGAAACTATCCGATAACCTACAGTCTTACGACCGGCGGCAAAAACGCAAACTATAATATCACCGTAACGCCGTCGGGACGGTTTATAATAAATCCGCTCACGCTTACCGTGACGGAAGCTGCGACGAGCGGAACGCTCACATACAACAGGGGCAATACGCCCGTCGGAGATTTGTCGCTTACCGTAAAATATATGTACGACGGATCCGAATGTACGCTTACAGTAGGAAGCAATACGGGAAGTACGTCTGTTTTGAACGAGACGTTCGTTTTGATGTATTCGGGCGTTTCGAACAGCGGCGTTGCATATACCAATTCGCCGTCGCTGCCGTTATATGCGGGCGGCAGTTATACGGTCTCTCTTATGCCCGGTACGAACAGCGGCAATATAGTGCTCATAGGTGCGTCCGCCGCGTTTGCCGTCGAGAAGTATACCGTAGACGGAAGCGTTCTTCAGGATTCCGATACCCTCGAAAACGTGCTTAAGGTCGCGTATACGGGAAGCGAGTATTCCGTAAGCGGCGATGTTGCAAACCGTTTGGAGACGCTCGGTTCGGCGCTGTATCCCATGCCGGCGGGAGTGAGTAAGCTCTTTGCTGTCACGGCGAGCGATAAGGGAACTTCGGCAGGGACTTACGCATTTACGCTTACGCTCGATGCGTCGGTATTCCACAATTATAAGTGGAGAAGCGTCGAGGTCGCAAGCCGTGAATTCGCCTTCGAAATCACGCAGGCGTCAAACTCCGTGCGTTGGACGAACGAAAATCCGAGCGAGCTTTCTTGGATATACGACGGAACGCTTCACGAGGGAGGACTCGGCTTTACTGCTGATTTCGGAGCAAGCACAAGAGTTTGGCTCGTGTCTGCGTCCGAAAACGGCAACTACGAAGAATTCGACGCGTCCCGCCATGCGCGTAAGGGAACGCACTATGTCAAGGCATATATTCCCGCTACTTCCGATTACGAGGAAGCGATAACGTCGACATTCAAAGTGTGCGATATATCCGCGCGTGAAATAAGGATAGTTTTTGCCGGAGACGACGAGTTTATAGGCGGCGTTTACGGCGACGCGACAATGACTCCGAGAGGATTCGACTTTACGGACGTCGTAAGCGGCCTTGCTCATTTCGAGGAATTGAAATCGGGCATTTCGACCGACGTCACGTATGTAGGTAGGTCGTTCGGCGGGGTGGATTGCAAAGGCGTTATGCCTACGCTTGCGGGGCGCTATAAAGTGCGCGTTTCTCTCGGCGGCGAATCGGCAAACAACTTTACGCTTGTAGGTGCAAGCGGCGGATATGTCGAAAGCGATTATATAATAGCCCGTCAGGCTGTTTACGGAGACGGAATAGTCGTAGACTCGTTCGATTTCGACGGCTTTGCTCATACTGCGGAAGATTCCGTAAAAGGCAATGAATTCTACGGCGTGAAGTATGCGCTCGAAGGAAGTGCTGCGGAAAACATAAATGCGGATAATTACGCCTTTGTGCTCGGACTTATCGATCCCGACAACTTCTATTGGTTTACGCATACGTCCGATCGTATCTCCGCCACGACCGACGCATATCGCACGTTCACATACTCCATACGCCGTGTCGACGTTGTCAATGCCGAGCTCGATAAATTGAGCTTTGTGAAAAACGGTACGGCTGTGGAAGTGAGCGCAAGCACGCTCGAATCCGAAGCTATACTGTGGACGTATAAGGACAATATAAGCGACGTATCCGCGACGGTCAAAGTGACGGTCAGGGCAGCGGACGGAAGGGAATACGAGCTTAAAAACAGAACGTACGGCACTTTCGACGACTTCATCGAACTTCAATACCTCAGAGACGGTTATGCGGAATGGGGACGTTTGCTTCCCGAGGACGCAGGCGCGCATAAGATAAGAGTCAATATCGAAAGAACGGTGAACATAAATGCTCCGAGCTCGACCGAAGAATACGATTTCCGTGTGGAAAAGCTTGCTCTCGAAGCGCCGACGCTCGGCGTTACGGACACGGGCTGGACGTACACCGGCGAGAGATTGACCGCTTATATGAGCGGCAGCTTCGACAACGACATAATGAGAGTTTCCTTCTCCGACGTATCTACCGAGGGCGGTAAGTTCACGGTAGGCGCGGTAAGAGCGGGAACGCATGAAATAACCGTCGATATACGTCCGTCGTATATTCGCAATTATATGTGGAAGGACGGAAGCTCGTCGACAGTCGTAAAGTGGAAGATAGAAAAAGCTCCTAACGGACTCAAAAACTTTAACGATATAAGCAAGGATTACGGTCAGTCTTACGAGTCTGAAGCGAAAGCCGATTTCGGCACTGTCAAATTTGCCTACTACGATGAAAACGGCGTGCTTCTTGCAGGTGCTCCGAGGGTGGTTGGTGATTACTTTATCGAAGCTTCGGTAGACGGCTCCGACGACTATTACGGCGTGGCGGCAAGTCGCGTCAAGCTTCGTATCGACAAGAAAGAAATAGTCATTCTTCCCGCAAGCGGAACTGTCGTGTACGGAAACGAATATGCGCATGACGCGCGCGGATTTGTCGTTGAGGACGGATCGTTCGAGTACGGAGACGGCTATTCCGTGATTTCGGGCGCGCCCGAATATTACACTGCTTACAGGGCGGGTAATGCGGCAGGCTCGGTTCAGACGATCGCGATAAGCGGAGTGGGGACGCTCGAAGCGGCTAACTATACGTTTAAGGCGAGCGAGAAGCACTCGATTCTCACCGTGACGAAACGTCCGATCACCGTAGTTATCGGCGATCAGAGCGCAAGCTATAACGGCGAGATAGTCTTGGATCAGACTGCGTGGTCTATCCTCGAGTCGACTCCGAAATTCGGTTCGGACATAATAGCGGTCACGCTCTCGATAGACGGCGGCTTGCCCACAAGCGTAGGACGCTACCGCATAAGCGGCGAAGCGGTTGTCGGAGGAAACAATTCCAACGAAAATTACGACATCGCTTTCCGTGACGGAACTTACGTCGTGAACGCTCTCATAATTACGATCGGCGGCATAGACGTGCCGAGCGGTCTCGTGTTCGGTGAAACGGCAGGCAAAAAAGCCACGTTCACAGTGGACGGAGTGGAGGGCAGTCTCGAAAGCGGCGACTTTGTGGGGCGCGTGGAAATCCTCGTAGTCTACTATGACGATACGACGGGCATTACGTATAGTTCCATGCCCGTGAGCGCAGGTACATACAGGGCTATGATAGAGCTCGCGCCCGCAAGCGAAGGAAACAACAACCAGAATTATCGCCTCGGCGGTACGCTGTCCAAGGTGTTCACGATCGCCCGCCGAGCTATCGACGAGTCCGCGATAGAAAGCAATGCGAAAGCCGCGGGACTTCTCGACTCGGTATACAGCGGCTCTCTTCGTGCTCCGAGCGGCGACGCGCTTGCAAGGATAGAGGGCTTTGCTCCCATAGAAGGAATGTACACGGCTTCTTGCGCAGGCGGCATAAACGTGGGCGAGTATTCTCTCGTGCTGACCTTCACAAGCGATTTCGTGCGCAACTATAAATGGATGCACAGCGACGGATCCGTAGCTTCTCTCACTTATACGATAGTGAAGAATACGGACAACAATGTTACAGCGTCGTTCAAGGATCCGGCGCAGACGTCGTTCGAGTACGACGGAGAAGCAATAGAAAAGCGTCTCGAGGAAGCTCTCGCAATAGGCGCGTCTTTCGGCGGAGACGATGCTGTATTCGAATATGCGTCCGTCACGGGCGGAACGCTCGGCGAATACTCGCGTACCGTACCGAGCTCGGTCGGCGACTACCGCGTGCGCGTTGTGATTGGCGATACTCAAAATTACAGCGGCGCTGTGTCTGCGGCTCTTAAGTTCGAGATCGCTCCGAGAAGGCTGAAAGCAGCGTTTGCGGCGTGCGGCGGAACATATATGTCCGTGATAGTTCCCGCTTCGGCGACGCTGTCGTTTGCGGATGAAAACTTTGACGATGCGCGGCTGCTTAAGACTGCGGAACACGTCGTGTATTACTACGGTACGTCGTACGACGGCACGTTCTCTCATGTCCTTGCAGACGAAAACGACGTGATTCCCGTAAAGGCCGGCGAATATAAGGCGGCGTTGGTGCTTCGAAACTCCAACTTCGTATTCGTCTCGTCCGACGGAACGGAGACGAGTTCTTTGGAGATCGACTTTGCGGTTGCTCGCATACGTCTCGAGATCCCTTCGCAGGAAGGCGGCAAGTACGACGTGGACGATACGAAGTACACGCTCACGCCGGCAGGCTTCGACGCCGCGCTCATGACAATATCCGGCAATTCGGCGACGAATAACGGCGATTATACGGCGACAGTTTCGCTCAAAGATAAGTACAACTACGAGTGGGCAAACGGAACGAGCGACGACGTGCAGATGTCATGGACGCTCAAAAAAGCCGCGCCCGTCGATTTCATAGTGACCGTTTCGGTTCTCGGAACATTGACGGCGGCGGCAGGCGCGCTTCTTGTGGTAATGCTTGTTCGCCGCAAGAGGCTCGGTTAAGTGGGGAGGTGAAAGACATGAAATCCGTAATCGATATTTTTTCGTTCACAAACGCACAGATAGGCATAACGGTCGCGATAGCCGTCGTGCTGTTGGGGCTTGTAATAGGCGACTTTGTTTTGTTGCACTTGATGAACAAAAAGAGACACAACGAGCTTACCGAGCAGGTGAACAGCCTGCGCGAGCACAGCGAGGATCTCCGCGTGCGCCTTACCGAAACTCAAAAGGTGAGCAACACGTTGCGCGTGCGTCTCTCCGAAACCGAGCAGGCAAGCGAAGATCTCCGCGTGCGCCTTACCGAAACTCAGGCTACGGCTTCTGTAAAACAGCCGAGACTGCTGATTCGCGCGAAGGAGGACGACGACGATGACGATAACGTCATGCACTACAATCGCAGTTTCCGCGCAAGATACATTCAGTCCAAGGATGATTTGAAGGATTGGTACTCGGACATAAAAAATCTCATTCTTTCTTATGCGGACATGAAAGCCAATACTTCCTGGAAATGGGAGAGCTTTCGTATGAGGCGGCGTACGCTCGTAAAGCTTATGATACGCGGCAAGGCGCTTTGCGTCTATATGGCGCAGGAAGCGCTCGATGTCGAAAACGTCAAGGTTCGTTTGGAAGACGCCTCCGGTATGGCGTCGATGAAGGAAACGCCGATACTTGCGCGCGTTAAAAACGACAAGACTCTCCAGCGCGTGCTTGCCATTCTGAACGTCATGCTCAGGCGCTTCGGGCTGTCGAGGTCGGAACGCGAGGACGTCGATTATTACATTCCGTACAGCGGTACGCTCGCGCTCATAAAGAAAGGTCTCGTTAAGAGAGTGGTGCGCGACGCGACGAGTATGCCGAAAGGTAAAAAGTCGGTGCAACCGCAGGTTGCGGTTTCTGACAATGCGGAAAAAGACGCTCCGACAGTGAAAGAAGAATCGGATTTCGAGCCTGCGGCGCAAAAAGCGACCGAAGCTCGAAGCGCCGAGCCGTCGCACGTCGAAACGCCCGTAAAGACCGCCGCCGTAGTAAACGGCGCTCCGCACGTGAAAGAGGAATAGAAGAATATACGTCGATAAAACGCCCGCGGCTTCGAAAAGTCACGGGCGTTTGTGTTTGTTTGATTGCCGTCGCTTTATGCGACATTTATTATACGCGCAGAGATTCTTCCGCGATTTTCTCCACTTCGTCGAGACTTACGCGTTTCTGTTCCATGCTGTCGCGCTCCCGTATTGTGACGGTGCCGTTTTCGAGGGTGTCGAAGTCAATCGTTACGCAGAACGGCGTGCCTATTTCGTCCTGACGGCGATAGCGCTTGCCGATCGAGCCTGCGTCGTCGTAAGCCGTCATGAAACGCTTTTTAAGCCGCTCGTACATGGGCTTTGCCGCGTCGCCGAGATTCTTTTGAAGTGGAAGTACGGCAACCTTGTACGCCGCAAGGGCGGGGTGGAGCTTGAGAATAGAGCGCACGTCGCCGCCTTCGAGTTCTTCTTCGCAGTAAGCTTCGCACAGTACGGCAAGCATAAGTCGGTCTGCGCCGATGGAATACTCGACGACGTTCGGCACATATTTTTCGCCTGTGAACGGGTCTGTGTACAGCATACTTTTGCCCGAATATTCCTGATGTCTCGACAAATCGTAAGCTCCGCGGTTGTGTATGCCGTTAAGCTCTTCCCAACCCATGGGGTAAAGGTACTGTATGTCGCACGCGGCTTTCGCATAATGCGCGAGCTTATCGTGATCCTTAAAGCGCAGGTGGTCGGGCGCAAAGCCGATGTCGGTCAAAAAGCGCATTGCTTTCTCTTTGTACTGCGCGTAGAAGCTTGCGCTGTCGTCCTCTTTGCAGAATTGCTGGTGCTCCATTTGTTCGAACTCTATCGTGCGGAATATGAAGTTTCCGGGCGTCACCTCGTTGCGGAAAGCCTTTCCGACCTGTGCGATACCGAACGGGACCTTTGCGCGCATGGAACGCTGTACCGAAAGAAAGTTCACAAATTCGCCCTGAGCCGTTTCGGGTCGGAGATATATCTTGTTTTGATTTTCGTCGGTCACGCCTCGGCTTGTTTCGAACATGAGGTTAAACTGACGTATAGCCGTCCAGTCGCAGCTTCCGCACTTGGGGCAGGCAAGCTTGTGCTCGGCGATGTAGGTCTGCATCTCTTCGTTGCTCATGGTGTCGGGATTGACCGAGCCTTTTGCGTGTGCGGAAATGAGTGTGTCCGCACGCATACGCGACTTGCATTTTTTGCAGTCCATTTTCGGGTCGGAGAACGAAGCCGTGTGCCCGCTTGCGTCCCATACGCGCGAGTTCATGAGAATGGCTGCGTCTACTCCGAAAGAATTGTCGCTTTCCTGAACAAAGCGTTTCCACCACGCCCGTTTTATGTTGTTTTTGATCTCCACACCGACGGGACCGTAATCCCATGTGTTGCCCATGCCGCCGTATATTTCGCTGCCGGCAAATATTATGCCGCGACCTTTGCACAGCGCGACGAGTTTATCCATAGTCAGCTTATTCATGATGTAAACCTCACTGAAAATTAGTCGCTTTTATGATATGATTTTTTGTCGGTTTTGTCAAGCGGTTGATTCGTGTTTTGCGTCCTTTCCTTGACTTTGACAGGTCGATCGTTGTATAATCGGAATATGATCCGAATATGCGTCCGATCGCATATCGAAGGAGATACGGCAATGCAGTCTTACATTACTTTAAACGACGGAAATACGATACCCGTGCTCGGTCTCGGCGTGTTTATGATACGCGGAAACTCAAAGACGGAAAGGACCTGTCTAAAGGCTATCGAAACGGGCTATAGGCACATAGACACTGCCCATATTTACGGGAACGAGCGCGGCGTCGGTCGCGCGGTGAAAAAGTGCGGACTTAGCCGTGAGAATATCTGGATCACGTCGAAACTTTGGATAAACGAATACGGAGAGGCGAAAAGCGCGAAAGCCATAGATAAAATGCTTTCCCGCCTCGATACAGAATATATCGATCTTTTGTTGTTGCACAGACAGGCATACGATTATGTCGGCGCATGGAAAGCTCTCGAAAGGGCGCTCGCGGCGGGAAAAGTCAAAAGCATAGGTCTTTCCAACTTCGAGGACGCAAGGCTCGAGGGCTTCCTCGAGTCGGTAGACGTAAAGCCGTCCGTCATGCAAGTCGAGTGCCACCCGTATTTTCGGCAGACGGAGCTTAAGCGCCGCCTCGAGCCGTACCGTATCGCCGTGGAGAGCTGGTATCCGTTGGCGCACGGCGACAGGACGTTGATGAGAGAGCCTGTATTCGAGGAGCTTTCCCTCAAGTACGGCAAAAGCGTCGTGCAGATAATCATTCGCTGGCATATACAGGAAGGCAATATTGTGTTCCCGAAGTCGACCGATCCCGAGCATTTGGCGGCGAATATCGACGTGTTCGACTTCGAACTTACCGAAAGTGAAATGTCCGATATAAATGCTCTCGACAAAAACAAGCGCATATATAATTGGAAAGCGCCGAAAGAAAAATAGGAAGCGCGGCAAAATCATGGCAAAATCTCTCATTGTGCGGGTGAGAGATTTTTTTTATCGTTTGCAAAAATATTTGGCACACCGCCCGTCACACCTCATATTATGTAGTAGGATATCCGCTTTGCAAAAGAAACGCGAAAGAAGCACTTATCGACAAAGCTCTTCGGGCTTAAGAGCAGACTCATGCGGCGGCGCTTGCCGTAGCTTACGGGCTTTTCCGAAATCGTCGTCTCTTTTCGCTTCGTAAACCCTCGGATTCGATTCGCGACAGCGCGCGTCCCGTTCGAAGAGAGGGCGCGGCGCGGAAGGAGAGGGCGGGTCGGCGGCTTTGCGGCGAAAGCAAGCGTCTTCGTATGAACTGCAAATCGGATAATCAAATAATAAACGGAGGAACTCAAAATGTTTAACAACGGATGCGGGTGCGGAAACGATATTTTCCTTATCCTTATCTT
Organism: uncultured Christensenellaceae bacterium; assembly: GCA_910587445.1. GTDB lineage: Bacteria > Bacillota > Clostridia > Christensenellales > Pumilibacteraceae > MGBC157735. The sequence goes on from CAJULE010000002.1 coordinate 97,290, forward strand.
ACTCTGCTGCTGCGGCGGCAAAAGTAACGACTGCGGCTGCGGCTGCTACGATAAACGCGGTGGCGGCTGCGATTGCTGCGACCTCATATGGCTGTACTTACTCATGAACTGCTGCTGCGGCGGCAAGGACGTTTGCTGCAAGTAATAAGACATAAAGCGGCAATATATAGGTAAAATCAAGCGACGGCGCACGGAATCACATTCGTGCGTTGTCTTTTTTTCTCAACTCTTTCGGATTTGCTTGCATAAAGCCGTCAAACGTGATATACTACTTTCAATTATACGTTTTTCGCGGAGGTTGAATTTGAAAGCGTTAAAACGAATGTTTCCTATAATTTTGGCGACGCTTGTTTGCGTCTTGCCCGTTTTTGCGTGCGATTGCAATAATCTCGATTTGGGCGAGACGGACGCAAAAGCCGAATATGCCCGCGTGTATTCGCTTTACTCCGACGGCGTGACTTTCGATTTCGACGAGCATCCTACGTTTTCGGCGGCGGCAGTCGCAACCATGAGCGGCGGAAATCTGAATGCGCCCATAGAAATGAACTCGATATATACGCACGATTACCGTGAGCCGATAAAGACATATTCGTATGCGAAGTATCCGAACTCGATTACCGAACGCGACGGCATATTCGAGCCGTCTTACGACGAATACGAATACGGCTTTCAAGAAGCCGCGTCGTCGGGCGGAAGCAGATATCTCGAAAGCATGAAGACGGACGGATTGTGGTCGGCGCCGGGCGAATACGGCAACGGCAACTATAAGGACACAATAACGAGCGGCATTGCGCGTGTCGCCGATAAGCTTACGAGGGACGGAAGCAGACTGTTCGATCCCGCAAAGCTCGAAAATTTCCGCGGCGGAAAAAGCGGCGGGACGATTGCCGTAGGGGCAGACGTAAAGAGCGACGCCATAGCGGAATACGTTGCGTGGATAGATAGATTTTTGCCGCTTTTGAATCTTAAGGATACGGGCGGCGAGTGGCGGTTCTTCGATCTGTCGGATACATCGCTGTGCGGCGGAAGACTCGAAATTAAGGCTTCTGCGAGAATGCTCGACGAGGTATATATAGTTTTAAACGTGCCGGGGAACGGTCACGGCGGCGATCTCGGCAACTTCGAGTTCGCTGCACGCATGACGTTCACGTCGGGCGGAGTGACCGTAAAGCGTTTGTCTTATTTTTCGCGGACTTGACGCTCGCTTACATATCGCATAGCAAAATTAAGTAAAATCGGAACGGCAGCGTCTCTTTCGCGCCGTATCCAAAGCAAAAATTACACATACTAAGGGCTACCGGAAGCGGAGTCCATTAGGAGGCAACAATGCAAAGAAAGGCAAAGAGCATAGCTCTCTGCGCCGTCCTCGTCGCTTTGACGGCGGTGTTCGGCGCAATCCCGTACGCGTTTTTGATACCCGTACTGCTCGCCGCGGTGACGACCGATTTCAAGACGTCGTTTGTCGTATCGACTTTTTTCGGGATCGTATCGCTGCTTTATTCGCTCATGGGCGGCTCGGTCGTGGCTGTGGCGTTCGTGGCGAATCCGTGGATACCGATAGTGGGGCGCATACTCGTAGGACCGGCGGCGCGCGGAGCGTATGTTCTCGTAAACAAGGCGATTAAAAAGGAAGGCAAACTTAAAAGCGTATTGCCGAGGACTGTCGGTGCGGCGGTCGGTTCGCTCGCCAATACGCTCATAGTGGTTTCGCTTCTCGTGTTGTTTGCGCCGAATGCGGGACTCGAGGAAACGACTGTCGTCGTGTATGTCCCGATAATGCTTATAAGCGGAGCGATCGAGTTTGCCGTAAACGTGCTTTGCGTGCCGCCGATAGCGCTTGCCGTGGATAAGGTTCGCACACGTAACGGAGGATAGATAAGTGGTACTTGCGATAGATATAGGCAACACAAACGTCAAATGCGGCGTGTTCGACGGCGACAAACTTTTAAGCAGTTTGCGTCTTTCTTCGTCCGTCAATAAGACGAGCGACGAATTCGGCATGACGATGATGGGGCTTTTAAAGGAGCGCAACGTCGACAGAGATAAGATCGGCGGCGTCATAATGAGCAGCGTCAATCCCAATATGAACTATACTTTCGAGCACCTGATTCGATACTATTTCGGCAAAAAGCCGCTAATAGTCGGCGCGGGGCTCAAGACGGGGCTCAACATAAAGTACGACAACCCGCGAGAAGTCGGCTCGGACAGAATAGTCGGCTCGGTTGCCGCGTATTACACCTACGGCGGACCGTGCATAGTCATGGATTGCGGTACGGCTACGACGTTCAATGCGATAAGCGGCAAAGGCGAGTTCTTGGGCGGCGCGATAGGTTTCGGTCTGAAAACGGGTTCCGATGCTCTCACGAGAAGCGCTTCGAAGCTTCCCAAAGTAGAACTTACGATACCCGATACGGCGATCGGCAGGAGTACGATAACGAATATGCAGTCGGGGCTCATTTTCGGATACGTCGGCATGGTCGAGTACCTGATAAACAGGATCAAATCCGAAATGAACTGCGAAAAAATAAAGGTCGTGGCGACGGGCGGCTTGTCGGAAATCGTGGCTTCCGAGAGCAAAGTCATAGACGTCGTGGACCGAACGCTCACACTCAGAGGACTTAACATAATATACAAGATGAACGCAGAAGGGTAGGAGGCTCGAAATAATGAAGAAAATCAAAGTGGCGATCATGGGACTCGGAACGGTCGGCGGCGGCACGTACGACGTGCTTACGCGCAATCGCGACGTAATAAAGTCGGGGTACGGCGTGGAAGTCGAGGTGGCGAAAATTCTCGACAAGTCGCCGAAAAGACTTGCGGATAAAGGCGCGCCCGAAAAGCTGTTCGCCTCGAACATCGACGAGATTGTTTCGGATCCCGGGATCTCGATTGTCGTGGAAACAATGGGCGGTCTCGAGCCTGCCGGAAGCTTTATAATCAAAGCTCTCGAAAGCGGCAAAAGCGTCGTTACGGCAAATAAGGAGCTTTTGTCCAAGCGTCTCGACGCGCTTCTTGCGGCGGCGGATAAAGGCGGCGCGGGGCTTTACATAGAGGCGAGCTGCGTGGGCGGAGTTCCCATAATCCGCACGCTAACCGAAAGTATGCAGGCAAACCGAGTCACCGAACTCACGGGCATAATAAACGGCACCACGAATTATATTCTCACGAAAATGAGCGAGGACGGCGCAGATTACGCGGACGCGCTCGGACAAGCCCAAAAACTCGGCTATGCGGAATTCGATCCGACAGCCGACGTAGAGGGCTTCGACGCGGCGTATAAGCTGTCCATTCTCGCGTCGCTCGCATTCCATACGAGAATACCGCTCGACAAGATATACCGCGAGGGGATTTCCAAAATCACGCCTCGCGACATAGTCGTAGGCAAAAGTATGGGATACGAGTTGAAACTGCTTGCGATAGGGCGGCAGAATGCGGACGGCAGTGTACAGGCTCGCGTTCATCCCGCGTTTGTTCCCGCAAGCCATCCGCTTGCTTCGGTTCGCGGCTCGTTCAACGCCGTACTTTTGAAGGGCGATTTCGTGGACGAGATCATGCTCTACGGCAGGGGCGCCGGGGCGCACCCGACGGCAAGCGCCATCGTAAGCGACATAGTTTATTCGGCAAGCCGCGAAAAGCCGCAGAAGATCGATTTCGGTACGACGGCGGCGAACGTGAACGGAGATTTTCCCTCCGAATATTACTTTTCTCTTACCGCGCTCGACAGGCCCGGAATGTTGTCCGTAATATCCGGCGTGCTCGGTTCTCACGGCATAAGCATAAGCAAGATGCTTCAGGAGAACGCGGACGGACATCGCGCCGAAGTCGTGATACTTACGCACATGACGAGCGAGCGCCTTTTTCGCGCCGCAGTGGCGGAACTTCGCGGAGTCGAAGGAGTGCTTTCGGTTGGCAGCGAAATAAGGGTTATAGAAGATTAGCAAATGATTGTTTGGCGCGTAAATATTTTTTTCGCGGAGTGGGATAATAATCTTGTCCCAAGGGCTTAAAAATGTTTGACAAATGCCATAATAGAATGTATAATTGGCTTGTTACACTATAAAAAAAGAACAATTCACAGGAGATATCTAAGTATAATGAAAAAGATCAAGCGCCTTTGTATGTCGTTAATAATAATGATGCTTACAGTGGCAATGGTAGTCGGTACGATGAGTTTTACCGCTTCCGCACTTGCGGTGGGCGAAGTGGATTCGTACACGGCAAACGTGCGCATTGAAAGCAGAGTAAAGTATAACGGTACGTTTAATGTTCCCGACGGGGATGGCGCTACCGTAACCGTGACCGCACCCAACGGTCAGACTGCCGAGCGCGATGCAAACAAGAATGTAAAAGCGGATCAGGTCGGCGTTTATACGGTGACATACAGCAAAAAGGTCGGCGAAACCGATTATTCCTATGATTTCAGCGTCTACAGCTATGTCGAGAACGCTTATTCCGTAAGCGTGGCAAACGGCGGCGCGGACGTTCCCACTTATGCCAAGACGGGAGAGGAGATTACGATTCCCGCGGCTTCGCTTGTTTACACCGATAAAGACGGCAATGTAGTTACGGTAGATAATGACGACGTCACAATCAAAGTCTTGACCTCCGACAAGGATCATCCCGAATTTGCGGCAGACGGCACGGCGAAATATACGCCCGCTTCGGCAGGTAACGTATATCTCACTTACCAGGCTACTCTCGGCGCAAGCGGAACTCACAGCTACAAAAAGAACTTCGTAATAAAAGTTCAGGACGACTTTACGGACGACCATAGACCTACGCTCAGCGTTGTCAATGTCGCTACGAACGCGTCCATAAACAGAAAGGTTACGCTTCCCACGGCAACCGCGACCGACAACTACGACGAGAACGTAAGAATCGAGATCAAGGTTACCGATCCGAGCGGCAATCCGGTTAAGGAAGTAAACGTAAGCGAAGACGGCTACGCAAGCGTAAAAGAGAATGCTCAAGACGTCAAGTTCGACAACGACAAGGCAATGAGCTTCTATCCGACCGCAGAAGGTAAGTACACCGTTACTTATCAGGCGTTCGACGACGGAAACAAAAACGCTTCGGCGCTTCACACCTACGGCATAACCGTTTCCGATACGACGGCTCCCGTGTTCAAGAGCATAGACGAGTATAAGATACCCGCAAACTGGGGACTTTCCGTAAACGATGCGGCAGCTACCATTAAATTCCCGACTCCTGTGATCGTCGATAATTCCGGTAGCGCAGAAGGTCTTACGCTCGCTCTCAAGGTGACCGATCCCGAAAACAATACGGTTGTCAATTTCACGAACATTCTTTCGGCGGATTCCGCTTATACCGGTACGACAAGCTCTTACGGCGAAGCAAACAAGGAGTATAAGTTCTCCGAGTTCGAATTCGATTTCAATCTCGTCAATACCGACAACAAGACCGGTGATTTCACCGTAGAATATGCGGCTCGCGATTCCAAGGGCAATCGTTCGACCCGCACGTTCAAAATCAACGTAGTAGATAACTATACCGACGAAGAGTCTCCTTCTGAGTGCACTATAGTCGACGCGCCCAAATATTTCGCCGTATCTGCCGATGTCGATACGTTCACCGTACCCGCAAGGCTTGCTTCCGACAGAGGCGATTCCCGTCCGCACATCGTTTACACGCTTTCGAGCGAAGCAGACGAAGCAGATAAGGTTCTTAATGTCGAAGGCGGTCAGCAGCTCGATGTCGTAAGAGAGACGGAATCTGGCGCAGAAGTTCTTTATCTCGCAAACGATAAGGACGAGAAGATAAAGATCGAAGGCGGAAAGAACATCGTACTCAAACTTACAGTGACGGACAATGCGGGCAATGCACCTGCGGAAGCCGAAGCGAAAGTCATGGTGTTCAGCGCAGCAAGCGGAAATACGGTTATGGCGCTCGACACAGCTAATCTTAGCCTCGGCGGCAAGTTCCAAACGAAAGAAGTTGCCGAGCTCGGCGGTTTTGAAATCAATGTCGGCAACGATTCTTTCCGTAAGTTCACCGGTTACGAGCTTTCCGTAAAAGCTCCCGACGGCGGTCTTGTTCCCGAGGTATCTTCCGAATACTACTACGATACGGCAGCTGATAAGATTGTCGTAAGAAATATACAGTTTACGCCCAACAGCGCCGGTGTTTATCAGATAAGTGTTCGTGCATTCGACCTTTCGGGTCAGAACATTGTCAAAGTCGGTCTCATGAATGTGGAGAAGGGCGTAGACGATACGACGACTACGACGGCAGCAACGCTTACGAGAAGCGGCAACATCAATACGCCGTATACCTTCCGTAACGAAAGCTTCACGATACAGGGTTCGGGAACATACTATCCCGTATATCGTATCGTCGGTAGCAGCCACTCCGTAATGGGTACCGAGTTCACCGCTCTCACGGCAAGCTCGTACAGAATTTCCGAGGGCTATGCTTCCGTTTCCGGTACGGTAGGTGATATGACGGTCAAGGAGCCGTACACCGTTAACTTTGCGGACGATGCTTCTCCCGTAATAGAGATACAGGGTGTTATACCTTCGTATTCCGAGAAGGATGTCGTAGTTACGCTTCCGTCCATAGTTGCTTACAGCGCAAACGGCAACGGTGCCGTTGATGTCACCGTAAAGCTTGTCAGCGGCGGTGCGGTAAAGGTAGATTACGACGAGACGACGAAGACACATTCGTTTAAGCCCACCAAAGACGGCACTTATACGATAACCGTTACGGGCACGCTCAACGGCAAGACCACGAGCGCGGAATACAGCATAAACGTAGGCGACGTTATCGGACCCAAGTTCGAACTCGTCACTACGCATCCCGCATCGGCTATAGTCGGAAGATCGTTCGAGTTCAGCGTCGTAACTCTTGACTCCGCGGAAACCATCGGAGACTGCACGTTCACGAAGCGTCTCATCGATCCGAGCGGCAATGTCGTCAGCGAAGCTACGATAAGCGGCACGGGCAAGACTTACGCGGATAAGACGATGAATACCAATACGGAGATCACTCTTACGAAGTCGGGAACCTACGAAGTCGTTTACGAGGTGTCCGATAAGGTCGGCAACACCACCGTCAAGAAGTTCTCGATAAGCGTCAACAATAAGACCGGCGCAAGCCCCGTTTCGATCGCGGCTATCAGCACCGTGCTTATAGTAGTCGGCGTAGTTCTCATCGCAGCGGTGATACTTTACTTCGTATTGTTCCGTAAGCGTAAGGCTAAGAACTAAGATCAATTCGACACAATAATCCGATTAAGCGGCTCGCAATAGCCGCTTAATCTTTATGAAAGGGAAATATGCCCGAGGAGCTTTTTATGGAGTCTGTTAAGGACACTCCCGTCAGATTTGATATAAAGGCAGAGGAAGCGGATTTTGCGCATTTCATAAAAGCGGTGAAGTCATCGCCTCGGCTTGTGCAGACCTCGTATACGCCTGCCGACGAAAAGAATCATTTTGTGATATACAAGTTTACCGAAGGTATCTTACAAGGTGCGGGCAAATGCGTGATAGTTTACGACACGAAGGCGGGTAAAATATCTCTCACGGCAAAGACCGATGTGCTCGAGCGCTTCAAGCAGTTGTATATCAAGCGTGATTCGCTTATTATGGAAAACGAATCGGAAAAGCGTGATGCGCATACTTCGGCAATCGTCGTCCACAGCGAAAACAGCAGACTACCTGTCGAACATAAGGGAAAGAATCTTCCGCGTAAGGCAGTCGTTCACTCCAAAGAAGCGGCGGTAAGAACTCCCGATAAGCCCAACTTGCCGCAGAAGAAGACTGTCGCAAAACCAGTATTCCAACCGCCCAATAAGGCGCAGAAGGTTGCGGACGAAGCTCGGACGGTCAAGACAGTTCCTGCGGATAACGGTAAGTCCGTGCCTGTTGCGACGGACGGAGACGCAATCCCCGAATATAAAAACGGATATGCAATAAAGAAATATGCGCGCAGAAGACTCGATGAGGCGTTGAAGGGAATCAAAGCCATGCGCGGCGTAAGCTATAAGCCGGACGCAGTGGCAAATAAGGGAAAGCCGGACGAGGCAGAGACGTATATAGTGTCGGGTACGGACGGGCAAAAAGTGATTTTGCGCTTTATGCCGAAGAAGGAGATTTTGCAGATACAGGGCAAGCGCTGTCATCTCTTTTCGGACGTGCAAGTTCTTCTCCTTAAGGACGCCGATTTCAAGAGCGTAGTCGTCACGCGTGACGAACCGGAGAACGGAAAGAATACGCAAAACGCTTCTACTATGCAGCGCCGACTCAAAAAAGTTCTGCCGCACGCGTTCGAACTTCTCGGCGAACAGTCGAAGATAGATCTCACCATAGGTTATATAGACATAAACAATTCGGAGACGAAGCTGTCGGATTATTCTTCGCTGCTTACGCCTCCGTACCGCGGTCTCGAGAAGTTCATAAGCGATTTGCAAAAGGCGCGCGGCATAGAAGTCAAAATGATAGGTCAGGGCTACGAAAAGGACGACGACGGCAATTATAGGCTCAAGAGCGGCTATCGCAAGCGTATCGACAGCGTCGTGTACAATGAAGTAATGAGCGCTTTATATACGGAGTACTTTGCTCGCAGGAATTTTTACACACATTCGGATTTCAGCGGCGACGGCGCTCCCAGGATAATAACGGATAAGCAAGAGGTCAAGCGCATTTTCGATCACCTCATAGAGGTGCTAAACTATAACGGCAAAAAACTGAAAGAGATAGGTTTTACAATCCGAACTTCCCAAAGTGCAAAGGAGTAGATCATGGCAAAATACGTATTCATAACCGGAGGAGTTGCGTCGGGACTCGGCAAAGGCATAACGGCGGCGTCGCTCGGAAGACTTTTGAAGGCTCGCGGATACAACGTCACGCTTCGCAAGTTCGATCCGTATTATAATGTGGATTCCTCCAATCTCAGCCCGTATCAGCACGGTGAAATTTTCGTTACGGAGGACGGCGCCGAGTGCGACCTCGTAATAGGGCATTACGAGCGTTTCGTCGATGAAAATCTGAACTCGGATTGCGACATAACGTCGGGAAAGATATACAGCGCCGTCATCGACAACGAAAGAAACGGCGTCTATAACGGCAGTACGGTCCAAGTCGTTCCGCACATAACGGACGAAATTAAACGCCGCATAAGGCTTTCCAAGCCCGATGCCGACATAGTCATCGTGGAAATAGGCGGGACGGTCGGCGATATAGAATGTCATCCGTTTTTGGAGGCTATAAGGCAATGCCGCAGGGATCTCGGCAAAAACAACGCCGTATATATTCACGTTACGCTCGTGCCGTACATAGAAGTCAGCCACGAGCAAAAGACGAAGCCCACACAGCATTCGGTCAAGGAACTTCAGAATCTCGGTATCCAGCCCGATGTGATCGTTTGCCGCTCCGACTACGAAATAGACGCAAGCAGTAAAAGCAAGATGTCCCTTTTCTGTAATGTCGAAAAGGACTGTATCCTTCAAAGCCTTACGACGGATAACATCTACGAAGTGCCGCTTAGGCTCGAGGAACAGGGACTTGCCGGCGTAGTTCTCAGAAAGCTCAAGCTCGAGGACAGAGAGCCCGATTTGTCCGCCCAGATCGCTTTTTACGAAAAGAAAGAAGAGCTCGCGCGTCGTAAGGGCGGACTTAAGATAGCCGTGCTCGGTAAGTACGTCGAAAAGCACGATGCGTACATTTCGCTCAAAGAGGCTATAAACCACAGTTCGATTGCCATGGACGAGAAGGTGTCGGTAAGCTGGCTGTCGTCGGAGCGTATCGATAAAAACCTTAATCGTCTTTCCGACTTCGACGGTGTAATAATTCCCGCCGGATTCGGTGTGCGCGGTTTCGACGGTAAGGTCGCCGCAGCTCGTTATGTACGCGAAAACGGTATTCCCGCGCTCATGATCGGTCTCGGCGCACAAGCGGCGCTTGTCGAATTTGCGCGTGACGTGCTCGGAAAGAGCGAGGCGAGCAGTACGGAATTTGCGCCCGATACGCCTGATCCCGTCGTTAAATCGCTTAGCGAAGTGCCCACATTCCGTACGGGAGCAAAAGTTTGCAAGATCGTTCGCGGAAGTCTGCTCGAAAAAATTTATTCGTCGGCGTCTGTTAAGGAACGTCACCGTCACAAGTACGATTTTAACGGTGACTATGCAGAGGAATTTGCCGCTCACGGTCTTAAGTTCGACGGCTACGGTTTGGACGGCGCGGTGCCCGAGGCGTTCGAGCTCGAGGGAAACAAGTTCTTCGTCGGAGTTGTGTTCAGACCCGAGTTTATCTCGCGCCCCGAGCGCCCTCATCCGCTCATAACCGCATTCTTAAAGTCCTGCGGAAAGTAATTACACAGTAAAATTCGTATAAGAAAAGCCTCGGTTGTTCCGAGGCTTTTAAGCTGTTTCGTTTTATCTGTAGATACATTGGTTTCTGTCGGGACCTACGCCTATCATGGAAATTCGGCAGCCGATCTGTTTTTCGATATACTCGATATATTTTTTTGCGTTTTCGGGCAGATCTTCGTATTTTTTTATGCCGCTTATGTCTTTGTCGAAGCCGGCGAGCGTCTCGTATACGGGCTTGCAGTCGGCAAGTTCGTCTATGTCGGCGGGGAAGTGCTCCGTAAGTTTTTTGCTTGTTTTGTAAGCCACGCAAACTTTAAGTTCCTTGAGTCCCGAGAGCGTATCGAGCTTGTTTAGCGCAATGCTTGTAAGCCCGTTTACTCTCACGGCATAGCGAAGTATCACGCAGTCGAGCCAGCCGCACCGTCTCGGGCGTCCCGTGACCGTGCCGAACTCAGCGCCCACGCGGCGTATCGTCTCTCCGATTTCGTCGTCGAGCTCGGTGGGGAAAGGTCCCTTGCCCACGCGCGTAGTGTACGCCTTTGCAATGCCTATACATTCGTCGATTGCCGTGGGTCCTATGCCTGCGCCTATGCAGAAGCCTCCGCTTATGGGGTGCGAGCTCGTTACATACGGATAAGTGCCATAGCTAAGGTCGAGCAGCGTTCCCTGAGCGCCTTCGAGAAGTACGCTTTTTCCGCCCTTGACAGCTTCGTAAACGAGTACGCTCGTATCGCATACATACTGCTTAAGCAGCTCGGCGTATGCTTTATACTCGTCGAATATTGCCTGAGCGTCGAGTGCTTCTCCTCCGTATACGGATGTTATGATCTTGTTTTTTACGGCGACGCGGTCGAATAGTTTTGCTTTGAAGATATCGGGGTGGATAAAATCATACATTCTTATGCCGCTGCGTTCTGCTCTGTCTGTATAGCATGGACCTATGCCGCGTCCAGTAGTCCCTATGTCTTTGCCGCCGCGAGCTTTTTCGCTCAGCGCGTCGAGCATAAGGTGATAGGGCAGAATGACGTGCGCGCGCTCGTCTATGTGAAGTCTGTCTATTTTCACGCCTTTCTTTGTGACGTCGGCAAGCTCGGCAAGGAGCGCCTTTGGATCTATGACCACGCCGCCCGCAATAATGCAGTCGCAATTCGGGTAAAGAATGCCGCTCGGTACAAGTCTGAGCTTGTATGTTTCGCCGCCGCTTACTACGGTGTGTCCCGCGTTATTGCCTCCTTGCGCGCGAACCACCATATCGGCTCCTGCGGCAAGAATATCTATGACCTTGCCTTTACCTTCGTCGCCCCATTGGGTTCCCACAAGTGCTACGGTAGCCATAATAAATACCTCCGAAAAAGTTGATGCGTTTGTGTTATTCGAAAGACAACACTTTATAAGTATACAACAAATCGAAAAATTAGTCAAACGCTTAGCTTATAAAAAGCCGTTTACGGGCAATCTTTATATTGTTGTTTTGCTTGACCTATTTCGGGCAAAGCTGTAAAATGTAGTTGTCCGAATATATCGATCTTATAAGCGACGGAGAAGATTATATGATTATAGATTTTCACACTCATTGTTTTACCGACGCCCTCGCACCGCGAGCCATGGCGAATTTATCGGCTCATTCGCTTTATCCTCCGCATTATGACGGAACGTTGGGCGGACTTAAGTATTCTATGAAAGAGGCTGGCATAGATATATCCGTGATCCTTAACATTGCTACGGCGCCTCATCAGTGCGTTAAGGTCAACGATTGGGCAATAGCCTCTAATCGAGAGGACGGCATAGTTTCATTCGGCTCGCTGCATCCCGATTATCCGGGTTGGAAAGAAGAGCTTGAAAGACTTAAACGTTCGGGCGTAAAAGGCGTCAAATTTCATCCGGATTTTCAAGGTTTTTTCGTGGGTGACAAGAAGGCGTACGAGATGTACGAAAAGATTGCGGAAAACGATCTCATAATGGTATTTCACTGCGGTCACGACCTCGTAATACGGAAGGAATATATGTGCGAGTCTAAGGCATTTGCCCGTGTGGTAAAGGACTTTCAGGGTGCTGAAATCGTCGGTGCTCATCTCGGCGGACAGGATATGTGGGACGACGTTTTCGAATATATTGCGCCCCTCGATGTGTATGTCGATACCTCCTTCGGATTTAAGTTTTTGTCTGCTGCCGACATACGCCGCTTTATCGAGCTTCACGGCGAAGATAAAATTCTTTTCGGTACGGATACGCCGTGGCAAAGGCAGGCTGTCGAAGTCGCCGAAATGCGCTCGTTCATAGAGGATAAGATCCTTCTCGAAAAGATTTTTTCGGGGAATGGGAAATCTCTTCTCGGAATTTGATATTAAGAAAAGGCTTCCGCATCGGTGCGAAAGCCTTTTTACATACTCTTTACTGTTGCTCGTCCTTGCTTGCCGCCGCTTCTCGAAGAGTTTCTTCGCCCTCCCGGTGGCAGGTGTTGCAGCCCACTGCGGGAACAGCCTCGGGCTCGTCATCGACGGGGAGGCTCTTTTTTTCGCCCTTCAGATTGGAGAACGCCACGCTCATCATGAGTTTTATGCGGTTTATCTGATTGACTTCGCTCGCGCCCGGATCGTAGTCTACTGCAACGATGTTCGCGTTAGGCTCGTGCTTTTTGATGGCTTTCATTACGCCTTTGCCTGTGACATGATTGGGCAGGCAGGCGAACGGCTGCATACATATGATGTTGTTTACGCCGCTTTCGATAAGCTCGAGCATTTCCGCGGTAAGGAACCATCCTTCGCCGCTCATGTTGGCGGGGCTGACTATCTTGTTTGCCTCGCGCGCCATGGGGAAGATGTGGGTGGGTTCGCCGAACTTCGTACCCTTCAAGGCTTTTGCCATGGGTTTTCTGAGATGCTCGATAAACCAAATACCGAGCTTTCCGACAATGCTCTTTTTCTTGGACCCGTCGAGTATCTCGTATTTAGTCGTGGAGTTTACAAGCTGATAAAGGAAGAAATCGGCAAAGTCGGGAACGACCGCTTCGCCGCCTTCGCGCTCTATGAGCCGCACGGCATTGTTGTTTGCGACGGGGTGGAACTTGACGAGTATTTCGCCGACGATACCGACTTTCGGCCGTACTTCGTCCTTTACGGGAAGAGCGTCGAATTCTTTGACTATCATCGGCACGTATTTCTTGAAATTGTTTTTCTTGTTTTTGAGATCCTCGCAAATAATGGCGTTCCATTTTTCGTACAGAGCGTCCGCGCTTCCTTCGGTGACTTCGTAAGGACGGACTTTGTAAAGACAGCGCATGAGAAGGTCTCCGTACAGCGCTCCGTATACTATCGAAAGTCCGAGCGGAACGGTCAGTTTAAAGCCGGGATTTTTCTCGAGGCCGACGGTGTTCATGGAAATGACGGGCACCTGCGCCATATTTGCCTGTCTGAGGGCTTTTCTTAGCAGGGCTATGTAATTTGTCGCCCTGCATCCGCCGCCCGTCTGCGTGATTATGACGGCGGTACGATTGATGTCGTATTTGCCGCTCTGAAGCGCGTCGACAAGCTGTCCGATGACAAGAATGGTGGGGTAGCAAGCGTCGTTGTTTACGTACTTAAGGCCGGTCTCTACGGCGTTCGGCGAGTCGGGAAGCACGACGAGATTATAGCCGTACGTGCGCAGAGCCGCTTCGAGAAGCCTTAAATGTATGGGGGAAATCTGCGGCGCGAGAATGGTGTAATTCGAGCGCATTTCTTTCGTGAAGATCACGCGGCTTTTCGGAAGGGGAACGCTTACGGCGTGTATGTTTTTGTCTCTGCGCTCGTTGAGCACCGCAATAAGCGAGCGTACTCTTATGCGTGCCGCGCCGAGGTTATTTACCTCGTCGATTTTCAGAACGGTGTACAGCTTGTTCGCTTCCTCGAGAAGCTCTTGTACTTGGTCTGTTGTTACGGCGTCGAGTCCGCATCCGAACGAGTTGAGCTGCACGAGGTCGAGGTTGTCCGTCGTGCGCACGAAGTTCGCCGCATTGTATAGGCGGGTATGGTACATCCATTGGTCGACTACGCGAATGGGGCGCGGCACACGGTTTATGTGAGCGACGCTGTCCTCGGTGAGCACGGCAAAGCCGTATGAGTTTATCATTTCGGGTATACCGTGATTTATCTCGGGATCGACGTGGTACGGGCGTCCCGCAAGCACTATTCCGTGTCCGCCGTTTTCGTTTAACAGTTTAACGACGCGCTCGCCTTCTTTGCGTATGTCGCTTTTAAAGCGTGCGATTTCGGCATAAGCGGCGTGAGCCGCGGAGGCTATTTCTTTTTTAGGAATGTCGGGCATCTCTTCGCACAGCCTTTCGATCATTCTCTTTGGAGTGGGCAGCGGCAGGAAGGGCGCCATAAATTTGACTTTGTTCGCAAACACCTCGTCCATGTTGTTTTTTATGACCTCGGGATATGTGGAAACAATGGGACAGTTGTAGTGATTGCCTGCGTGTTCGTCCTCGACTTGCTCGTAAGGCAGACAGGGATAGAATATGAAATTTATGCCCTTGTTTACAAGCGCGGTTATATGGCCGTGTACGAGCTTTGCCGGATAGCACACCGACTCCGACGGCATGGTGTCTATGCCGAGATTGTAGATTGCTCGAGAGGAGCGGGGGGACAGCTCCACGCGGTATCCGAGCCGAGTGAAGAATGTAAACCAGAACGGATAATTTTCGTAGAGGTTCAGTACGCGCGGTATGCCGACCACTCCTCTTTTTGCGTCTTTAAGCTCGAGCGGCTTATAGTAGGCGAACAGTCTTTTATACTTGTACTCGAAAAGGTTGGGAGGGAGATCCTGCTTTTTCTCTTCCCGTCCCGCTCCACGCTCGCAACGGTTGTTGGTTATAAACTCCCGTCCGTCGGAAAATTTCGTTATGGTAAGCAAGCAGTGATTTCCGCACTTTTCGCAGCGGCGGCTGCTCTTTTCGGCAGAGAAAGTCTTAAGCTCTTCTGCGCTCTTAATGCTGCTTTTGGTTCCTTCGACATAATTCTTTTGGCTTATCAGCGCGCAACCGTACGCGCCCATGAGTCCCGCTTGATCGGGGCGGACCACTTCGCGTCCCGATATGAGCTCGAACGCCCTGAGTACGGATTCGTTGAGGAACGTGCCGCCCTGGACGATGACTTTTTCGCCCATTTCCGAGCTGTCGCGCAATTTGATTACTTTGAAGAGCGCGTTTTTGACAACGGAATAGGCAAGTCCTGCGGAGATGTCCGCAACGGACGCGCCTTCCTTTTGCGCCTGCTTGACGCGCGAGTTCATGAACACCGTACAGCGCGAGCCGAGATCGACGGGAGATGCCGACTCGAGCCCTTTAACCGCAAATTCCGCCGCGCTCATGCCGAGGGCGGAAGCAAAGGTTTCGATAAACGAGCCGCAACCCGACGAGCACGCTTCGTTAAGCATTATGTCGTGTATAACGCCGTTCTTTATTTTAAGGCATTTCATATCCTGACCGCCTATGTCCAGCACGAACTCCACTCCGGGAAGTATTCTGTTGCTGGCGGTCTGGTGTGCCATGGTTTCGATTTCGCCGTCGTCGAGACTGAGCGCCGTCTTTATGAGCTGTTCGCCGTAACCCGTTACGGTGGCTCGTCCTATGTACGCTTTTTCGGGCAGAAGGGAGTATATCTCCTTGACGACTGCGGTGACCGCGCTTAAGGGGTCTCCGCTGTTCGAGCCGTACCAGGAGTATAGAAGTCCGCCGTCGGAATCGATCAGCGCGACTTTAGTCGTCGTCGATCCGGCGTCGATTCCCATAAAGCAAGGACCCTCGTGCTTTTTTATATCGGCAAACTTGATTTTGGTCTTTGCGTGGCGCGCGCGGAAAGCCTCGAGCTCTTCGGGGGAAGAGAACAGCGCCGGCAATCTTTCTACTTCTTTGACGTTCAAGGACGACATCGCGTCCACTTTTTTCAAAAGCTCCTTCGACGTAAAAACTTTTTCCGACGAGAAAGCCGCGCCTATTGCGTTGAATACCTGGGAGTTTTCGGGAAATACCGCAGACTCGGGTTTCAATGTTTCGGTAAACCGCTTTCCGAGCTCGGTCAGGAAGTGGAGCGGTCCTCCGAGAAAAGCGACGTTTCCCGTAATGGGTTTTCCGCAGGCAAGTCCCGAAATCGTCTGATTTACGACCGACTGAAAGACGGACGCCGCTATATCGGCTTTCTTTGCGCCGTCGTTTATGAGCGGCTGTATGTCGGATTTTGCGAATACGCCGCAGCGCGAAGCGATGGGATAGATGATCGTGGATTCCTTTGCAAGCTCGTTGAGACCGGGTGCGTCCGTATTCAAAAGACTTGCCATCTGGTCGATGAACGCGCCCGTGCCGCCCGCGCAGGTACCGTTCATGCGCTGTTCGAGTCCGCCCTTTAAGTATGTGATCTTCGCGTCTTCGCCGCCGAGCTCTATGGCTACGTCGGTTTGAGGTATGAGCCTTTTTATCGCTTCCACGCCTGCAATAACTTCCTGGATAAACGGAATGTCCAGCCATTGCGAGACGGATATGCCGCCGCTGCCCGTCACGGAAATCGAAAAGTCATCGTACTTCGAAAGCACGGTTTTCAAGACTTTGGCAAGCGTTGCTTTTATGTCGGAGTAGTGCCGCTCATAGCTCGAGTAGACGAGCGTGTCGTTTTTATCAAGTACCGCCGTCTTTATTGTAGTCGAACCTACGTCGAGACCTATTGAGTATTGCTTCATATGAGAATTTGCTCCTTTGCCCTACTTTTTCTATTATATTATAACAGGGCTACGTAATTTTGTCAATTAAACAAAGACGACGATGTTTTTTAAAGATAAAGCGGAAAGAAAATATGTGAAAAAGCCTTTACAAAAGCAGACGCTTATGCTACAATACAGGCACTACGGAGGTGTGAATATGATAACGGAAAAAGGCACTATAGAATCCAAAGCGGAATACAAGGTCGTGAACACTGCGGCATTTTCGAAACCTGTAATAGGTTGGGGAGTGTTGCTCCTTATCGCGGTTGCGGGACTTATCGCCGAAATAGTCGCGGGCGTTATGAAAAGTTCGTGGTACAGCTTGCTTGTGCTCATATGCTGTTGTCTCGTCATAGCCTCCAGCGCATATCTTGTCGGCATTTATGTCTATATGATATCGAAGAGCCGTAAGGAAGGTAAATGGAATAAAACCGAATGTTTTGCCGACGGCGCGGTGATGAGCGTATATAATGCGAACGGCGACAAGATAGGCGAAGAAACGGTCAAGTACGATAAGCTCTCCAAACACAAGGAGTACAAGGAATTTTTCGCACTGTACAACAATTCCGCTCTGATGTATGCTATAGGAAAGGAGGGGCTTTCGTTGGAAGAGCAGAACACTTTGCGCACTATTCTCAAGTTGCCGCTCAAAGACGGGGCGAGCGCACAGCTTCCGCCCAAGCTTCAAGTTTCGGGCGGCGATGAAAACGAGCAATGAGATCGGAGAGCTTTTCGAGTGCGGTAAGTCGGAATAGCATGGAGGCGGTATGCAAAGCATTATGATAGGCGAGCTTTCGCTGTATGAGGTTTTCGCATATTTTTTCATATATGCCTTTCTCGGTTGGATAGCAGAGGTCGTATATCATGCGCTGAAAGAAGGCAATTTCGCCAATCGCGGATTTTTGAACGGACCGGTATGTCCGATATACGGTGTCGGCGTTACGGCGATACTTCTCATTCTCGGCACATGGATCGACAAGCCGTGGCTTGTCTTTCTTGTGGGGTTTGTGTTTTGCTCGCTCATAGAATTTATCGTAGGGTGGGCGCTCGAAAAATTCTTTCATAATAAATGGTGGGATTACTCCGATAAAAAATTTAACGTCAAGGGATATATCTGTCTCGAGTTTTCGATTTTGTGGGGACTTGCCGTCGTGCTTGTCGCCGACGTCTTGCATCCTTTGGTAAGAACGTTCGCCGGACTGCTCGGAGAAACAGCGGGAACGGTCGTAATATGCGTGCTCGGCGCGATAACGGTTGCCGATATAGTCGTTTCCGTGCTCCAAGTTCTGAAACTGAACAAGAAGCTGAGCGAAATAGACGCCGCCGCAAAGGCGTTGAGACTCGGCTCCGATTTCATAGGCGGTAAAATATCCGACGCAACCGTAGTAGTCGATAAGGGCGTGGACAAGGTAAAGGAAGCGGCAAGCGAGAAGCTTGAACCGCTCAAAGAGAAAAAGGAGCGTTTGCTCGATACGATTGCCGCCAAAATGCCGAAGAGACTTTTGAAGGCGTTTCCGTCGCTTTCTTCTCGAGTCAACCCCGACGCGGTGGCTCTTGCAAAAGAGAGCCTCAAACGCAAAAGGAACAAAAGCAAGGCGGATACCGTTGCGGACGGCGGAGCGGAGAACAACGATCACAAGGCAAAAATTCAGGACACGGAAAAGACCGACTCAACAAGTCGGTCTTCGGAAGGCGATATAAGCGTCGACGATTAAGCGGTAAAGTTTATTTCATGCACGCCGTCGTCGATTAGATAGCACATTTCTTCGTGCGCGTCTACGTTTTGTGCGATCTTCTCGGTGTCGAGTCTTATGTATTTGACGTCTGCGTTTGCAAGCACGTTTCCGCTTAAATCGATAATTTTACACTCGGCTACGAAAAAGTTCCCGAGTGTTTTCGTTATTATGCCGCGTCCTAACAGTTCCGTGTCGTACGGAACGGGTTTTCTGTATTTTGTCTCGAGCGACATGGTCACGCCGAAGCTGTCCTCGCTCAGTTCCTTTGCCCACAGCGCGCGCAGACCCATTTCGTCGAGCATGGCAGCTATAAGTCCGCCGTGAACGCGCCCGGGGTAACTCTGATGTTGCTCACGATATTTGAAAATCGTCATTACACTGCCGTCTTCCATATTGTAGAACGGTGCGCGCAGACCGTATTCGTTGTCCATTCCGCATATGATACACATCTTGCTGTTTCTCTGTTTGCCGAGTACTTTCATGACGAACTCCTAAAAATGTTTCATATTCCGTACAATAAAACCCCGCATAAGCGGGGCATGGTGCACCAAAGACGATAAAGGTTGAACCTTTAATTCGTCAATAGCCTTGTCGTTA
>CAJULE010000003.1 GCA_910587445.1 uncultured Christensenellaceae bacterium
GAGCCGAATGCGATGAACTTCGCACTCGGTTCGAGATACTTCGTTTTGGTGACCCCATCGGGATTCGAACCCGAGTTACCGCCGTGAAAGGGCGATGTCTTAGGCCTCTTGACCATGGGGCCGCATACGCCGACGCCTTTGAAAGAGCCGGCGGCGATGTGGTAGCGGCAGTTGGGCTCGAACCAACGACCAATCGGGTATGAACCGAGTACTCTAGCCAACTGAGCTATGCCGCCACAAAACACAGCCTACTCATTATAGCAGAAATAAATCGGTTTGGCAACTGTTTAATCGCACATATCGCAAAATATTTTCAACGCAGGCTACGCAAATAACGCATTGCCTTTGTCCGCGCAACTGCCGTATGGAGATATTACAACCCGAAATAAGCTTTCAGTGCAGAGGTTACCCCCTCGTAGGACGCCTTGAGCTTTTCGAAGAGCGCAGGAATTGCCGAGTCGTTGTTCGCGCGATACTCCTCCACTATCTTTGCCGCAAGAGACTGAAGCTCTTTAAAATCGAAATTGCCGGCAAGTCCCTTCATGGTATGAGCGGCGCGGAAAATCGCGTCCCTATCCCCCGACGACATCGCCTCGGCAAGCTGCGTATACGTTGCGTCGTCGAGAAACTTCTTCAAAAACTTCTCGAGCATTGCGGACGATCCGCCGAAGCGTTTCAGCACCTCGTCGCAGTTTTCGTTTATGCCTGCATAAAATTCCTGTAACGTCATAATTGTTTCTCCTTATTTCCCTTTTTTGGTTGTCTTTCTTTTTCATACACGAGATGACCGTTTTTGTTCATCGCGCGAACCGAAAATGCGTCGGTCCTATCTATGAGATCGCTTATCTTGCCGAGCGCACGCAGCGCCCCTATCCCGAAGCCGGCGTTCACTTCCTTCATGGAATTTTTGACCTTTCTCAAAATAGCGTCAAAGCGTTTTAAGTTCAGATTTTTCAGTATGACGGCAAATTTGTTGCCGTCCCCGTGCACGACCGCATCGGTGCTTCTCACGCTTTCCGACAGACATTCGGCGATCTTTTTCCCGACGTCGCCTGCCTTTACGTTGTCGCTTCCGTCGAAGTTGACGACGATAAGCGAATAAAAGTCGGTCTGCGTCCCGAGCTGTTCGTCGAAATACTGTTTGTTGAATGTACCCGTCCCGACGTCCGCATACTGTTTGCCGCCCTTGCGGTCGATTATGCCGATAAGCTGTGCCTTGTCATAAATGTCGCCGAGCATTTCGTCGTCCATAGGCACGGTTATTTCGAGCACGTATGCGCTTCTGTCGCACTCGATATAGTAAGCTATCTGCTTGTAGAGTTCGTTTCCGCGATAGACTATGCCCGACGCACGACTCCTTGTCATGAGCGCGCACTCGCCCACTCCGCTTCGACTGCTTCCGCGATAGCCCTCGTCCCCGACCGCCGTCCTGAAAGTCCCGTCGGTCTCCGCCTTATATCGCTTACCGTCGCAGACGTCGTAAACGCGTATGACGTCGAATATTCGGCGAAGCTCTTTTAAGAAGTTCGTAAGCTGCGCCTTGTCTGACAGCTTGACCTCTCCTCTCGCCGTCCCGTCGTCCTCTATGCTCGAAAGCGCCGTAAACTCTTCCGTCAGTTCCTCGCTGTAATAGCAGAAGCGGTTTTTGCCCGTATTTTTGGCTTCGTAGGCGGCACGGTCGGCACAGTTGAAAAGCGTAGTGAAATCTCTGCCGCATACCTTGGTATCCGCCACGCCCATACTCACCGAAATCGGCATACTGTTGAACGGACGGGTCAAAAGCGAGAAAATTCTTTGCACCGTCGCGTCCTGCGTCGGATGTCCCTCCAAAAGGACCAGGAACTCGTCGCCGCCGAAACGCGCTATTATGTCGTCGCGTCTCAGCCCCGTCTTAAGCGTGTTTGCCACGTGCTTGAGCACCTGATTGCCGAACTCATGCCCGTAATTATCGTTTATCGTCTTGAAGTAATCGAGATCGACCATGAGCATGAGATAGTTCATATTGACGTCGTTTTGGAGCCTTTTTACTATCTTTTCCCTGCCGGTCTCGCTGTTGTACAGCATGGTAAGACCGTCATGCGTCGCTTTATGCTTTAGCGCGCACATGGCGGAGTGTTCTTTCGTTATGTCGACGAGCTTGCCTATGACGCCCATGTGTTTGCCCGTATCCTCGGAAAACAGCGTGCGGCAGGTTGCGCGCACCATGCGCATTTCGCCGCCGAGCGGAATCTCGAAATCCATATCGAACTTGACCTTTTCGGGCGTAGTGCTCTCGACGATATTCCGAAACCGCATAAGCGTCTCCTCGCCGAAAAGCGTGCGCACTTTCTCGTCTTCTATGGGATTAACTATCACCTCGTCGAGACCGAGCTTTCTCTCTCCGAAGTCGTAAACCATGAGAAGCGGCGGATTGTATGTAAGCTCGAACTGTATTTCGTTGGAAATTTCGGCATAGAAACGATTTTTTATCCGTTCGTTTTCGAGAAGCGTCAACGTGCGCGCAGAAGTGGAAAGCTCCTCATGCTGCATGATCTCGTCGGTTACGCCCTTCATCTTCTTGTAAGGGTCCTGACCGAACGAGTTTATTTTCAGCTCCTCGATGAGGCGATCGGAAATGTCTCCGAGGCACTCGAGCAGTACGGGATTGAAAATGCCGCACTCGCCGTTTATGATCATCTCCATTGCCTTTTCGTGCGAGAACGCCTTTTTATATACGCGCTCGCTCGTAAGAGCGTCGTACACGTCGGCGATAGACACTATCTGAGCCGAAATGGGAATCTCGTCGCCCTTAAGCCCGTCGGGATAGCCTCTGCCGTCAAACCTTTCGTGGTGATAGCGGCAGATCTCGCGCGCGTACTTTACGAGTTTTTCGTTGTTTAAGAAATCCAGGGAATCGAGCATGGACGCGCCTATGGTGGTATGCGTCTTCATCACCTCGAATTCCTCGGGAGTGAATTTCCCGGGCTTATTAAGTATCTCGTCGGGTATACCGATTTTACCGATGTCGTGAAGGGCGGACGCCGTCGCGATCAGAGACGCGTCGGTCTGCGTAAGTCCGTACTTATCCGTCTTTATCGAAAGCGCGTGCAGGAGAAGATCGACTATCGTGCGTATGTGCAAGACGTGAAGTCCGCTTTCGCCGTTACGGAACTCGACTATATGCGAGAGAATGGTTATCATGAGATTGTTCATCTTCTCTCTCTCGTATATCTGATCGGTCACAAGCCCGACAAGCTTTTTCTGCTTGCCCGAAAGCATTAGCGTGTTCATGACCCTTCGGCGTACGATCCACGCGTCGAACGGGCGGTTTATGAACTCCGTGACGCCCATTTCGTATGCACGCTCAATGTACGAACTCGACGTCTCGGAAGATATCATTATGACTGGTACGTCCTTGATCCAGCCCTTGCTGTTCATCACTGCAAGCACTTCGAAACCGTCCATTTTCGGCATGACAATGTCGAGCAGAACGAGGTCTATGTCCGTGCCGCGGCTCGTCAAAATACCCACGGCTTCCACGCCGTCCTCGGCTTCGAGAATTTCGAACTCACTGCCGAGCATATCCGCAAGAAGCGCGCGGTTGATCTCTATATCGTCGGCAATGAGAATGGTCTGTTTCTTCTTTTTCACTGCTTACTTGTTCCTTTTCGATTGACGTCTATAAACTTTGCGAGAATGGTTTTTACTCTGTCCATATCTATGGGCTTTGCTATGTGCGCGTTCATTCCCACGGTAAGGCAATGTTTGATGTCGTCGGCGAACGCGTCGGCAGTCATTGCTATTATTGGAATGTCTTTGTCCTCTTTATCGAGCGCGCGTATTCTCGCCGCCGCCTCGTAGCCCGTCATAACGGGCATACGGATATCCATGAGAATGGCGTCGTACTCGCCGACCGCGGAGCTGTCGAAAATATCCACGCAGATCTGTCCGTTTTCCGCACGGGTGACCTTAGCGCCCTCGCTCGTAAGCAAGGTTTCGGTAATCTCCCAATTGAGGTCGTTGTCCTCGGCAAGCAAAATGTTCATGCCATCGAGCGACACTTCTTTTTTGGTGGTTTCCGCCGCGACCTGTTCCCCGCCATCCGTATATTTCTTCAGTCCGTAATAGAGCGTGGACTTGAACAGGGGTTTTGCTATGAAGCCCCTTATGCCCGCCGCGCGAGCCTCTTCCTCTATGTCCGACCAATCGTATGCGGAAATGAGCAGAATGGGAATGTCGTCGCCGAGCTTTTTGTGAAGCTCTTTTGCGGTCTCTATTCCGTCCATGCCCGGCAATTTCCAATCCATGAGCACGACGTTGTAATCGTCGCGTCTGTCATGCCTTTCGACCGCTTTCTTCACGGCTTCCTCGCCGGAAAGAGTCCACTCCGCATTCACGCCTATTTCCCTAAGGGAAACGACGGCGGTCTCGCAGAGCTGTCTGTCGTCGTCGACAACCAGCATATTCCAATTCGGAAGCACCATGTCGAGCTCCATGTCCTCCACCTTTTCGAGGTCGAGCGTCACATGGAATTCGGTGCCTTTTCCGAGCTCGCTTTCGACTTCTATCTCTCCACTCATGGCTTCGACTATGTGCTTGGTGATAGCCATGCCGAGTCCGGCGCCTTCAGTCTTGTGGACGCGCATATTGTCCTCGCGCACAAACGACTCGAATATCTTCTTTTGGAATTCCTTGGACATACCTATGCCGCTGTCCTTGACCCTTATATGTACGCGCACGAAGTTTTCCGAATGCGGCGAAACCTCTTCGGAAAGCGACATATTTATCGAACCTTCCTCGGGCGTGAACTTTATTGCGTTCGACAGCAGATTCAAAAGCACCTGATTGAGACGGACGCTGTCGCAGTATACGTTCTCTTCGATTATATTTCCGACGGTTATGCCGAACTTCTGACGCTTGGTCTTTATTTGCGGCTGGATCATTATGGAAATACCGTCGAGCACTTCCTTTAAAGAGATGTGCTCCATATTGAGAGTCATCTTGCCGCTTTCGATTTTCGACATATCGAGCACGTCGTTTATGAGTCCGAGAAGGTGCTTACTCGAAAGCGTAATCTTCTTGAGGCAGTTGCGGACCTGCTGCTTGTCGTCTATATTTGCCGTGGCAATCGCCGTCATGCCCACGATAGCATTCATGGGAGTACGGATGTCGTGGCTCATGCTCGACAGGAATTCGCTCTTTGCCTTGTTCGCGTTTTCCGCAACCAGTCTCGCTTCCTTTATCTCGGTCATGTTGCGCTTGTTGAACACGAGATAGACGGCAAACAGCGCAAGAAGCACCACGATCAAAGTGACAGCCATAGCTATCGATATGACGTTCCAGGTCGTATTAAGACCTTTGACAGTCTCCCTTATGTGATCGGAACGCATGACAGTGAGAAGCTGCCACTCGGAATATGCGAGACGACAGCAATGTATGCGAAGCTCCTCGCTGCTTGTCGTCGCGAGCGCCGTCGAATAGTGCATGTCGCGCTGCATGGAATCCTTAAGTCTTTCTATGTATGCGGCGGCGGCGTCTCTGTCCAAGACTTCCTTGTAAACTCTGTCGAAGTAATTGTCGCCTTCCTCCACCTCGCCGCTTCGAATGACGTACGAGCCGTCTCTGCGGATTATGTGCGAATATGTAGACTCGCCCTCGTCTTTGTGCGAAGCGTCGTCGTCGAGCCTCAAGAGCGTCTCGAGATATTCTACGGGCACGCCGGCGACAAGCGCGTCGGCAGTGTCTCCGTTCGTAAGCGGATAATTCACGTCGAAGCGCCAATCCTCGCTCGTCTGCCCTCTGACGCCCTTGCCGACCACACCAAAGATAATAATAGCATTGCCTTCGGCGTCTTTTCCGACCGCTATCTTATTCTCTTTTTCCGTCCCCAATCCCATTATCGAGTTGTGGAACGACAAAGGATCGTCGAGTCCTATTTGGGACATACTCCCGTCCAGCATCTTAAAGCAAGCGCCGCCGTTGTAGTCCGCTCCGGTATTTTCGAAGTCGTATTCCGAGCCGTCGTAAAAGGCAAGGTAGGCAAAATCGCGGGCTTTCGCCTCATGCACAAGCCCTTCGATTATTTGCTCCATCTCAGTGACGCCGTCGGGCGGCATTGCGCGCGCAAGAGAGCATACCTGCTCGAGCCGCAGACCTATTGCCGTCTCGAAGCGCTTTGCTTCGTGATCGCCTATACTACCCATGTACTGATCGCTTACGCTGTCCATGGTGCTCTGGCTTCTGCTCGACATATATACGCCCATAAAAGTAAACATTGCCGCGCAGATAAGACCCGCAAGCACGGTCGCCGCAATAAGGATACGTCCGAGCACGGTGTCCTGAAGCCTTGCTTCGCCTTTTTTTCTCTCTTTGCTTTTCGCCATACTTATTTCTTTCATAGTATCTTTCACCGCCGAAAGTTTTTGTACTTTATTTTTATGTACTTTAATTGTATCATTTGTCGAAAACAATGTCAATGTTTAAAAGGGGGCTATTCGCTTCAACCCCGCTTTTGCGCGTGCTTTTTCACCGCTTCGCGCATCTTTCTCGCGATTTTATCATTCGGAACGGCGCGCAGACGATAGGACCAATTCCACGCACCCACCGTTCCGGGCGTGTTCACTCTCGCTTCGTGCCCCTCGCCGAGAAAGTCCTGTACGGGAACTACGACGAGTCTTGCCTCGCTTTCGTACAAAGTGCGTATCATCGCGTCCGCAATGCTTTCGAAAAGCCGTTTTTTCGTCCCCTTTCTCGCCTCCCGCTTTTGCCAAGAAAACAGCGACGCATACCACCCTTTACAGGTGTCGTTGTCGTGCGTGCCCGTGTACGCAACGGAGTTTATGCCGTAACGCGCGGGATTATGCTCGTTTCTTTCGTCGCCGTCCAGCCCGAACTGCAACACTTTCATATTCGGAAAATGCGTATGAGCTATGAGCGCGCGCACGTCGTCCGTAATGACTCCGAGATCCTCGGCTATTATTTCGAGTTTCGGATAGGCTTTCTTTACCGCATCGAAGAACTTTTCGCCGCCGCCCTTTATCCACTCTCCGACGCGTGCGTTTTCCGCTCCCGCTTTTACGGCATAGAAGCTTTCGAAGCCGCGGAAGTGATCGAGCCGCACGACGTCGTAAAGCTCGCGCGCACGTCTAAAACGATCGAGCCACCACGCGTACCCGTTTTCTTCGAGCTTCTCCCAATCGTAGACGGGATTGCCCCAAAGCTGACCGTCCGCCGTAAACGCATCGGGCGGAACCCCGGCGACGAGCTTAGGCGTAAGATCTTTATCGAGCGAAAATATCTCGGGAGCTCCCCACACGTCGGAGCTCGAAGGCGCGACGTACATAGGCATATCGCCTATGATCTTTATTCCCCGCCCTGCGGCGTACTCCTTAAGCGCACGCCACTGTCTGTCGAACTCGTACTGCACGAACTTGACGAATTCCGTTTCCCGACGGCGTTCTTTCGCGTACTCCTTAAGCGCCTTTTCGTCCCTGTACTTGTATTCCTTTTTCCACGCCGTAAAGTCCGCCGTCCCTTCGCTCTCTTTCAAAGCGCAAAACAGCGCATAGTTTTCCAGCCAATAACTTTCGACTCGCTTATACTCTTCGTAATCTTCCGGAGGCGATTTTTCGAATCGCTCGAACGCCTTTTTCAAAAGCCCGTTTTGCTCGTCGTCTCTGCGCTTTACGCGATTCGAGAATTCGCACGGCGGAATTTCGCTCTCCTTTAAAAGTCCGTCGTCTATGAGAAGATAAGGATCTATAAACGCGGAATCGCAGGCAAAAGCCGAATCCGAACGGTAGGGCGACCCTGCGCCGTCTGCCGGACAAAGCGGCAGAACCTGCCAAAAAGACTGACCGGCTTCTTGCAAAAAATCAATAAACTCGTATGCTCCCTTCCCGAGCGTCCCCACGCTTCTCTTTCCGGGAAGCGAGAACACGGGAAGCAGTACGCCGCACTTTTGCATAAAAATTTTCTCCTGATAAAGAATCTGTCGAAAGCGCAGTCGCGCGTCGGACGGGCAACAGTCGTCGAGACGACGAAGAGAGTGTACTTTCGTACTCGACCGCTCAGCCGAGCGAGCCTTATAGGCGAAACAACGCCACAAGCCGCAGGGCGAGTATTCGGATCGGCAAACGTAGCCCGTATCACGCAATGAATGTGCTTTCGACTATATTTTCCAAATGTCGCGGCAGTACCCGATAACCGTCCTGTCCGACGAAAACTTGCCCGCGCTTGCCGTATTCATGAAGCATTTGCGATACCACTCGTCGGTTCCGTAATCGGCGTTTACCTTGAGTTTTGTCTCGAGATAGGACTTAAAGTCGTACAAAAGATAGTAGTTGTCGGCTTTGTGCCAGCTCGCGCCCTCGAGAAGAGCGGACTTGAGCTCGGCGAATATTCCCGTTCCGCCGTCGGAAAACGTGCCGTCGTCGAGCGTATCGACGACCGCTTTAAGCAATTTGTCGGAACTGTAAAGTTTTTTCGGCTCGTACCTGTCTTTGATTCTTTCTATGTCTTCTACGCGCGCGCCGAAGATATATTCGTTTTCCTCGCCCGCCTCTTCGGCTATCTCGATATTCGCGCCGTCGAATGTTCCGAGCGTGACCGCACCGCCGAGCATGAGCTTCATGTTGCCCGTGCCCGAAGCTTCCGTGCCCGCCGCGGAGATCTGCTCCGACACGTCGGCGGCGGCGACAATCTTTTCGGCATAGGAGACGTTGTAATCGGAAACGAACACAACCTTTAATCTGTCGTTCGTCTCCTCGTCGGCGTTGACTTTTTTCGCTATCTCGTTTATATACTTTATTATTCCCTTTGCCCGAGTATAGGCGGGCGCGGCTTTTGCTCCGAATATGAACGCCGTGGGCTTAAAGTCCTTTATGCTTCCGTCCTTGAGCCCCTTATAAATCGCGACAATCGAAAAGGCGTTTAAAAGCTGTCTCTTATATTCGTGAAGCCTCTTTATCTGGACGTCGAAGATATAGCTTTCGTCTATCTCCACACCCTCGCGCTCCCTTATAAACCGAGCGAGCTCGCGCTTGTTTTTGCGTTTGACAGACGCGAACTTCTCTATCTCCTGCCGGCTTTCCGCAAACGACTTGAGCTTTTCGAGTTCCGAAAGTTCGGTTATCCACTTGTCGCCTATGCGGCGGGTGATGTAGTCCGAAAGCCGCGGGTTCGCAAGTCTCAGCCAGCGCCTCTGCGTTATGCCGTTGGTTTCGTTGAAAAATTTTTCGGGATACAGCTCGTACCACTCCTTTAAAGTATCGGCTTTTATAATGCCCGTGTGGATCTCCGCAACGCCGTTGACCGCGCCCGCGACATAGCAGGCAAGCCTTGCCATGTGCACGAGCCCTCCGTCTATTATCAGCCGCCTTTCTTCGGACAGTCCGCACGCCTTCAGCTCCCTTTTCAGCTCGTCGTTTATGCGCACCGTTACGGCATAAATTTCGGGCAAAAGGCTTTTCACGAGCTTTACGCTCCACTTTTCGAGCGCCTC
Source organism: uncultured Christensenellaceae bacterium (assembly GCA_910587445.1). GTDB lineage: Bacteria > Bacillota > Clostridia > Christensenellales > Pumilibacteraceae > MGBC157735. The sequence goes on from CAJULE010000003.1 coordinate 9,482, forward strand.
GCCCATCACCGTGTGATTCGTATACGCGAACGCTTTTTTCGCGACGGCAAAAGCCTCGTCGAAGTCCATGCCGTGCTCCTCGAGCCGACGTATAAGCTCCGGTACGGCGAGTACGGGGTGCGTGTCGTTAAGCTGCATGACGGCATGATCGGCAAACTCGTCGAGCGGCACTTCCTTTTCGAGCATACGGTCGATAATGTCGCCGACGGACGCGCTCGTAAAGAAGTATTCCTGCATGAGCCTAAGTCGCCTGCCCTTGTCGGCAGAGTCGTTGGGATAGAGCACCGCGCTTATCTTTTCCGCCTCCTCGCGAGCCTTGTACGCGCCGCGGTAGTCGCACGCGTCGAAGCGCGCGAAGTCGAAATTTTCCATGGGCTCCGCCTGCCACAGCCGCAGACGATTGACCGTCTTTGCCCCGTAGCCTATTATCGGCATATCGTACGGCACGGCTCTTACGGCAAACGTCTTGAAAACGACTACCTGCGCTTCGCTTTCGACGCGCCTGCTCCAAGGGTCTCCCCACCTCGTCCAATCGTCGGCTTCTTCCTTTTGGAAGCCGTCCGAAAAGCTCTGTTTAAACAGTCCGTAGCGATAACGTATGCCGTAGCCGTCGAGGTTTTTCCCGAGCGTTGCCGCCGAATCGAGAAAGCACGCCGCGAGTCTTCCGAGCCCGCCGTTGCCGAGAGCGGCGTCCTCCACCTCTTCGAAGCACTTTATGTCCCTGCCGTACTCGTTTAAGAGCTCGGCTACTTCCTCCTCCATGCCGAGATTTACGAGATTCGAATAAACGGAGCGTCCCATAAGAAATTCCGCCGACAGATAGTAAGCCGTCTTTTCCTCCTCTTTTTTCTTCAGGCAAGCCGAATAAACGTCGTTTATTTTCCCCATGACGGCATTCGAAACAGCCGTATAAAGCTCCTTCGTGCTCAACGCCTCGAGCCCCTTGCAAAGCGAGCGTTCGACTTCTTTGAGTATAGCTTTTTTTATGCCCATAACGTCCTCTTAAATGTGGTTTGTATCATATTATATTCTACCACACGAAAGCAAAATTACGCAAGCGAAAACGCATTTAAAAAATACGACCCCCGCATTTAAAGCGGGGATCGCAAACATATTCCGTTACGCGAACTGCGCGTTATACAGCTTTCTGTAGAAACCGTCGTCCACTTGCATGAGCTCGTCGTGCGTGCCCTGCTCCACTATGTCGCCGCCCACCATGACGAGGATTTTGTCCGCGTCCTTTATGGTCGATAGACGGTGCGCGATTATGAACGACGTCCTGCCTTCCATAAGCCTGTTCATCGCCTTTTGAATGAGAAGCTCGGTGCGCGTATCGACCGATGAAGTCGCCTCGTCGAGTATCAGTACTTTCGGATCGGCTATGACGGCGCGCGCTATCGTAAGCAGCTGTTTTTGCCCCTGCGAAATGTTGTCGGCTTCCTCGTTTATGACGAAATCGTAGCCGCCCTCGAGCGTACGTATGAAGTGATCGGCGCACGCGATTTTTGCCGCTCTTTCGACTTCCTCGTCGGTCGCGTCGAGCTTGCCGTAACGAATGTTGTCGCGTATCGTGCCGCTGTAAAGCCAGGTGTCCTGAAGCACCATGCCGAATTCCCTTCGCAAACCGTCCCTACTGTACTCGGCGACGTTCTTTCCGTCGAGATATATCGCGCCGTCGTTCAGATCGTAAAACCGCATTAAAAGCTTTACCATGGTAGTCTTGCCCGCGCCCGTCGGTCCGACGATCGCGACCTTACTGCCGGCTTCTATATGCGAGGAGAAATCCTTGACTATTATCTTGTCGGGGCTGTAGCCGAATTTCACGTTTTTGAAATCCACAACGCCTTTCGCGTTCTGCGGCGCGCCCTCTCCCGTTTCCCGTTCCTCTTCCGCGTATATGAAGTCGAACACGCGCTCGGCGGAAGCAACCGTAAGCTGCAAAGTATTCATTATGCTTCCGAACTGCGCGACGGGCTGATTGAACTGGCGGACGTACTGTATAAACGCCTGAATATTGCCGACGCCGAGGCTTCCGCCCGCGACGAGCACGCCGCCGACCACGCTTACTACTACATAGCTCAGATTGCCTATAAACTGCATACACGGCTGCATGAGACCGGAAAGGAACTGCGATTTTCTCGTCGCCGCAGCAAGCCGCGTATTGAGCTTGTCGAACTCTTTTTTCGTATCGTCCTGCGCGTTGTAGAGCTGTACGACGGTATGCGCGCCGTACATTTCCTCTATGTCTGCGTTGACTTCGCCGAGCGTTTTCTGCTGCCCGACAAAGTGCTTTTGCGAGAACTTTACTACGAGCATGACGAGCGCAAACGACAGCGGCATTATTACGAGCGCAATGAGCGTTAGGATCCAGCTTATCGAGAACATCATTACGGCGACGCCTATAAGCGTCGTTATCGCCGTCACGAGCTGGGCAAGGCTCTGATTAAGCGAAGTCGAAATGTTGTCGACGTCGTTCGTGAGATAGCTGAGCACCTCGCCACTCGCCGTAGTGTCGTAATACTTTAGGGGAAGCTTGGAGATCTTAAGGTCTATATCGCGCCGAAGTCTATAGGAGATCTTCTGCGCAACGCCCGCCAAAAGGAAGGTCTGGACATAAGACAGTACGCCCGAGATCCCCATAAGAACAAGGGTGATTATGAGCACTCTGACGATCGCGTCCACGTCGAGCGACGGCGCGTACGCAAGCTTCATATTCATTACGGCGTCCGCATATTTTTCGGGGACCGAATCCGCCGTCGTGCTGTCCTCGCCGGCAAGAGCCATAAGGTCCTTCACCGTAACTTCGCCCTTGGTTTTCCCGGACGCGTTTGCGACGATCTCCGCGAGTTCGTCCATTGTCGAGCACTCGAATCCGAGCGCCTCGTCGCCGAGATTGTTCTCGATGCCCTTATAGACTGCCTTTTGAATGACGCCGCTCATGAGTGCGTCCGTCGCTTCGCCCGTAAGATTGGGTATGTTTATCGTGAGAACTACCGAAGCGATCGCAAATACGAACGAAATTATTATGACGGGCAGGGACGAGCGCATATACTTCAGCAGCTGTCCGAGCGTTTTCTTTGTGTTTTTCGGCTTTGCCGCAGGCGCGCCGACGCGCATATGAGGACTAGGCATTCGCGAGTTCCTCCTTCGACAACTGCGAGTGCGCTATTTCCGAATACACATCGCAGGTTTTCATGAGCTCGGCGTGCGTGCCCTTGCCCACCATTTTGCCGGCGTCGAGCACGAGTATCTGATCGGCGTTCATAATGGAGCCGACGCGCTGTGCGACTATTATTATGTTTTTGTCCGAAAGCTTCTCCTTCAATGCTGTTCTGAGCGCGGCGTCCGTCTTGAAGTCGAGCGCGGAAAAACTGTCGTCGAAAACATAGACGGGCGCTTTTTTATAGAGAGCGCGGGCTATGGCAAGACGCTGTTTCTGTCCGCCTGACACGTTTCCGCCGCCCTGCGCTATTTCCGACTTATATTCTTTTTCGCGTGAAGAAATAAACTCCGCCGCTTGCGCCGTTTCCGCCGCCGCACGCATATCCTCGTCGCTTCCGTTGCCGTCCGCATACTTTATGTTGCTTTCGACCGTACCGCGAAGCAGGACGTTTTTCTGCGGCACGAACGACACGTTGTCACGAAGGCTTTCGAGCGTGTAGTCGCGAATGTCCCTGCCGTCGAGCGTTATGCTTCCGCCCGAAACGTCGTAAAGACGCGGAATGAGCTTTATGAGAGTGCTCTTTCCGCTTCCCGTCGCGCCGATTATCGCCGTCGTCTGTCCGGGCATAGCCGTAAACGAAATGTCCTTTATGACCTCGTCCTCGCTGTCTCCGTAGCGGAAAGATACGTTGTCGAATACGAGCTCGCCTTTCAGTCCCTCGGCTTTGACCGCATTTTCCCTGTCGGTGACGGATATGGGGCTTTTCAAGATCTCGCGTATTCTGCGCATGGAAGTCAACGCTCTCGGCAACATTACGAATACCATAGTCACCATCATGAACGACATGATTATCTGAACGGCATACTGTATGAACGCCATCATGGAAGTGACGGTTCCGATGTCGTTTGCCATATAAGCGGCTATCCATATGACGGCAATCGATACGCCGTTCATCGTGAACATGACTATGGGAGTAAAGAGCCCCATGACTCTGCCCGTGAAAAGCTGGTTGTTTTTGAGCTCGGCGTTCACCTTATCGAAGCGCTCTTCCTCATAGCTCTGCGTGCCGAACGCGCGCACGACCATCATGCCCGTAAGGCTCTCGCGCGCAACCAAGTTCAACCTGTCGATTATCTTCTGAAGCTTCGTGAACTTCGGCTGTACTATTAAAAGCAATGTCACGAGCGAACAAACTATGACCGCAACGGCTACGACTATGACCCACACGGCGACGGAAATTCCCGTGCTGTTGGCTATCGCCTTTATTATGCCGCCTATCGCGAGAATGGGCGCGTACATGACTATACGAATGAAGATTATCGTAAAAAGCTGTACCTGCGTCACGTCGTTCGTCGAGCGCGTTATGAGCGACGAGACCTGAAACTTATCGAAATCCGCCGCCGAAAAATCGGATATTTTTTCAAACAGCATTTGCCGCATTTTACGGCTTGTGCCCGCTCCGACTACCGAAGCGAGATAGCCGACCGCGACGGAAGCCGCCGTTACGACAGCCGCATAGCCGAGCATTATGCCGCCGACCTTGAGAATCTCACGCGTGCCCGCTCCGAGCACCACTCTTTCCAAAAGATCGGCCATATATTCGGGCATCGCAAGATCGGCAAACGCCTCGATAAACAGCAGGACAAAACAGAGTATGATATGCGGTATGTACTTTTTATACGCCTTGAGCACCTTGCCTTGTCTCCTTTTCGTTATTTCCCTATCATTTGCCCTCAAGACATTTATTCACTCTCAGACGAGAGAATAAACACGTTTTCTTAAATTATATGCTTTATTTTTCCGTTAGTCAAACAACGGTATTGTGAAAGATACATGAAATTTTTTTCGTCTTACTTCCCTTTACAAAACCGACAAAGCGTGATATACTGTCTCTGCATGACAACAAAATACGGCAAACCCAAAAAATCATACGGCTCGTTCGTTTCGAACAAGGATCCCGAACTTTTGAAAAAGTCGCAGAAATTGCGGCTCGTTTATATGTATCTTTCTACGCTCACTTTCGCGGTGACCCTGTTCCTTCCACAGGAATGGGCGACTAAAGCCAAAGAGATCCTTGCCCTACAGACGGCGTACGTCATTCTTGCCGGCGTACTTATAGTCATATCGGTGATAGCCTCGTACGGCGCGGCTCGAGGATGCAACGTCGCAAAACCGATAAGCGAAAAGTACAAGCCGAAAGCGGGCTTCGAAAACGCGACGTTTGCTTCGCAGGAGTGGTTTATGTATCTCCACATAGTTTTCGCCGCCGCCGAAATAGGTCTTATCATTTACGGATTCGGCGCATGGGGACTTACAGCCGCAGTTCTTTCCTGTGCGGGCGCGGCTTTCTCATTCCTCTCCCGCATGGCGGCGTACAGCGCGCTGAAAGACGGGCTCGACTATATTCCGCCCGCGGAAAGCACGCAAACGCAAGCCGAAGAGGATACGGAAAAAGCCGAGGAACCGACGGCACGCGAGCAAGAACCGGAAAAAGAGCAAGGCGAAGAATAAATAAGACATATACTGCGGAAATCGCATAAAAGAGACCGAGCGTTTAAATACTCGGTCTCCTTGTTTTATTCTACGTATTTTAAATTAAGGTTTTAGTCTGTGCAGGTGATTATATCGAAGCGCTCGCTCGGGGTGAACGTAAGGGTCACGCCCTCGGGAGTCATCACATCGATGGCGCACATATTATAACCTACGCTCAAATCGCCGGAAAGCGAACCTATTATTATGGTGTTCTTGCCCTCTTTGAGCTTGAAACATCCTACGGTAAACCAGCCGTAATCCTCTTTGCTCGACTTTATAGCATTATTTCGCGCACCCGTTTCCGCATCGGATTCGATGATATCGTCATTTATCATGACAAGCATTTCATCGGTAAAGCGAGGCTTTGTACTGCTCTTCGCGCTGTTTATTCTGAAAGTAAACACGGTTTCTTTATCGGATTCGATTTCCCATGTCATAGAGCCGCCGTTGTTGCCTTTCACGCCCTGAATGACCCACGCGTTGCCTTGGCTGCGGATAAGTTCGTGCGAACAATTGGAATGATCGACGGTGTCCAATCCCCAAAGTTCGTCGGGATTATTCGGATTGCGACCGGGCTTGAGCTTCGCGTCCACCGCAAGATAGACATGGGAGGTAAGTCCCTCGCCGCACTTGATGCAGGACTCGTCTTTACAGTCCGCTTCGATACAGCCGCCGCAATCGGGGCAAATCTTACACGGCTCTTCGCACTTACACTTTAATTCTTTCGTGTAATCGCAAACGCTGCATTTGTTGCCGTCGAAGGTATGCGCGGCGTTATCCTTCTTTTCGTCGGTATGCTCGCAGGTCGCCGCGTGCCAATGATTGGTTTCGTCGCTCGACCACGTTGTGGCAAAAGTGTGCTCATGCGCCTTTTTATAGCCGCAAACGCTGCACGTATCGCCGCTGAAAGTATGAGCCGCTTTGCCTTCCGTCTCGTCCGTGTGCTCGCAGGTCGCCGCGTGCCAGTGATTCGTCGCGTCGCTTTTCCACTCCGACGCAAAAGTGTGCTCGTGTCCGCAAGCGACAAGCGTCGAAGCCGTAACAAGCATGAGCGCCAAAGAAAGCGCAAGTCCGCAAAGTTTCATTAACCCTTTTTTCATCTTTTTAACTCCTTTGATTTTTTTTGATTTTTACGCGTTTGCGCGATTATTCCTGTACCAAAGCACCCAACTTGTCGCCACCATGGCAAGGCAGGCGAACGCAAGTATTCCCGATACGATCTCTAATGCGATTATCGCTTTTTCCCAACCGGGCACGACATACTCCGTAGTGGTAGACGAGGTTATGCCGTTCATCGCCGCAGAACCCAACATTATAGAAAGGTTTCTGTGCGTTGCCTGTCTGAGAGCCTGACAAACCGTTGCGTTGTCCTTATAGTCATCGAGAGCGTTGGCTCCGACGCTTCCCATCCAGACATCCGTACCGGCAACCACGCCGCTTGCTATGAGCGCGCCCGTGCCGGACATATGCGGACCTTGAGGGGAGTCGGTTTCGGTAAAGCCCGTAAAGCCCCACTCGCCGCGAAGAAGGTCGGTCAAAAGTCCCTTATGGCGTCCCGCCCAAGTGCAGCCTATACGGTTGAACGAGGACATTATGCAGTTGGTCACGCCTTCGGTCACTCCCTTTTCGAAGCCTTTGACGTACAGCTCGCGAATAGACTGCTCGTTTGCCCACACGGTCACACCCGCACGGTTGACTTCCTGATCGTTGAGCGCAAAATGTTTCGTGCAAAGTATTATGCCGTTTTGCGAAAGACCTCTGTTTACTTCCGTTCCCATTTCGCCCGTAAGGAAACCGTCCTCGCTGTAGTACTCCCAATTTCTTCCGCTGTAAGCGCTGCGGTGGATATTGACGGCGGTGCCGTAAGTCTGAACGCGCTCGACCGCCATTATTTCCATTGCAAACGCTTCGCCGAGCTCGACTGCAAGCTCCCTGTTGTACGACGCGCCGACGAGCGTATTGCTCGGAAACGCCATATTGTTGGCGAGCCCGTACGTCTGTACTTTGTCGGCGTGCATTCCGCAAGGTCCGTCGTCTGCCTTATAGCCGGGAGCGGCTATGCTCGTAGCTCCCGCCATATTGCGTGCGCCGAGCCTGAGCATATTGACTTGCTCCTGGAACGTCATCTGATCGAGCAACGCTTCCCAAAGCGGATCGTTATACGGTACGCCCTTAAGCTGTATGAGCGTAAGTTTTCCGTATTCGGCAGAGACGGTCTCATACGACGGCATTTTGGCATTCGGATCCTCTTCGAAAGTACCGTTCGGATCGAGATCCGCAATCATTTTTTCGTTCGTGGCTTTCAAAGACACCGTGCTCGGATAGGTCTTATCCCAATCACTGCGGGAAAGATATGTGATCTTTTGGTCCTTCGTTCCCTCATAACGGTTTACGTCCACGTCGTCGAACAGATTTTTTATCTGCTCTTTCGTAAACGGTGATACCGAATAGGTCTCGAAATCGTCCTTATTCACATTGATTGCGTATACAAAGTTCTTATTGCCGTCTGCGTCCATTCCGTCGGCTTTCGTCTTGCCTTTCGCCGCAAGAATGTTGTTTAAAGCGTCGTGCGCGTCCGTGCCGGCTGCAAGATAATAGTCGCCCTTTTCGAGTATGTATGTCCCTTTGCCGTTTGAGTCGTAGGATTTAAACTCGTAGTCGTCGATGACGATTTTAACGGTCTCGCTTGCGCCTACGCCGAGCTCCTTCGTCTTGGCAAAGCCGACGAGCTCGACAGCCGCTTTCTCGATCCCGTTCGCCCTGTCGTATTCGGTGTAGGACTTCTGAAGATAGATCTGTACGACGTCTTTGCCGGCTCTTGCGCCCGTGTTCTTTACCGTTACCGACACTTCGTAATCGCCGTCCTTTCTGCGCTCGACCTTAAAGTCAGAGTGAGCGAACGTGGTGTACGAGCCGCCGTAACCGAACGGATATGCGACTTCGCCTGCATAACTCCATTTGCCTTCTCCCGCTTTTACGCCCTTCTGCGAATCCGCGTTTCCTGCTTTGAGTACGAGATCCTCGTATCTGGTCTCGTAGTAGCGATAGCCGACATAGATACCTTCTTGATAGACTATGTACTTATTTACCTTGTTCTTATAAAAGTCGAGCTTTCCGAGATCGGGGTGTTCCGTGAAGGTAAAGTCGCCGAAATTTTCGTTGGCGGGCGCGCTCATGGCGTCGTATATCCAAGTATCGGTGAAATGCCCCGAGGGGTTGGCGTTGCCGACCAAAAGATCGGAGACATACTCAAGGCTCGCGGCTCCGCCTACGCCCACCCACAGACAAGCGTCGATGTCGTCGCGATACTTTGCTATGTCGCCGAGCGGCATAAAAGTCGCCGTATTCAGAAGGAGTACTATCTTTTTGATTTTTCCGTCCTTCTTCAGCTCGATCAGTTTTTCGATAAAGCTCAATTCGTCGGTCGTAAACTGAAGATATTTTCCGTCCGAAGTATTGGTTTTTTCGAACATATTCGTGTCGCTGCCCTCTCCGCCGCTTCGGGATACGGGATAGATAACGGCGTCGCCGTACTCGGTTATTCCGCTCTCCATCGACCCGTAAACCGTGGAGTTAAGCACATTCCAAGGCACTTCGCCCACATTGTAATTGATGCAGGTCTTTCTGTAATCTTCGCCGTTGTACTGCTGCCAGGACCTGCCGTAGCCAATGCTCGCAAGCTTCATTGTTTTGGCTATCTGCGGGTTTACTTCGAGCCGTCTGCTCGTAAGCGCGTCCGTAAACGAGGGCTGTTCGAACGACACCTCGCCGCTGCCCGTGCCGTGGAAGAGCCAATTTTGACTGCTTACGCCGAGCGCGCTTATCTTGTCGCCTTCATTAAGCGGAAGCGCATTATCGTGATTCCACATGAGAACCGAGCCTTCCTCGCCTACACGCTCCGCAACCTGAAGCGAATTCTTGCGCATTGCGTCCAAGTCGTATGTCTGTTTTTTGACGCCGCTTTCGCCGTTCAGTACAAGATTGCCGCTTTCGTCCTTAACAGCGAAATCCGATTTGAAATACTGCGAGTCCACTTCGTCGACATTGCCCGTCTCGACCAATCTATAACGCGATACACCGAAAAAGCTGTCGATCCAACTTGTATACTGAGCGGCGATTGCGCTCGCAGTCAACATTATCGCAAAGAAAAGCGCGAAAAATACGGTCAAAAGAGTCCACACGGAACGCTTGAAAACTTTATTCATGCTTCTTTCTCCCCCTTTTCCTTTTTACTCTTTGCTGTGACGAAATACATGACGGTCGTTCCGATCAAGCCGAGCACCGATATTACAGCCGCAACGAACAGCAATACCTGATACCACTCGTCGAACAGCGAAGCCGTCGCGTTTGTCATTGCCGCAATGCCGCCGAAAATAACGTACAACGCTATCGTCGCAACTACAGTGAAAAATGCCGCAATCGCACACGCACCCGCCATAATACCCCAAGGTATTTTCTTCATAAAATTCTCCTTTTGCTTTACTCCCGCAACCCATGTCTTGCGGGGCATTAAAGGCGGAACTGCGCAATTCCTGTCCTTCGAGAAAATTTTATAATACCGGGTCGCATATTTTCAACACGAACAGCCCGAACGTGCAAATTATAGTCCTATTCTGTGATTTTCTTCGACATAAGTACGTTCAAAACGAAGGTATTGTTGTTTGTGCTTGCCGTACATATGCCGTTATATTTTTCGGCAATTCGGCGAATCGATCTGATCCCGAATCCGTGAAAATCCGCGTTGTCCTTTGTGGTGACGGGAAAGCCGTCCGTATCGGTTTCGAGCTTTCCCGCAAACGGATTGTAAATGTTTACGGAAACCATGTTGCCGACGCTTCTGACGATCACGCCCACCGTCCGTTTCTCCGTCTCGAGCTGCATGACGGCTTCGATGGCATTGTCGAGCGCATTTCCGAACAGCGAATATATATCCGACTTTTCCATAAATTCGAGAGACTTTCCGTCGGCGACGCAAGTGAGCGCTATTTCGTCGCGCGCGCACTTGAGGCTCTTTTCGGTGAGAATTATGTCGAGCACCTCGTTGTCCGTATGTACGCCGGCGTCGTAAATAGATATGGCGTCCTTTATTTCTTCGACGGTCTCGGCGGGCAAGCCTCTGCCCTCGCCTATCTCGCGTATCTGGTGGCGAAGGTCGTGGCACTTGAAGTTGATGAGCTCGATGTTGTCTTTGGACAGCTTGTACTGCCGCTCCTTTTCGCGAAGAAGCACCTGCGTCAAATCGAGTTCGTGCTCGAGTTCTCCTTTTCTGATGAGACCGAACTGGATATACAATATAAAGACGCTGCACAGACTTTCGTAAAACGCGTTCATTACAAGCATGAGCGTGTTCTTTTCGTCGACATAGTAAATTACGATGACGTTTATGATTACGTCCACCAATAGTCCTGCGCCGCACACAAGCATGACCGCCGTACTGCGTATGCAAAATTCGGCTCCGCGCTCTATCTTTTTTACGAACACGATGTATACGAAACTGTATACTACATAGTACGCCGTTATGTATACAAGCCCTTTCAATACGGAGAACAGCGTAATGTCGGTTATGTTGAGCACGCCTTGCGAATACATACCGAAAATCATGTTCACATCGCCTTCGATAACCGTGGTGAATATATTTGCCACACCGTATCCGAAATGCTGCATGGTATACGCCGCGACTCCGCAAAACACTACGTTTTTCCAACTTATCTCGCATGAGAGCTTAAGCATGGGAATGGTGACCGCGAATATCGCAATGAACGAGCATATAGTATAAAACGCGTTATAGATAAGCGGTATCGCAATCGCCAGCGCCGCCGCACCTATCAAGAACAACCCGAACCACAGCGCAAAAAACTTTTTCTTGCGAAGCCGAAAAACGATCAAAAATTCCGCCGTGAAAATTTCCGCCACGAAAAGCAGACGGTTTAAGACGAGCATCGGCATATCACTTTCCTCCCAGATATTCGTTTAGGCTCTTCAAAAAGCTCTTCTTTTTGTTGCGCGAAATCTGCAATTTCTCTCCGCCCGCAATGGTAAGCGAAAATTCCTCGATTGCCGTAACGTACTGTAGATTTACGAGAAAGCAGCGGTTACACAACGCAAAAGGCGCGTCGCCGAGCTGTACGACGGCGTCTTTCAATTGTCCGTAAGTCGTGTAGTCGCCGCCCAAGGTGTGATAGACGACGTTGTGATGCAATACTTCCGCATACTTGATTTCTGATGTTCGGAGTCTTCTTTTATTGTTTCTTTCGTTTATCCAAATCTCCTTGTCGCGCGTCGTCTCGAACCTCTCGATCGCTCTGTCGAGCTTTATCGCGAAAGCCGAATAAAAAACGGGCTTTACGATGAAGTCGAATGCGTCCACCTCATAGCCCTTGACTGCGTACTGCGCCATATTCGTCACGAAAATGACGATCACTTTTTTGTCCTTTTCCCGTATCTGTTTCACGACGTCCATGCCGTTGCGGAAAGGGAGTTCTATATCCATGAAGATAATATCGAAATTGCCGTAAAACTCGTCGAGAAAGCTGAGCGCGTCGCCGTAGACCGACACATTGAATTCCTTGCCGCGCTCCTGTCCGTACTTGCGGATAAACGAAACAAGCCTGTCGCTGTGCTCCTTGTTGTCCTCGACGACGCAAACCCTGTAGTTCATCTTCTGCCCTCCGATAGGTTATCCACACAAAAAGCGCGAACACGGGCGGGTTCGGTCGTACACGCCGAATTTCGCGCTTTCTTCCTTAAGATAAGTATAACACTGTCCCCCCCCCGTCTGTCAAGAAGAAAAAGAGCGCACCCGAAACAATTTTCGTCATAAATCGACCTTTTTCTCCGAAAAAGGCGAAGAATACGCTTGACAGTTATACACATATCTGATAAACTTCATATACAAATCGGAGGGCAGACGGTCGCAACCGTCACTGCCGGATAAGATGTCGAGTGCGCTCGAATCCTTATCCGGCTTTATTTTATCCTTCGAAAACGTATATGTCGAGGTCTATATCCGTATGAAAATACAGATTTCCGAACATTTCACATATAAAAAACTGTTTCGCTTCGTACTGCCGTCCATAGTCATGATGGTCTTTACGTCCATATACGGCGTCGTCGACGGGCTGTTCGTTTCGAATTTCGTCGGCAAGACGGCGTTTGCTTCCATAAATCTCATAATGCCGTTCATAATGATCCTCGGCGGAATGGGCTTTATGATAGGCACGGGCGGCGTGGCGCTTGTACTCAGAACGCTCGGCATGGGCAAATCAAACGACGCCAAGCGCTATTTTACCATGCTCGTCGTTTTCGCCGTATTTTTCGGAGCGGTCCTGACTGCCGTCGGCATAGGCTTCGTCCGCCCTATATCCCGCCTGCTCGGCGCAACCGACGACATGATAGAGCACTGCGTGCTGTACGGGCGCATCGTAATGGGATTTACGATATTCTTCATGCTTCAGAGTATGTTCCAAAGCTTTCTCGTCGCCGCCGAAAAACCGGGTCTCGGACTTGTCGTGACGGTGATCGCCGGCTGTACGAACGCCGTTCTCGATGCGGTTTTCATAGCCGGCTTTAAATGGGGACTTGTGGGAGCGGCAGTCGCGACGGGCATAGGTCAATTTGTCGGCGGCTTCATTCCCCTCGTATACTTCATGCGCCCGAATAAGAGCCTTTTGCGCTTTACAAGGACGCGTCTCGAAATAAAACCGATTTTGCGGGCCTGCGGAAACGGATCGTCGGAGCTGCTCACAAACGTCGCTTCGTCCGTCGTAAGTATGCTGTACAATTTCAGGCTTCTCGTATACTTCGGGGAAAACGGCGTTTCCGCATACGGCGTAATCATGTACGTTCAGTTCATTTTCCTCGCGATAGAAATAGGCTACAGCGTGGGCGTCGCGCCCATTATAAGCTATAACTACGGCTCGGGCAACAGCGACGAGCTGAAAAATCTATTTAAAAAGAGCCTTATCGTCATGAGCTTTTCCGGCGTAATACTCGCCGCGGCTGCCGAAGCCCTCGCCGTGCCGCTTTCCATGCTTTTCGTCGGATACGACAAGGAGCTGTTCGATCTGACCGTCTTTGCCTTCAGAATATTTTCGATAGCGTTCGTGTTCTCGGGCGTAAACATCTTCTCGTCGGGCTTCTTTACGGCGCTAAACAACGGCGTCGTGTCCGCGATCCTCTCGTTTTCGCGCGCGCTCGTGCTGCAAGTGGGCTTCGTACTTCTTCTCCCCGCCGTATTCGGTGCGAACGGCATATGGTGGGCGATGTTTGCGACGGAAGTCGGTGCGCTAATCGTCGCAGTATCCTTCTTCATAGCAAAACGAAAACGCTATAACTACGCCTAAACCAACGAAAAGAGACGAACCGAAAGATTCGTCTCTTTGTTTTGTTATATGATTTTTCCGGACTTATGCCGCCCTTCTTCTACTTTGCGAAAAACCGACTTTTAAAGCGCTTCGTATCATTCCTGCAGTGTGAGGATACCGTGCCCGTTTGCCGTAAGCATTCCGCCCATGAGCTTTATGCCGAAGCCCTCATAACCGATCGTAACTTTTCCGTCGGCGTCTACAGTCGTCGATATATTCGAACCGCTGCTCATGGTCATCGTATATACGCCGTCTTTGACCGTATATTTTCCGCTGTCCGAATATATACCGCCTGCGCCGACTATCTCCCACTCCAATGTGTTATAACATTTGAATTCGGAGGCAAAGTCCATAACACGTCCGCCGCCGAGACCGAAAGAAACGTCTCCCGTAAAGGTAGCCACGACTGCTTTTACGACGACTTCTATTTCGTATGTAGCCGTAATTTCGCCGTATGTGACGGTCACGGTCTTTTTGCCCGCCTCCGACATATCCGGCGCGGAAACCGTGTACTCGTCTTTCTTTATGCGCTCGTTAGTGCCGCCGTTCTTCGCATACACGACGAGATTGTCGGAATTGAACTCGGTGCCCACTTCGAATACCGTAGCAACTGCGGATGTGTCCAAAGCGATCTCCTTGACCCCGCCGCAACCGACGAGGGCAACGGACAATATGAGTCCGAGCACAAGCGCCGTCGCCGCAATAAATTTACTTACCGATTTTTTCATAATCTATCTCCTTTCAGTTTGCCTGCTTTCTTTTGTCCAGAACCGCACGCACTACTATCCAGGCAATCGCACCCGCGATCACGAGACTGAGCACGAGATCCACCGGCAGTTGCAGGTAGAACACCCAGGGCGAAGTTGCATAACGGAATACAGTTCCGGGGGCGACGCCCTGCATTGCGCTCGAATTTGCGACGGTATAGCCTACGTTGTGCATTATTCTGCGGAACATATGGTGTGCCGAGGGGCTGTCTTTATCCGCAAGACCGCCGCGACCTGTCGCAAGGAACGTATCGAGTCCCGAGCGGTATGCCATATCGTACATATCGTCTTTCGGCATAGAGAACATATCGCTGTGCGTAAGTCCGAGAAAACCCCATTCTCCGCGAAGAAGTCCCGTGAGAAGTCTCTCGTCCGCATGACCGTAGATCTGACCGATACAAGCCTGAGACGCCATAACGGCGGTAGCCGCGCGCATTGTCTTTTGAGCCTGTGCGCCCGTCTCGTCCTTTGTGTAGTTAATGGTCATCATAGCTTCCTTGAAAGGGATCTCGAAAGCCTTCAGATAAAGTTCGCGCATTGCTTGCTCGGTTGCCCAAGTGGACAGGAACGCGTCACGGTTTGTCTCCTGATCGTTGAGCGCAAAGTGCTTGAGATAGCATATGAGTCCCGCACCGCTCGCGCCGCTTACGACGGCTGCCGCCGCCTTGCCCGTAAGCAGAGGATCTTCGCTGTAGTACTCGAAGTTACGTCCCGAGAACGGACTGCGGTGCAGGTTGATCGCCGGAGAATACCAAGCGGTAACATTGTTTTCGAGTGCCTCTTTGCCGAGAATGTCGCCGAGCTCTTTCAAAAGTACGACGTTCCAAGTCGCCGCCCAGACGGGAGTCATGCTGTGCGTTGCCGACATTTGCATACCTTTGTCCGTCTTGAACACTTTGATTCCGTTAGCTCCGTCGGCAGCCACCGTACGAGGCAGACCTATGGAATCGACGGGAGTGGTCGCATAGTTCGCAAGCGCGGATACGTCTACCATCTGACTTATTACGGCTGCGCTACTGTAATCTATCTGATCGAGCCAATCTTCCCAAACGTCGTCGTAATAGCTCTTTCCGCGAAGGTCGGACAGCGACAAGCCGTTGTCGGCTCCCGAAACGGGGTCTTCCGCATGATAAGCCTTACTTCCCTCGACGTTGCCGTAGCGGCTGTCCGTCTTTACGTCGAACGTATGTATAGCTCCCTCGAAATACTTTGCGGACTCTGCGGAAAGCGCTTTTCCTCCGCGTCGGATGCTGTTTTCGAGATCCGCCCCTTCGGTGTGAAGAACGGGGAAAGTATTGTTCCAATCGGCACGGCTGAGGATCTTGCCGTCGCGGTTCATATAATCGCTGCTGTCCTGGAACAGATTGGTTGCGGCGGTGAACTTCTCGTCGCCGTTCGCCGGACGGGAAATCGTATTGCCCTCGTCGTCGAGAGCCGACTGAGCCTCCGTCTCGCTCTTTCTCGGATTGTGCGAATCATAGTAAACGGTCTTACCGTTCTTCCATGTCTCGGTCTCTATTATCTCGTGACTGTCCTTGCGAAGGGAAATCAGATAGTCGCCCTCTTCGAGTATATAGCAGCCCTTTGTCCCGTCGTCGTTCTGTCTCATATAACTGTACGAAGCCATTTCTTCCTGCTCGAAAGTAACGGTCACGGTCTCTTTATGCCCGGGCTCTATTTTCCCGGTTTTCGCAAATCCGGCAAGCGTCGCCGTCGGCTTTTCGATCTTCAAGCCCTTGTCGAAATCGGTGTAAGGCGGGTTATAATAGACCTGCACGACCTCTTTACCTGCCATTGCTCCCTTGTTTTCGACTTCCACGGTTATGGAGATCTTTCCGTTTGAGGTGTCGAACGACGTTATTTTCTGCTCGAACTTCGTATACGACAAGCCGTAGCCGAACGGATATGTCACGGCGCCGGGCTGTTCGTAGCCGCCTTTTCCGTCAAGCTTTCCGTAGGTAAAGCCCGTCGCTTTTATGTCGTGAGCCGTTTCGTAGTAGCGGTATCCCATATATACGTCTTCCGCGTATTCGATGTAGTTCTTGCCGTATTTGTCGTTTACGGGATTCGTATATTGGAACTCGCCGAAATTCCGATAAGTCGGATCTTTGGTGAAATCGGAAGCCCAAATCGCAACCGTACGCCCCGAAGGATTTACTTTGCCGCACAAAATATCGTCAAGCACCGAAAAGCCTCTCTCGCCCGCATGACCGAAGGAGAGAATTGCGTCGACTTCGAGTTCTCCCGACAAAAGTTCGGGCAACTGAAGCGACGAGGAGCTTTCGAGTATGACGACCACCTTATCGCAGGTCTGCTTGGCAAGTCTTATGGTATCCTTTTCATTCTGCGACAGTGCAAAATAGTGAGGCGTGCCGTCGTTGTATGCATCGTACTTTTTATCCGAGCCTTCGGAACCTTCGCGGGCAAGGAACACGAGTCCCGTTCCGCTTGCTCCCGTTGCGCCCTCGTATACGGATGCGGGATATTCGTAAAATTTATTCACGTGCCCCATTCCGCTCGTCGATTTATCCGACATAAGAGTCCCCGGCGCTCTGTCCAAAGTTTGGGGATCGGACGCATTTTTTATCTTGTCGTAAGCGGCATTGTTCACGGTGAAAGTTTCTTTCAATGCCTTTTCGGGCGTAACCGTATACTCGGGCAAAACCCACTTTGCCGAACCGCTCGCACCCGTCTGCCCGTAAATGGGCGTCTTATAGCGGAAGCCGAAAGGCGTCACGGTGCTTCCCTCCGCCAAAGGCAGAACGCCGTTGTTCTTCAATAGCACCGCGCCCTCCTCTTGAACCCGAAGAGCCACCTTATACGCCGCTTCGGTAGATTCCGATTTGTCGGCGAACTTATCCTCGTAATAAGCAGTGTTCCACTCGTCGCGCCCCTCGGGGATAATGTCGGTTCGCTTGCCGCGCCCCAATCTGTCGTCCAAAAACGGAGTGAAAATGTACGCCGCAACATTTACCGCAATCAAAAGAATTGCACAAAACGCCGCAACGGAGATCATGATCACTCTGAACTTGAACGCACTCATCGTCTTCTTTTCTGCCATAGAATTCTCCTCCTTTGAAAATTCGTATTTATTTTAATACGACATTCTCTGTCGGTATTAACGCACTTAAGCTTTTACATAACAATCGAGTGCATGATATAATATCCGAACATAAAAAACAAGACCGGCGACAAAACCGGTCGTTTTCACTTCTCGAAATTTCTTTTTGTAAGGAGAATTTTTGATTGCAAGGGCGAAAATTCGCCGATTCGAATCGGGAGCAGTCACCGACTATTTTACAAAGCCGCTCATAAGAATACTCACGACAAACTCGTTGTCCCGAGTGTCGACGGCAAAGCTGCCGCCGTACTTTTCGGCAATATTCTTCATGGACTTGACGCCGTATCCGTGGTAGGATTTGTCCCTTTTGCTTGTCCTCAAGACAGTATCGGATTTTACCTCTTCGCCCTCGTAGTAGTTCTTCACGACCACTCCCACGAGACTGCCGCTGCTCGACACCGAGAGCTTTATGACGCGCTTTTCTTCCTCGAGCGTCATCACATATTCTATCGCGTTGTCGAGAGCGTTGCCGAAAAGCGAGTAGATGTCCGCTATGTCCATGAACGAAAGAAGCTTGCCGTCGGCGATTGCCGAAAGCTGGATCTTATTCTTGACGCAATATAAATTCTTGTCCGACAAAACCGTATCGAGTGCGGCGTTGCCCGTCTCGAATCCCGAATCATAGAACGAAACGGACTGCTGCAATTTATCGATGTAATTCTTATCTATCCTTACGCCACCGTTTTCAAGCGCCAAAAGCTGGTGCTTGAGATCATGACACTTGAGGTTTATGATGTCGATGTTTTCTTTCGTGAACTCGTATTGCTTGAGCTTCATTTCGCTCATATAACGTATGGCGGTATTCTCCTGCCGTATTATCGCCCAACGCGAGAACATGAACTGCATGAACAGAACGACAAAGCAACAGCAGATGTTGCATATGCTCATGAGTACGAAAAGCGTAGTGCTCTCGAAAGCATAGGACGAACTCCAACCGCGCGCGATGACGGCGACGCCTATTACTACGAAAAACAGTATCATTGTCGCGCCGGAGTTATACCGCGCGACCTCGGCATAGTCTTTCATGGAGCGGGCAAACAGAATATAGACAAGCGCATACGTGATTAAATAACACGTGACCCATATCACTATGCCCTGCCAGGTTATGGGCGAGAGCGATATGAATTTATGGTCGGGAAAAACGATACCTTCGAGGTTGTTTATTATCACGCCTATATTCTGAAGCGCATAGCCCGCAATACAGCCGAAAAGCACGGTGACGGGCTGTTCGTCGAAGCACAAAAACAGTGCGCCTATGGATAAGCCGAAAAGCACGAGGTGGACGATTATATTGAGAACGGGATATATGAAAGGATTGCGAATACCGCTTTCGTTCAGAGCGTTCAAAAACACATGACCGCCGTATCCCAAAAGCGCGGCAATACCCAAAAGCGCAATTATGCACCCGACGCCGCGCAGTGCGAAATGCTTTCTGCGCTTATACCGCCAAACGAAAAGCCCATAGGCGACGATAAGCCAGAACATAAACGCGAGCCGCATGGATATCATCATGACAAGCGAGCTCATTTAAATCCCTCCCCCGTATGAAACAAACGCGTTGAGCGCCTGCAAAAAAGCCTTCTTTTTCGCGCGGCTTATCTTAAGTCTGTCGCCGCCTACGACTACGGAGTCGCCCTCTATGCTCTTTACCCTTCCGAGGTTCACAAGCCAGCTTGCGCCGCACTTCGCAAACGAAAAAGGCGGCAATGCTTTTTCCGCAGCCTTCATGCTTCCCCATACGTCGACGAGACCGAAATCGGTGTGATATATCACACGGTGCTTGTTTACTTCCACATAATATATCGCCGAAAGCGGTATGCGCGCATATCCGCTCATGTTGCGCACCGTCACCGAACGCTCCGCATCCGCCCTCTTTTTTACAGCCATGGAAAAGGTCATCTCGAACGCCTCGTAAGAGTACGGCTTTACGAGATAGTCGAGCGCGCCCACCTCATAGCCTTTCACGGCATAGTGCATGAGCCCCGTTACGAACACGAGCGGCACGTCGGGATCGAACTCTCTGAGCTTCTTCGCCCCGTCCATTCCGTTTCTTCCCGGCATTTCTATGTCCATAAATACGAGGTCGTAGTCGGGCTTGTACCCGAAAAGGAAAGCCGCCGTATCTTTGAACTCGGCAATATCGAAAACGCGGCCGTTTTCACGTCCGTAACGCCGTATGAAGCCGCTCAGTTTTTCGGCGGCCTCCTTATCGTCTTCGACTATGGCTATTCTCATCTTTTCGTATTCCTCTCCGCCCATTTTTCCTTTTACGGTTTAATTATATCAATAAACACGCCGTTTGTCAATACCGCGACATTTTCGGTCGATATTATTTCGCAAACGTCATCTGTTTATGTAGTCGTTCAACGCGGCAAGAAAACTTTTGCTCTTGCTTCTTCCGATTTTTATCGTATCCCCCGCGACCGAGACTTCGTCTCCGTTTATGCCCGTCACATAGCGAAGATTTACGAGATGGCTTTTTCCGCAGCGCTCGAAGCCGTAATCCGACAGTATCTTTTCCGCGCGCGAAAGCGGCGCCCATTCGGTGATTTTTTCCGTGCCCGTATGATATACGAGACAGTGCCCGAAAACTTCGACATGGGTTATTTCCGACGAGTCGAGAAAGATCGCGCCGCCCGCCGTGGATACAGATATCTTTACCGATCTCAAACGCTCGAGCTTTTTCATTACGGAGTTCATCGCCGAAAACAGCCGCGTCTTGTTTACGGGCTTGACGATGTAGTCGAGCGCACCGACCGAGTACCCTTCCACGGCGAGACGCGCAACATTGGTCACGAAAACGATAACCACTTTTTCGTCGCTTTTCCTTATCTCCTTTGCCGCGCTCATGCCGTCGATGCCCGAAAGTTCGATGTCGATAAACAGCACGTCGAAATTTCCCGCATGATTGCCTATGACGGATTCCGCCCCGACAAACCTGTTTAAGGAAAGAGCCACGTTCTTTTCGCTCCCGTAAAGCTCAAGCATTTCCGCGAGTCTTGCCGCGGCAAGCTCGTCATCCTCTATTATGCCGACGTTTATCATATCTATACTATATCACACAATGCCGAAAATATCAACCCCCTGCGACACAATAGGTCGTTATCGTTGCGCAAAAGAGACGAACCGAAAGGTCCGTCTCTTTGTTTTGTTATATGTTATTCCCGACCGCTCGGTATCGCTTTAATTTTTCGCGGGTTTGCTCAAGTTCATTATGCAAGCGGCAAGAGAGGTTGCGACGGCAAGAAGTTCGAATATTACGAACACGAGCCATGCGGAATCGAAGGTGTTGTTATCGACGGCGAAAAGCACGTTCGAGAGGAACAACATTTCTGTGTTTGCCATTACTCCGAGAGAGATCGTGTAGAAAATAAACGGAACGAAAGCTCCCACTCCGAAATCCTTATACAGTATCGCAACATTAAGGACTATGCCTACGATGAGTAGCGCCAAGACTGCGCCGCTCACAGCCGAGTAACGGTTGCCTCCGCGCGCGCCGTACACAATGACGGTCACGAGCGCGAACAGACAAGCGACGGCGCTTACATACCAACCGGGCTTCTTACCCGCAAGAAAATTCTTTATTGCATCCATTATTCTTTACCCTCCTTTCTGCCGAAGAAGATGTGAAGTCCGAGCATTACGGCGCTGCCTGCCGCCACCACTGCCGAAACGATGATGATCGCAAGGAATGCCTTGTTGTACCAGGTCATTTGATAAACGACGCGGCTGCTCGTGGTCAATCCGTTCATTGCGAAGCTGTTTGCAAAGTTGTACAGTATCCTGTGGTTTGCTTCGCGCACGTTTTCCATAAATTTAGCGTCCTTTTCTATCGTTGCAAGCAAGTAATTCGTGAAAACCTTGTTGGACGAGCAGAACATAGTTGTGCCTGCCTCGTATGCGAGACGGGGCTCCATGTAAGCTTCGGGGCTCTGACCGAAGTCGGTCGTGATGTTGCCGGTATAGCCCCACTCGCCGCGAAGGACATCCTGCCAGAGTCCTTTGTGGTGTCCCGTCCAGACAAGTCCGAGACGGTTGAACGCGCCCATTACGCCGCGTGCGCCGCGATCGCCGTTACCGTTGATCTCGCAAGCCTTCTGGAAAGCCTTGAGATATATCTCGCGCATGGATTGCTCTTCCGCAAACGTGCAAAGCTGCTCGCGGTTGGTCTCGGCGTCGTTTAAGAACACGTGCTTGATATAGCATATTATGCCTTTCTTCTGCGCCGCTTCCATTTCGGCTTCGCACATGAGCCCGGAGATAAATCCGTCCTCGGAGTAATACTCGTTGTTTCTGCCGGAAGCGGGAGTGCGGTGGATGTTTGCAGCCGGTCCGTACCAGCCTACGCCTGCGCCCCAAAGTCCTTCTTCCGCCATGAAGTTGCCCTTCTTTTCTGCCATTTCGAGGTTCCAAGTGTTTGCGATAACGGTTGCGCAAGGATAGGAAACGGTTGCGATGTCGGTCTTTTTTGCTTCCGCGCTGTAGTCGTTCCACTTCTCTTTATAGCGGACGCTCGTGCCCCAGCACTGAGGAGAGTCGGTTGCCGTCGTTTCGGGAAGGGTTATGCTCGTTGCTCCCGCTCTGCCTTGACGCGAGAGGTCGCACAGTTCTTCTATCGTGAGCTGATCCAAAAGTTCCTGCCAAAGCGGATCGTCGTAATCGACGCCGCGCATCATGACGAGCGAATACTTCTGCTCCGCGCCGCGCTTGAACGCCGACGTGTCGGTGCTGCCCGGAGTGTATGCCTTGGGCGGCGTTACCGAATCGGTCGTGTAATAGCTGTTTATCTCGTCGACCATCTGCTTGTTGCGGTAAGACCGCTAAGAGCCTTCGGATAGGTTCCCTGCCAATCGTTTCTCGAAAGATAGGAATAAGTATCCGGCATATAGTAGTTGAGATCTGCGCTGTCGAAACGGTTGGTGATCGCCTTGTTTGTTATGGAAAGCGAATATTCGTCCTTGTCGAAGTTTCTCTTCGTCCACTTGTGAGCCTTGTTTGCGTCGCCGTCCTTATCCATTCCGTCGCTCGTTTTTTTGCCTTTTGCGGCAAGAATGTTGTTCAATGCGTCATGAGCGTCTGAACCGATTGCGAAGTAGTAGTCTCCTTTGTCCATTATATAGGTCTTGTACTCTTTCCTGTCGTAAGAGGCAAGATCTCTGAGATCGACGTCGATAGTGAGCGTCTGACTGCCTGTGCCCGCCTTGAGCTCATCGGTCTTTGCAAAGCCTACGAGCTGAACCGCCGATTTCTCGACACCGCCCGCCGTGTAAGGCGCCTGAGCGTAGACTTCGACGACCTCTTTGCCGTCGTATGCGCCCGTGTTCTTTACGGTAACGGTGACGGTAGCGGATTTATCGCCCTCGTCTACGGTTACGCCGTCGAGCGTCTGCGTAAAGGTCGTGTAGGAAATACCGTATCCGAACGGGAACTGCACTTCCTTCGAGTATTCCCACGAGCTGTTTCCCGTCTTTACGCCTGCCGTCGATTTCGCGTTGCCTCTGTTGTAAACCGAATCTTCATAGCTGGTCTCGTAGTAGCGATAGCCGACGTAAATGCCTTCTTCGTATGCTATGTAGTTTTTCGCGAAGTCGGTGCCTATCTCGTTTTCGTTCGTGTATCTGAACTGTCCCATGTTCTCCATTGAGGGAGCGCTGTAGGAATTATACGCGAACGTATCGTTAGTCTTGCCCGAAGGGGTTATGTCGCCCACCATGATGTCAATGACCGAATCGAATCCGTATCCGCCCACGCCGTTCGTATATATGCACGCGTCGATGTTGTATTCGTCAAGCCAGCCGAGTTCGGGGACGTTGGAAGCGTTGACCATGACTATTCTCTTCTTGAACGGTCCGTTCTTCATGACTTCGAGCACCGATCTTTCTTCGTCGCTGAGGGCAAGATAGCTACCGTTCTTGACGGTCTCGTCGACGAGAACGAGGTCGGAACCCTCGCTCGCATTACGCGTATATACGAAAATAGCCGCGTCGCTGTGGGTGTTGAAGCTTTGCGTCATTTCGCTCGAAAAGTCGCTTGCGGGTACTTCGGGAAGAGAAGCCGTCGCGGGCTTTGCGCCTGCGCCGAAACCGCCGCCCGTCTTGCGGGTAAGCTTGCCTTTCGACGCCATGAAATCCGAATCGAGTTTTGACTTATAAAAATTATAAGCCGTCATGTTCGCGTCGAGTTTACCTTCGTTCGCGCTTATAAGGTCGACCACTTTTGTGCCGCGGCGGATTATGGGATCCACCATGCCGTACGAAAGATATGTAACCTTGGAGTTTTTGGCAAGCGGAAGGCATTGTTCTTATTTGTAAGAAGCACGGTGCCTTCCGCCTGAATCTCCTTCGCGGCGGCGACGGCGGCAGTCTTCAAATCCTCGGGCTTTGTATAGTCGCTCTTGTAGTAATCGGAATCGACCTGCTCTGCGTTCTCGTCGGTAACCACTTTTGTGTTCGACACGCCGAGAACGGCGTTTATATATCCCGACCAGCCCTTCGTAACGATGTCGCCTGCCACGCCGAGGATCAGTACAAGTATGAATACCGCGCAAAGCGCACGCCACAGCGTCCGATTACCTATTTTGGTAATTTTCATCTTTTAACCTCCTGAGATGTTAATTTGATTTTAAGAACACGGCTATCCTTGTACTTCGGAGCCGAAATCTTCAAACAGTATTTTTTCGAATGCGGGCGTCCACCATTTTAGGTACCCCGCCTTATACGGATGCACGGGATCGTGCATATAAAAGTCGTAGTCCTCGCTCGAAATATCATTGAATTCTTCGTCGTTGAATAGGTCGACAATGCGAACGTCCGCACCGACCGAGTTCCATTTTTCGGCAACTTCGTATGCGGCTTCCACCAATACGGCATACTCCGAGCCTTTCGGATCCCTGCTCTTTCGCTCGCCCGTATCGTCGAAGCGCGCGTTCGAGAAAAAGTATACGGGGCTGTCCCACGTCTCGCGCACATAGGCGACGACGTATTCCATTGCGCCGATCGTCGTCTTTACGTCGAAGCTTTCTTTTTCCGTAACGTCCGTTCCCGTGACCGCGCCGCGCTTATCTTTAAACTCGTCTTTTGCGTCGTTCATCGAGATCTGGCAGAAAAACGCATCGATTTTTTTGCTCTTGTCAAAAGCCTTCGTGGTCTTTAAGCGGGTTATATACGAATCGTAGCTCGCAAAAATTTTCTTATACGGCTCGTCTATAAGCGTCGTGCCGCTGACCGCCTCTTTTACGCAGGTCGCGCCGTTACGCGCGGCGATATAGTCCGCAACCGCTACGTCTCCGCTTTCCATGCCGAGAGTCACGGACGAGCCGAGCCAATAGAAAGTCTTACCTGTGATCGCCGTCTCGGCGGGTGTGCACTTATCCAAATCGAAATCGGACGAATTCGAGCCGCAAGCGACCGAAAACAGCGAGAACAATAATGCGAGCGCAAAAAGCCCTGCCGACAATCTTGCAAAAATATTTGTTTTTTTTGCGGTTTTTGATCACGTTTGACTCTCCCTTTTTGTTTTACACGGAAAGTATAACACGCTTTTCGAAAAAATTGTGCGCTTTGCCACTTTTCGCCGCAAGAAAGCCATAATAGGTCTCCGCGCGGCATAACCCGTCGGTTTTTCGGCACGGTTGACATATCGGGACATAAAAAAGATCCTTCCTATGCGGAGGGATCCGAAAAAATCTTTCGTCCGCGCAGGCTATTTTACGGGTAGCAGTATATCGAGAGCAAACATATTGTTCGCATAAGAGACGGTCAAATTGCCGCCGTATTTTTTGACTATATAAAGAATACTTTTCATACCGAAACCGTGTCCGTCGTCCTTTTTGCTCGTTACGGGCAAGCCGTTCGACATCACGGGAGGATTTTCGCACCAATTTTCTATGTGTATGCACTTCTGCCCGCCGCGCTCGAAAACCTTGAGACCCACGACCCGTCTCGAAACGTCTTGCGTCTTCAGTACGCTTTCGAAAGCATTGTCTATGGCGTTTCCGAACAGAGAATAAATATCTCCGTACTTCATATCCGAAAGAAGTTTTCCGTCCGCCATATATGTGAAATTGATGTTTTTGCTTTGGGAGTACATTCCCTTTTCGGTCAATAGGCAGCCGAGAGCGTCGTTGCCCGTCTTGGCAATGGAATCGTAAATCATGATCGCCTGACCGAGCTCGTCAATACTGCTCTTTCTTTCGCTCTCGTCCTTCATGGAGCCGAGAGCGGCTATCTGATGCTTTAAATCGTGACACTTTATGTTTATAAGTTCCATTTGGCTTTAGCCGTGTCGTAGTACTGCGCTTCGCGGCGCATACGGCTTTCGAGCTCGGCATTCTGTTCGCGCAGTCTGCCCGTGCGGAACACGCCGAACTGCAAGCCTATTATGAGCAGATCGAGAATCACCGAATATATTTCGTAGCCTATCGCGATTATGCTCGCCGTAAAAAGATCGTTCCTTATGTGCCTCACGAACACGCCGAGAATTATCATTACCAGAAGGAAAGTACCCGCAACCGTAAGCGTCGACGTCTTGGGAAGCTCCTTGAAATCCTCGGGCTGCATACGGCGGATATACACGAAAAAGTAGACGGCGTATATAACGGCATACACGCCGGCAAGCGCAAACAGATAGCCTATTTTGCCGTACTCGCTGCCCGCAGGAACACCCGAGATACGCATGATGAGCTCGAAAATGTGATGCGCGAGGTTCTGGACGAGAAAGGATACGAAACAAAAGAACAGCGTATTGAAAATAGGCATATCGAAGCACAACCACGCGTACAAAAACGCAAACAGGTAGCCGAGCAGATAATACGTGAAATAGCCTACCGACACGGGCAAAAACGGTATTGCCGTAGGCGAATAGTAGAGCGCCGACAGTCCGAAAAACAATACGCCGAAGCCTATGACGCGCGCTATGAAATACGGACGGCGGTTGAAGCGGAAAAACATCAGCGCAACGGGGATCATCAATTGAAACAGAAAAGTTATCACTGTCCACCTCCGTAATAGACGGCAAGCGCGTCCATAAAAGCCTACTTTTTGGAACGGCTTATGGAAAGCGTCTGTCCGTCGTCCATGATCACTTCGTCGCCCGTCACTTTTTTGACGCAGGCGAGATTGACGAGATAGGCGTTGTTACAGCGGGCGAAATTCATTCCCTCGAGCTTCTTTTCCGTATCCTTCATCGAAGCGCGGCTCTTTATTTGCTCGGTTTCCGTGTGGTATATGACGAAATGCAAGCTGCTTTCGACATACTGTATGTCCGAAGTCTTGAGTTTCGTAAAGCCGCCGCCCACTCCTACGAGAATGACGTCGCGCAAGAGCTTGTTCTGTATTCGCACAGCCTTTTCGAGCTTGAGAGAAAAATTGAAATAGTCCACGGGCTTTACCATGAAATCGAGCGCATCCACCTCATAGCCGCTGACCGCATACTTTGCCATATTCGTCACGAATATGAGCGACACGTTCTTGTCCGTCGCCCTAAGCTTTCTCGAGGTCTTTATCCCGTCGAGCCTGGGCATCTCGACGTCCATGAACACTATGTTATAGCCGCCGTCGCCGTCATACCCCATTATGAACTTCAAGCCGTCGTCGAACACGTCCACCTTGAATTTCACGTCGTTTTCCGCAGAATAGCGCTCGAGATACCCCTCGAGCAATTTCGAATATTTCCTATCATCCTCGACTATCGCAACAGATAACATAAGCTTCTCCCTCTCGAAAACACGGTTCCACCGCAACTACACCTCTCCTATTATAAGATATATTATAATATTTTTCAAACGTAATCGGCGCATTTTTTCATAACAGGGCATAAAAATGACATAACTGCCGAACCGAAAAGAAAACCCCGCCATGATAGCGGGGCTTTGCCGAAAGAGGTTTACGGTTTTCTGCCGATGTCGATGTTGTCGACGAGGCGATTGCGAAGGGACTTTACGGGATGCGGCTGTTCCTCGAAGCGATAGTCCTCGCCGCACTCGAGAATATACTTGTCTATTACGTCGTGGCTTGCGACATATGCGGGCGAGCGGTTGACTTTGTCGTTGTACTTAAAGAACTCGTAGTTTTCGGGCAGGCTCTTTAAAGGGACGATTTCTTCGAGCATAGCCGAATTCGTGACCGTACGCGCAAGAATATTGCGGATATAGGTCTTGTTTGCCTCGGCGTTTTTATTGAACGCTATGAGCTCGGGGAATTCTCCGCCGGCGAGGAGTTCGCGCGCGTCCTTTTTCTCGTACTTTTTGAGAAGCTCTGCGACCTTGTGAAGGTGCGCTATCTCCTGCCTTAAGTGCGCTTCCCAGATGAGACGTACGTTCTCCTCGGTCTCGTCCTCGAGCATAGAATAGTAAAGATAGCACTCCGCGTACTCGTGCATAAGCGCGCACTCGAGCCAGGTCGCCGACGAATCCATGAGCGATTCGTACTGCGTGACATGCTGTTCCTCTATCATCGCAATTTCCATATAGAGTCTGCGCCCGAGGTCGGAGCCCTGATAGAACGTGCCGACGTTCATATAATAGTTCATAGTCTGCTGTTCCGCCGCCGTTATTATAGCGGTCTGGAGCTTCGTGAGCGGATCGGCGGTCTTGTTGTTTATTCCGCGGCGCACGTCGTCGAACGGATGACGGTGTTCGGCGATCGTAGGTCTTCCGGGCATTATCTCCGTATAGCCTCCGACGAGCTTTTCGCCGAGCACGCCCTGTTCCATTTCGAGCAGGTCGCTGTATCTGTAGAGGTGGTCGAAGTCCTCGAGAAGGGCAAAGTCGAGCGACTTTTTGACGTAAGCGTCGCGCTCGCGACGCGCCATCAGTGCCGTAAGATCGACGGCAAGCTGCTCGTATGCGATAGTCGTCTCGAGAATGGTCTCGTCTATCGGCTTGAGATAGCTTATGCGCTTTTGCTGCTGCTGGTCGCTTCGTCTTATGAGAGCGATCTGTCTGCGCAGCTCGTTGTCGGTGCAATGACGGGCAAAGTTGTGGTAGAAGCCGCTCTGTTCGAATTCCGTGCCGTTCATGAGAATTATTCTCACTTTCGTATACGGGTCTACGGCATTCTTGTCGTAGGCTTTGGGGTAGAGCTTTTTCCAATCATCGAACCAATCGCTTTCCTTGATCGGTTTCTCGTTTAACGGATTGAAACTCATGTTTTACTTGTCTCCTTTTTGATGTGGATTGATAAAACGATTTTGCCCCACCTATAAAAGTTTAATACCAAAAAAAGATAAGCGTCCTTACCGTGAAAGACGCTTACCTCGTTAGTGACACTGATTATTGCTTTTATTTCTTCGATTTGTAGTTCTCGGGATGTTTACGGCTGTCGAGCAGTCTAAGCACCGTAAGCACGATTATTGTGACTGCCGCCGCATATATTATGACACTCGCTATTATAAGGCATATCTGCCAGGGCGCAAGCGTATAGCTTATTATCGAGCCGGGAGCCAAACCGTTCATCGCATTGGAATGTGCGGCGGCATAGAGGAAGTGCTTAACTGCTTCGCGAGCTGCTTTCAATGTAGTTGCCTTATCCGTCTCGCTTATAGTCAACCATTCCTCGCCGGGCTCGGGAACGGTTGCGAGTGCAACGTCCGCACCCGAATGAATCATCTGGTCGAGATCCATGTATGCTCTCTGTTGGTTCTTAAAATCGGTTATGACTACGCCCTCGAAGTTCCATTCGCCGCGTACAACATCAGTCATGAGCTCTTTGTTGCCGCCCGCCCACGTGGAGCCTATGGCATTAAACGAGGACATAAGTCCCGTGCAGGCACGAATTGTCCTTGTAGACATACCGCCGTTGTCGTCGGAAATGTATTTAACCTCGCAAGTTGCTTCCTTGACTGCCATTTCGAACGGTTTGAGATAAATTTCTCTGATCGTCTGCTCGTCCGCCCAGGTGTACAAACAGTTGCTCGAAGCATAGCCCCAGCCGCCGCGATAAGTCTCCTGATCGTTGAGCGCAAAGTGCTTGAGCATGACCCAAAGTCCCTTGCCCGTAGCGCCGCCTATTTCGGCAGCAACCAGCTTGCCCGACAGAAGCGGATCCTCGGAAAAGTATTCAAAGTTTCTGCCGCCGAACGGGCTGCGGTGCATATCCGCACCCGGTGCATACCATACGCTGAACGGACGTTTGGCAACCTCTCTCACCATGATAGCTTCGGCACCTACCATCTCACCCATGCGATGTGCAAGCTCAACATTGAACGTGCCGGCAAGAGCCACTTCGCAGGTATAGGCATTGACGGGAGCGTCCAATGCGCCCTCGACGCCCGCCCAAGAAAGCGATATTCCCTGCGGTCCGTCGCCGTGAAGCAGTTCGGGAAGCCCGACGGAGCTTGCCGCCGGAGAGCCGTAGCCGCTGGCAACGATAATGTGAATTATTTCTTCCAACGACATCTGATCCATAAGCCGCTCCCATGCAGGATCGTCTGCGTCGAGTCCGCGCATATCGATGAGACTCAAACCGTTGTCCGCACCCGTCACGGGTTTTTCCGTATCGGTCGCATCTATATCGCTGCTCACATCGTATTTTGCCGCGGCGGCTATAAGCTCGGCGCTTGCCGTGCGGTCTGCGTCCGTAGGCGCTTCGGGCATCTTCGCGAATTTATCGGCACGCGTAAGAATGGTCATTTTGTCCATTTCCTGTTTTATGTTGCTCTCGTCGAAAGCATTGGTTGCGGGAACATAGTTCTCTTCCGGTCTCTGTCCCTGCGCTTCTTTTTCGGTTCTTCTCGCGCCGTCATGCTCTGCATTGTAGATCATTTTGCGGGAGTTGTGCCAAGAAACCGTCTGACCGTCGATTACATCGTGACTGTTTGCTCTGAGCGAGAACACATAGTCTCCCTCGTCGAGTATATAGCACTTGTTGTCCTTATAGTCGTACGACGTGAGGTCGTCCTTAGTGAACGTGAGCATCACCGTGTCGCTCTCTCCGGGCGCAAGCATTTTCGTCTTGCCAAAAGCAATGAGCGAAGCCGTGGATTTTTCCACTCCGCCCTGTATGTACGGAGCGGTCACATAGAGCTGCACAGCGCTCTTGCCGTTTTCCGCACCCGTGTTCGTGACTTTCACGTCAACACTCATATCGTCGCCGCCGAGGTTTTTGCCGACAATCTTTTGCGTGAAGGTCGTGTAAGAAAGTCCGTATCCGAAAGGATAGACAACTTCCGTGTCATAGTCGAAGCCTTCCTTGCCTATATCCGCCGCCGTCTCGTAGTAGCGATAGCCGACGTAGATACCTTCTTCATATTGAGTGAAGAAACCGGTATCCCAGCTGTTGGTCTTGTCTATGTTATTATAGCTGTTTCTCTTGCCTACGCCGGCATTACGCATTGCGGCGGGATCATAGGCATAGTTATACGGATCTGCGAAGTTGCAGAACGAAGGGTTCTTCGTAAAGTCTGCGGGGAAAATGTCGGGCGTCTTACCGCTCGGGTTTACTTCGCCGCTTAAGATCCTGCCGAGAGCGTTGAAGCCCGTCTGTCCTGGACCGGGTGCAAATATCACTGCACCAATCTTATCGTCCTTTTCGACGTCGCCGAGCTCCATGACGTTCGCCGAATTTACGACGAGAATAATCTTGCCGAAGTTCTGTTCCTTGACAGCCGCTATGAGCGCTTCTTCCTCGTCGGTGAGTTCCAAATAGTGCTTGTCGGGGTTATATCCGTACTTTTTCCCTTCGCCTCTGCCGTAAAAAGCATTCTCGCCCATTTCCATGGGCAAGTCGCCCTGTTCTCCACCCACTCTGCCTATCATAATAAGTGCGATGTCGGAATACGATTTTGCCTGTGCC
The DNA here is from genome assembly GCA_910587445.1 of uncultured Christensenellaceae bacterium. Classification (GTDB taxonomy): domain Bacteria; phylum Bacillota; class Clostridia; order Christensenellales; family Pumilibacteraceae; genus MGBC157735. The sequence goes on from CAJULE010000003.1 coordinate 41,218, forward strand.
ATATCGAGCGCACTTGCGGGCGCTTCTATAAGATCCCAATTGCCGTAGCCGAACTCTGTTGTGGGACGCTCATCTGCTGATTTGCTCACTCTGGGCTTAAGTTTGAACGCCGACATAAGAGCGTTCGATGTTCCGTTACCTGTATTAACGGCATTGCCGAGCATATTGGCGTCATCCTTGGACCAATCGTCGTAAGCCGCAACAAGCGTAGGATTGACGGTAAAGCCCGCATTCTCGAGTCCCTTTTGCGGGGTGACGCTTGTCTCCGTCTTTACCTTGCCCGAGCCCGTTCCTCCATAGACGGGATGCGAAAAGCCCCAGCCGAAACAGTTTATCTTGGTGGGATTAGTCTTGCTCGTCGCTATGGGCAGCGTGTTCGACTTGTTCTTTAAAAGCACAAAGCCCTCGCCCGCTATTTCCTCGGTCAACGCTTCGGCTGCCGCAAGAAGTTTTTTACGCGTATCGTAGCCGCTCGTATAGTAGTCCGTGTCCCAATCCTCTGTTCCCTCGGCTTTGGTTATCACCATTTTGCCCGCGCCGAATACAAAGTCCATGACCTTGGAATACATATTCATAAGCACCGTAACCGTTATCATGGCTGCGCAGACAACCGCAACCACAGGCAACCAAATAGCCATGAATATGCTTTGACGCATACGTTGTTTTTGCATTTTCCTTCTCCTTTCATAAAAATATTCGGTGCGATTGCTCGACCGAATATATAATAAATAAAAGAAAGAAAGTTTTCAATAGGTCTGTCTCAAAACCCCCGTTTTTTGGCACCAACCATTAAATATCTTTGCCGCCGTCGTCTTTGCCGCACGAAAGAGGCAAAACTATGTCCACGGAAAAGCTGTTTTTGCTTGTCGTGAACTTTGCCTGTCCGCCGTATTTTTCCGCGATATAGACTATGCTTCTCGTTCCGAATCCGTGATATTGCCTGTCCCCTTTTGTTACGGGTATATCTCCGTCGAAATCGATACTTCCTTCATTATAGTTCTCCGCATGAAGAAACAGAAGTCCCATGGATTCGGACGAGCTAAGCGCAATAACGCGGTTTTCCTTCTCGGGCACGTTTTCCACAGCCGTTATCGCATTGTCCATTATATTGGAAAAGATCGAGTATAAATCGGACGGCTCGATATGCGAAAAACGCTTGCCGTCTATCATACAAGTGAGCTTTATACCCGATTTTTCGCAGTACAATCCTTTGTCCGCAAGCACCACGTCTATGACTTCGTTTCCCGTCTTTACGGCACTGTCGTAAACGGAGACGAGCTTTTCCATTTCCTCTAACCTACTGTCGGACAGATCTCCGCCGGAAAGCTGCAACCGCCGTATCTCATGCTTTAGGTCGTGACACTTTATGTTTATGAGATCTATCGTCTCCTTCGTCATTTTGTATTGTTGCTTTTCTTTTTCCCAAAGGAGCTTCATCCCTTCCATTTCCTCGCCCATTTCCCTGCGACGAAATACCGCGCGCATAAGCGCGAGACTGAACACGCAGCTCATTATGTCGAACGCCGCATAAGTGAAACGCACGTAAAACGACTTTTCTGTAGTATCCACTCCGTATATCGAACTGAACACCATGACGCAAAGCAATACGGCTATCGATATGAGCACGAGATTTACGCCTTGCCCCAATCGTTTTTCGCCGAGCCGCATGGAGCGCGCGCAAAAGAAATATGCAAGCGCATACAATACGGCGAATACCGCAAAGTAACATATTATATTAAGAGCAAGCACGCCCTCGCCGTTTTTCAAAAACTCCATAACGGGCTGAGCGAAGATGTGCGCCATATGCTGGAGCGCATATCCGCAAGTAGCGCAAAACAAAGCCGTGCCCGCCGTAACCTTAAACGACAAAAATACCGACGCGACCGTTGCGCCGAAAAGAACGAAATACCTGAGTATGCGCAAAAAGATGTTATAGTTTGCCGTATCGTTCCAAATCATAGACAGCCCGAAGCAAACGATCACGCAAGCGACTGCCCGCAATATAAAGTATTTTCTTCTGACGCAAGACACGCAGAACAGCCCCACCGCGGGAAGAAACTGTGAAATAAAAAGCAAATACCGCCAATACAAGCTAAGGAGAGTCATAGCCGACTCCCCGACTGCCATAGAGCAAGTTCTCCCATAAATTCTTTTCGGCGGCTTTGGCTCATATAGATTTCCTCGTTTCCGACGCAGATCTTAAGTCCGTTTACCGAAAGTATATGTCTCGGGTTTACGAGATAGCATTTATTGCACCGCAAAAAACCGCACGGCTTAAGTCTTGCTTCCACAGCCGCAAGCGTATCTCTGCTTTCTATTTTGCCGCTTTCGCAATGATAGATTATATTATGCGCTCTCACCTCGACATAAAATATATCTTTCGGTATGAGCCTGTGTATTCCGCCTGCCACGGGCACACAGTACTCGCGTTCGGCGTTTCTTTCCGCTTTGGCGACGGCACGCTTGAACTTCATGGAAAAATCGGCATATGACACGGGCTTTACGACAAAATCCACTGCGTCCACCTCATAGCCTTCGCACGCCATCTGCGCAAGGTTGGTAATGAACACAATACACACGGAATCGTCTGTCTTTCGTATCTTCTTAGACGCATCCATGCCGTTCATCATGGGCAAATCGATGTCCATTAGAATAATGTCGTACTCGGAGCGGTAGTTTGTCAGAAGGCTCACCGCCTCTTTATATCTTTTTACCTTAAGTGCCTTTTGGTTCTCCTCGCCGAAGCGGACAAGATATTGCTCCAAAGTGCGGGCATAACCGTCATCGTCTTCCACTATAGCTATATCCAGCGCCATACCGTCCTCTCCTCGTGTCGTTTTTCCGTACAAACAAATTCAATTTCAATCGCATTATATCATTAAAAACGAAAAATGTCAATAGGCTTTTTTCTCTCTTTTACTTCGCGCCCGATCCAAATGCTCCGTCTGCGCCGAGTCGCGGCGCAAGGCCGCAGTTTTTGTACTTTATACTATTTTACTTTACTATTGACTGTTACCGTTAAAGCCGTATTATTCGGCTTTTGCGGCACGCTCGGACTTTTTAAGCGGAAGCGTGTGCTTTACTCTGTCCTTTTCCTCGGCGCGCTTGCCGTTGTTGAAGCGGTCGAGCGTACCTACGAGATAGCCCGTAATTCTTCTTATGCGCTCGAACGGTCCGTGCTCGTCGTTTTCCTTGCGTCCGCACTTCGGGCAAACCTCGCCTATCACTCCCGTATAGCCGCAGTAAGGGTCTCTGTCCACGGGGTGATTTATCGAGCCGTAACCTATGCCGCTCTCCTTCATGTGGCGAATGACTTTTTCGAACGCCTGCACGTTGTTTACGGTGTCGCCGTCGAGCTCGACGTAGGAGATGTGTCCGCCGTTCGTGAGCGCGTGGTACGGCGCTTCGAGCTTGATCTTATCGAATGCGGAGATCTTGTAGTAGACGGGAATGTGGAACGAGTTCGTGTAGTAATCCCTGTCGGTAACGCCGGGGATAACTCCGTACTTTTTCTTGTCTATGCGGACGAATCTGCCCGAAAGTCCCTCGGCGGGAGTAGCGATGAGCGAGAAGTTCATGTTGTACTTTTCGGTCGCGTCATCCATGCGCTTTCTCATATAGCCGACTATTTCGAGACCGAGATTCTGCGCTTCCTTGCTCTCGCCGTGGTGCTTGCCTATGAGCGACTTAAGACACTCGGCAAGACCTATGAATCCGCAAGTGAGCGTGCCCTGCTTGAGCACCTCGCCCACCTCGTCTTCGGGCGACAGCTTGTCGCTGCCGAGCCATACGCCCTGACCCATGAGGAAGGGATAGTTCTTGACCTTTTTCTTCGCCTGTATTTCATAGCGCTCGAGAAGCTGATCGATAACGACGTCGACGACGTTGTCGAGCTGCTCGAAGAAAAGTTCCACATTTCCTTTCGACTTTATGGCAAGTCTCGGAAGGTTCACGGACGTGAACGAAAGATTGCCTCTGCCGAACACGATCTCGTTTTCGGGGTCGTAGTGGTTTGCCATTACGCGGGTACGGCAACCCATGTACGCAATTTCGGTCTCGGGGTGACCGGGCTTATAGTGCTGGAGATTGAACGGCGCGTCGATAAACGAGAAGTTCGGGAAAAGGCGCTTCGCACTGCAACGGCAAGCCATTTTGAAGAGATCGTAGTTGGGCTCGCCCTCGTTGTAGTTTATGCCCTCCTTAACCTTGAAGATCTGTATCGGGAATATGGGCGTCTCGCCGTTGCCGAGACCCGCTTCGGTCGCAAGAAGCAGATTCTTGACGAGCATTCTGCCCTCGGGCGAAGTATCCATGCCGTAGTTTATGGACGAGAACGGTATCTGTGCGCCCGCACGCGAGTGCATGGTGTTGAGGTTGTGCACAAGCGCTTCCATTGCCTGATAGGTGGCGCGCTCGGTTTCCGTATACGCGTTTTCTCTTGCGAATTTCTGAGCTCTTTCTACGGCCTTTTCGTCTATCTTACGGGACTTCAACGCCTCCGCCTCGAACTTTGCATAGTCGTCGTCTCCGGCAAGCGAGGGCTTGAGATTTCTCTCGGTGCGGATCTTGGACATCACGTCTTTCACTGCGTCCTTGGCGTTTTCGAGACCCGCCATGAGCTCGAGAGCCTTGGCAAGGTTGTCGGAATAGTTCTTTACATATGTCTTGGCTACGCCCTTTGCAAGCGCATAATCGAAATTGGGAACGCTCTGTCCGCCGTGCTGGTCGTTCTGGTTGGACTGAATGGCTATGCACGCAAGCGAAGCGTACGAGGCGATGTGGTTGGGCTCGCGAAGGAAGCCGTGTCCCGTGCAGAAGCCGCCCGTAAAGAGCTTGTCGAGATCTATCTGCGTACACGTCGTCGTGAGCGTCAAAAAGTCGAGATCGTGTATATGTATGTCGCCCGACTTGTGCATTTCGCTGTGGCGGGGATTGAGTACGCACATCTCGTAGAACTGCTTTGCACTTTCGCTGCCGTACTTGAGCATCGTGCCCATAGCCGTGTTGCCGTCGATGTTCGCATTCTCGCGCTTTACGTCGCTGTCTCGCGCGTCCTCATAGGTAAGATTTTCGAGAGTCTTCATAAGGCGGGTTTTCGACTCGCGGATACGCGTACGCTCGGCGCGGTAAAGGATATACTCCTTCGCCGTGCGGACGAGACCGTTTTCGATGAGAATTTCCTCAACCTTATCCTGTATCTCTTCGACAGTGGGGACATACGTAGGCTCGAACGAATCTTCGACCTGCTTTGCGAGCGCTTCCGCTCTCTCGTTGTCCTTGATGTTAGCCGCTTTCAGCGCTTTCTTGATCGCCGAAGCAATCTTTTTCACGTCGAATTTGACCTTTCTGCCGTCTCTCTTGATGATCTGTTCCATTTTTCTCATACCTTCCTTGAAACTTGCTTTATATTATATGATATGCAGCCAACCATGATTCAAGATATTGTTACTTTTTTTGTCGATTATGATTTCAGACACAATATCTTGTGGCTCATTTCGGGCGAGCAAGGGCATTATAACTCTTTACGCATGGGCTTGTCAATAGTTTTAGACTAAATATTTTCGACTTTTTTTATAAAAAATACGGCTAAAATGCTTGACATATTATATTCGCTTTTGAACTAAGCGGCAGGCGTGATTTTTATTGTACTTTTTAGAAAAAGTACTGCAAATATTTTAGCATTGCGGCTAAATGGAATTTTTAGTGTATGTATTTTTCGATATACAGTCATAAAAAAACGGCTTATGACAGATAATCAAAAGCCGTTCCGTTCTTTTATAATTCGATTACTTTACTGTTGCGCACCGCCGAAATCAATCAGACTCCTGACTTCGATAAATCTGCGTTTCTATTGCAAATCTGACTAAACATTTGTTTAGTCATGCCGTAAGATTTATCGATTAAGCATTGAATTTCACTTAGACTCATTTCTTTCAGCAATTTCGGAGCCCCGCCTCGTTCCAAAATTTTTGCCATCGTCAAATGCTCCTCGCCGAATTCTCCTCTTTGATATCTTTCCATTATATATAATATCGATTCAATAATTTGGTCATAATAGTCGTGGTTTTATGTCTTTAGGGAGTCGCAACATAAGGACATAATTTATATTGCGATAAATGCTATGATTATTTTATGTGCGAGACGACAGTTTTCAACTCATCCGTCTCCGTGTTCACTCGCAAAGCTCGTTCTGCACGGCGACACCTTCCCTTCTATGGAAGGCGTTATAGAGGAATAAGCGTCGTTTGACTTTACGCTTTAATCCTATAAAACGGCTTCCTTAGCAGGGAAGCTGTCACGAGTCCGCGAGCCCGGGAGCGATGAGTGACTGATGAGTTGGAAATTACCTTTCCTCTCTAAGCAAAGCCCTTAAAAATCTCTATACTTAGGTACACATATATCATAGACGTACTATGCGCGATTTTAAACGCTCCTACTTTATAATGTACTTAATATATCTGTCCGACTACATAAAGAACATACTTAAACGACATAATGCGCACGATACGACAAACTTATATACTCGAGCATGGAGTATGTCAAAACAATATAAAAAACAAAAGAGAGCAATCGCAAGACTGTTCTCTTTTTCGTTTATATCGGAGAATGTACTATTTGCACACGACTGAGACGGCGCGGAGCTTAACGCCGAAATGCGCCGCTTATAAGCCGTAGCGTCCTGACGGCTCAGATGCGAGTAAGACGGGCAGCAGGCGACGAGGCGGTGGGTTGCTGTACTACACCGTACAGCTCCCGCCGCCGAAGAGCACGCAGCCCGTATTACGAAGCATATAAGCCGTCAGGAATTTATTCCAATTCGAAGGCGCCCGTATACAACCTGTAGTACTGCCCCTTCTTCGCAATCAAGCTGTCGTGACTGCCGCGCTCTATGATACGGCCGTGGTCGAGCACCATTATTACGTCGCTCTTGCGGACGGTCGAGAGACGGTGGGCTATGACGAACACCGTTCTGCCCTTCATGAGTCTGTCCGTGCCCTGCTGAACGATCTGTTCGGTGCGCGTGTCTATGGATGACGTAGCCTCGTCCATTATCATGACGGGAGCGTCGGCAACCGCGGCGCGCGCTATCGCAAGGAGCTGTCTCTGCCCTTGGCTGAGGTTTGCGCCGTCGCCCGTGAGCATGGTCTCGTAGCCGTCGGGAAGCCGTGTTATGAAGCTGTCCGCGCCTGCAAGAGCCGCCGCCGCCTTACATTCCTCGTCCGTGGCGTCGAGTCTGCCGTAACGGATATTGTCCATTACGGTGCCCGTAAACAGATTGGTATCCTGAAGCACTATGCCGAGCGAACGACGAAGGTCGGCTTTCTTTATCTTATTGATGTTTATGCCGTCGTAGCGGATCTTGCCGTCGGCGATGTCGTAGAAACGGTTTATCAGATTCGTGATCGTCGTCTTGCCCGCGCCGGTCGCCCCGACAAACGCGACCTTTTCGCCCGCATGAGCATACACGTCGATGTTCTTGAGTATGGGCTTGCCTTCCTCGTAACAGAAATCCACGTCGTCGAGAAGTATGTCGCCCGTAAGGCGGGTATACGTAGTCGTACCGTCGCCGTGCGGGTGCTTCCACGCCCATACGCCCGTGCGTTTTTCACTTTCCGTGATGACGCCGCTGTCGTCGATCTCCGCATTGACAAGCGTAACATAGCCGTCGTCCGGCTCGGTCTTTTCGTCGAAGAGCGCAAATACACGCGACGAGCCCGCCTGCGCGAGAGCTATGAAATTCACCTGTTGGGAGACTTGGCTGACCTGCATGGAGAACGAACGTCCCATGGTAAGGAAAGAAACGACGGTTCCGACCTCGAGCACGCCCACACCCGTAAGCGAGATGTTGAACGCACCCGTAAGTGCGAGAAGCGCGCCCACAAACGCGACGAGCACATACATTATGTTGCCTATATTGGCAAGTATGGGCATGAGGATATTCGCATAGCGGTTGGCTTTCGAAGCGTCCTCGAAGAGCTTATCGTTGCGCTCGTCGAAGCCCTCTTTCGCCTTCTTTTCGTGGTTGAAAACTTTTACGACCTTCTGCCCCTGCATCATCTCTTCGATATAGCCCTCGACTACGCCGAGCGATTTTTGCTGGCGCATGAAGTGCTTGCCGGAGCGCGAGCCCACATACCTTGCGACAAGTATCATGACGGCGACTGCCGCAAGCACGACAAGCGTGAGCCATATACTGTACGAAAGCATTACGACAAGAAGCATAACTATCATGATCCCCGACATAAGCACCTGCGGCAAGCTCTGCGCAATGAGCTGGCGAACGGTTTCGATGTCGTTCGTGTAGATACTCATTATGTCACCGTGATTGTTCGTATCGAAATACTTTATCGGAAGTTTTTGCATATGAGCAAACAGATCGCACCGCAAATCGGTCATTATCTGCTGCGTCATGAGATTCAGAAGCTGAGCCTGCGCCGCAGAAGCCGCCACGCCGACAAAGTACACGCAACCCATCGTCACCACGAAACTTATGAATTTATCCCACACCGCGCTCATGCCGCCTGCGTGAAGAGCGGGCGTTATGATGTCGTCCACTATGTACTTTAAAGCTATGGACGAAGAAATGGACGCCATACTGCTGAAAATTACGGTTATGATTATGACCGCGAACATGACGCGGTGTTTTTTCAGAGCGTACGCCAAAAGACGTTTCATTGCGCCCTTTTTGCGAGCGGGCTTTTTCGTATCTTTACTCATTGTCCTGCCCTCCCCTGTTGTTCTGTGATTCGTAAACCTCGCGGTATATATCGTTTGTCTTCAAAAGCTCGTCATGCTTGCCGACAGCCGAAATTTTGCCGTCGTCGAGCACGACGATAGCGTCCGCGTCCTCTACGGAAGCCGTGCGCTGCGCTATTATGATTTTCGTCGTGCTTTCGAGCCCCTCGCGGAAAGCGGCGCGGAGTTTCGCGTCCGTATGCGTATCGACGGCGCTTGTAGAGTCGTCGAGAATGAGCACTTTCGGATTCTTCAAAATGGCGCGCGCTATGCAAAGTCTCTGCTTCTGTCCGCCCGAGACGTTCGCACCGCCCTGCTCGATGTACGTATCGTAGCCGTCGGGCATCGCCGAAATGAACTCGTCTGCCTGCGCGAGTTTACAAGCGCGCACTATTTCCTCGTCGGTAGCGTTCTCGTTGCCCCAGCGCATATTCTCCTTTATGGTGCCGGAAAACAGCGTGTTCTTCTGAAGCACCATGGCCACCGCGTCGCGAAGCGCTTCGACGTCGTACTCCCTGACGTCCCTGCCGCCGACTTTCACGGAGCCGCTCGTCACGTCGTAAAGCCTCGGAATGAGCTGTACGAACGACGTCTTGCCGCTGCCCGTGCCGCCTATTATGCCGACGGTCGAGCCGGACGGGATCCTGAGGCGAATATTCGCAAGGGCTTCCCTCTCCGCCGTCTCCGAATACTTGAAGCCGACCGATTCGAATTCTATCTCGCCGCTTTCGACTTCCTTGACGGCGTTTTCGGGGCTTGTTATGGTGCTCTTTTCGTCGAGCACTTCGGTTATTCTGCGCGCGCTCTCGAGAGACATCGTGATCATCGTTATGACCATTGCGAACATCATGAGCGAGAACAGGATCTGCATGGTGTAGGTTATGAGGCTGGAAAGTCCGCCTATGGAAAGCTCGCCGAACGTCGCGATCTCTACGCCGTTCACGACAGTGAAGCCGCCGAACGTATTGACTATGAGAAGGCTGCCGAGCGACGCGATGAGTAGCACCGCGGTAAATACGGCAAGCTGCATGAGCGGAGTCGAGATCATAAGTATGCCGTCGGACTTCGTGAATATCTTGCGAAGAGCGTTCGACTCTTTGTCGAATTTTTCTTTCTCGTATTCTTCGCGCACATACGCCTTGACGACGCGCATTCCGCGCACGTTCTCCTCAATGGATTCGTTGAACTTGTCATAGCGCTTGAACGCCTTGCGATATATGGGATAGACCGAGCGAATGAGAATGAACATCGCAACGGCGAGTAGCGGCACGAGCACCGCAAAGATTATCGAAAGCTTAGGCGATACCGTAATCGTCATTACCACGGAGAATATGAGCATCAACGGAGCGCGCACCGCCATGCGAATGAGCATCATGAACGCGTTCTGCACGTTTCCCACGTCGACGGTAAGGCGCGTCACGAGACCCGCCGTCGAGAACTTATCGATATTCGCGAACGAAAAATCCTGTATTTTATGATACATATCCTTTCGAAGGTTTCTCGCAAAGCCCGTCGAAGCAATCGCGGCGAAGTGTCCCGAAAGCATACCGCACGCAAGCGACACGAATGCAAGCGCAAGAAGTATCGCGCCGTAAATAAGCGTAGGACGCAAACTGTCCGCCGTTTCCATCGTGTCTATGAGATTTTTCATCACAAGAGGTATGACACACTCGAGCGCAACCTCTCCGAGCATAAACACGGGCGTCAATACAGACGCCGCTTTATACTGCTTAATACTGCCCGCAAGTTTTTTTATCATAAATTCAATCCTGCCCTCCCGCTTAGAGTAAAAAGGTCTGTTTCAAAGCGTTTGTAAAAACGCCGAAAACAATGTGTAACAAAACAGTCTATTTTATATAATCCTATCAAGTACATATTCTATTTACCACAATAAAAAAATATTGTCAACGAATTTTGCCCGCATGAAGCGAGATTTTTTTCATTTAGGCACAATGATTTGACTTTTATCCGCTTTTCGCATATAATAGACCTACTATACTTTTTTACGCGCCCATTCCTTATAAATATATACGGAATAAATTACGGCGCAAAACGGAGAAGCACATGGCGACAAAGCGCGAACAACCCGGAAGCCTTCAATCCGCGAGAATGAGCATACGCCTACTCGACGCGACCCTTCGCGACGGCGGTCTCGTGAACGATTTTCGTTTTACCGACGAATTCGTAAGAGCTCTTTACAAGGCAAATCTCGCTTCGGGCGTAGACTATATGGAGTTCGGGTACAAGGTGTCGCGCTCGCTTTTTCCCGTGGATAAGTTCGGCAAGTGGAAGTTCTGTTCGGAAAGCGACATTCGCGATATTGCGGGCGACAACAAGACGGACATGAAGATCTCGGTTTTGTCCGACGTGGGCAGAGTCGACATCGAAAACGAAGTCATACCAAAAAGCGAATCCGTAATAGACCTGTACCGCATTGCCTGCTATGTCCGCCAGGTGCCGTCGGCAATCGAAATGATCGAGCACTGCCACAAGCTCGGATACGAGACAAGCTGCAACCTCATGGCAATCTCCAAAAACCAGGAGAGCGACCTTCTCCGCGCTCTCGACGAAGTGGGACGCTCCCCCGTAGACGTCATTTACATCGTCGACAGCTTCGGCGCGCTCTACCCCGAGGAGATACGTCGCATATGCGATATGTACCTCGAAGTCGGCGACAAGTACGGCAAGGAGATAGGCATACACGCGCACAACAATCAACAGCTTGCATTCGCGAACACGATAGATTCGTGCGCAAAGGGGGTCAACTATCTCGACGCTACGGTATCGGGCATGGGACGCGGCGCAGGCAACTGCTATCTCGAAGCCATGCTCGGCTTTCTGAAAAATCCGAAGTACAAGATAAAACCCATGCTGAAGTTCGTGCGCGAGCATATGCCGTCCGTGAAAGAGAGCGGCGCGAAATGGGGATACGACGTGCCCTATCTTCTTACGGGGCTCTGCAATATGCACCCGTCGGCTGCAATCGAGTTCGTAAAGTCGAATCGCACCGATTACGAGAATTTCATAGAAGAGCTGTTCGACGCGGACTGATCTTCTCTTTCGAGGCTTTAAGCCTCGTCCCGAAAGCAAAAACAAAACGCAGGAAGCGATTTCGTTTCACTGCGTTTTTTTCGGCTTAAGACAAAAGATTGTTTTACTGTACTTTGTTTATGCTTTCTTTCTCATTATGAAAGCGGGATATATAAGGAATACGAACAGAAGGGCCGCGCCCGCAACGAGCACTATCGAAATGACTACGGGGATAGCGATCCATGCGCTGTTTATCGTCGAAACCGTAGTTATGCCCGAGCTGTTTACGAATACGTATAGCTGATCTTTCGCCGCCTCCTGTACTCTCGTAAGACCGTAGCCCTTCGTGTTGTCGAGCCCGTCTATCGAGTCGAGCCCGCTGCCGCCGCCGAAGCCGAGATTCATGTCGAGCCCGGCGCGTACCGAGCACGATATGCTGTCGGTGCCGCCCGCGTCGGTTATCATTCTTCCCATGAAGCCCCATTCGCCCTTGACGATGTTCGTAAGCATGGGATAGTGCGCCGAAGTATGAGAAGTGCCTATCGAGTTGTAAGCCGTCATAAAGCCCGTGTTACCGTCGAGGACGGAGCCTTCCGCGGTCGCGTTGTGACAGATGAGCTCGTACGGGCGGAGATATATTTCGCGCGCCGCCTGCTCGGAAAGCCAGGTGTGTACGCCGCTTCTGTTGGTTTCCTGCTCGTTGAAAGCAAAGTGCTTCGTGTATACGACTACGCCCTTGTCCTGAAGTCCGCTCGTCTGACTCGCACAGATGTAGCCCGCAAGCGTTCCGTCCTCGCTGTAGTACTCGAACGCGCGTCCTCCGAAAGGCGAACGGTGCGTGTTGGTCGAAAATCCGTACATACCCGAAACGCCGTTTATAAGACATTCGTCCGCATAGACAGTGCCCATTTTGTACGCAAGCTCTACGTCGAACGAAGAAGCCGTTATGGGTGCGCAGGTATAGCAGTTTGCGTCGATGTCGGACACGAGGTCGTGGAGTCCCTCTGCGCCGTCCATATCTATTGCCGCATTCTTACCTATCGAGGGGATCGCGGGGTTCTGCCAGCCGCAGGACGCAATGAGACGCTCGATTTCGGACTGTCTCATCTGCGAGATGAGTTTGTCCCACATATCGTCGTCATACGCAACGCCCACAAGGTCGGCGCAGGTAAGATCGCCCGACTGTCCGAGAGTAACGGGAGTATAGCCGCTGTCGGGGTCCTTATAGTCGCCGTTCTCGTCTGCGAACGCGCCCTCGTATCTGTAGGTGTCGGGATTGTAACCTTCAAGCGTCGCGCCGTGCACCTTGTCGTTGAGTCTGCGCGCCGTGTTGTCGTCGACCTCGCTCATGAGCGTTCCCGCCTCATAGCTCTTCGGAAAAGAAGCGGCAAAGTCGGAACGGGTCAAGTCGTCCTCGTTCGGAGTATAAGCTCCGTCGCCCTTAGCCACGTCGTCGAATTGGTTGGTTGCCGCAACAAGGTCGGAAGTACGCTTATTGCCCTCGCCGAACACGATGTCGCTCGCATTGTTCCAGGTATAGGTAAGCACGCTGTCGCCGTCGTTCGTGTTTGCCCAGCAGTGCGAGCCGTACTTGCCGTAGTCTACATAGAACTTATAGTCGCCGTCCGAAAGCTTGTACGCCTTTGCCGTCTTGGAATCGTAGGAAGCGAGATCGTCGCGGTTCACCTTAAGTGTGACCGTCTCGTTTGCACCGGGTGCGATGAGTCCGGTCTTAGTGAAGGCGCGAAGAACAACCTTCGACTTTTCGATACCTTCCGCAGGGTCGTACGGGGTCTCGACATAGAGCTCGACGGGGGTGCGCGAAGAATACGTGTTGCCGCTGTTGGTCACGCGCACGGTGAAAGTGAAATCTTTCGTGGTGCCGTCATAGGAAGGAGTTCCCACCATTTCCATTTTGAAAGTAGTGTAGGAAAGTCCGTAGCCGAACGGAAACTGAACTATGGAATCGTAATCGGAGAAGTCGAACGATTTTACGGTGTCGCCGCCCTTGCCGTCGGCTATTCCCTTGTACGCATGGTAATTTGCGACGTTTTCGATTTTTATCCCCTCGGCGTTTGCCGTCTCGTACCAGCGGTAGCCGACGTAGATGCCCTCTTGATAGTGGAGATATTTGAGAGCGGCGTTTCTGTCGCCTACCACATTCGAATATGTATAGTCGCCGAAGTTGTAGTACGAAGGAGCCGATTCCGCTTCGTATGCCCAGGTATCGGCGAGTCTGCCCGAAGGAGTGAGAGTTCCTTTAATAGCCTGAGCGACCGCACGGTTGCCCGTGGAGCCCGGCATACCTATCCAAAGCACGGAGTCGATATTGCCCTTGCCGTCGCCGCCTGCTTCGCCGTCGACGAAATCGAGCTCTATCGGCATGGGTGTGTTCACGAGAAGAACCACATTCTTATAGTTTGCCTTGACGTAGTCTACGAGATCTCTTTCCTGAGGCATGAGCTCGAGATAGTGGAAGCCCGCGCTGCCGCCCTGGTTTTGCGGAGTTCTTCCGTCTCTGCCGCCCATGTACGGCGTCATGTCCATGACCGCGTCGCTGCCCTCGCCGCCCGCGCGACCTATGACGAGGATTGCCGTATCGGAATAGCTCTCGGCGGAAGCTCTTGCCGCCGCATAGCCGTTGTAGTCGAGCTCTACGTCGACTATCGAGTGAGTCGAGCCCTGCATATCGGTGACCGAGCCCGCGCTGCCGCCCGCTTCGCCCGTGAGATCGGAATAGAAGTTCCAAAGCGTTTCGTTTACGTCGATGTCCACTTCCTTAAGCGCGGTTTTGAGATTGACGAAAGCCGTCGGATCCCAATTCCAGCCGCCTGCCGAACCCGTTCCGAGATAGAGCTGCTTTGCCGAGAGAGCGCCGAAAAGATTGACCTTGTTCGTGCCGACGAGCGGAAGCGTGTCGTTCTCGTTTTTCATGAGCACCATGCCGCCCGCCTCCTGCTCTACCGTGTAGGCATTAGCCGCGGCTATCGCTTCGCTCGCGTCCGCGCTCCTGTCTCTGAAATAGAGACCTATCGCGTCGGAGTACACGCCGCAGAGCACGTCGACCGCTATTACGAGCGCTATCAGGATCGCAGCGCAAGCTATGCCGACAATGCCGAGTTTTTTACTTACTTGTTTCATATTACCCTCCTTTTGTCGAATATGAATCTGTACGCGCACGATGCCGACCTCCACGCCGCATACTGCGCTCCTCTATTATAAAGTGCGAAATGCGGCCGTTCAATAAAACGGGAAAATAATACCGCTTAAACCCCTTATTCGTCATTCGAAACGGAAAAAGCGGCGTTTTTGCGGGAACAAACGGTTTTGCATATATAAGAAAAAGACTTTTCTTTCCGAAAAGTCTCTTCCTCGGCTGGTTTTGCCGTTATCGAAGAAGTCTTTACTAAGCGGCTTTCGTGCCGGTCCTTATCGCGTTTTGCAAGGCGAGAATGACTATGCCGCACTGGGGCGTCTGCCCTGCCGCAATCGTCATCTGCTTGCCGCCCGCGTCAATCTCCGTCGGGAAGCCCTTGTCGTTTACTTTGACGTCGATAGCCATTATTTCGGCAAGCGTCCAGCCCCCGAACTGATTGAGGAACACGTTGGACATACCGGCATTTCTGTACGTATGATATTCTTCGTTGTTCGAATCGGCGTCCGCCTCGGGCGCAACCGACGCGACATCCCATATCGCTCCGCGGGAATCGACCGTAAACGTCACGATCGCGCCGAAGTGATCGCCGTGATACTTAGTCACCGTGCCCGCGCTGGGACCGGTCCCCGCGATTTGGTAGTCGTACGAATAGTGGCACTTATACGAGCCCGTATAAGTCCCCTCTTCGAGAGAATACGAGCCGCACCCGACAAGAGCGAGGCACGTCGCGAGCACGAAAGCCAAAACTGCAACTGCCGCGGTTTTCTTTATTGTTTTCATTTAAGTCTCCTTTAATAAATTTTGCAAAACCTTTCGCCTTAAGCCTATGCCATTGTACCGCAACCGTCCGCCGTTTTCAATCATTCGGGAACGAACGGTATGTAAAAATACGGAAACGACCCGATCCCGCCCGCGAAAAGCTCTACAAAATTACGGAGCCGCCGCTCTTGAGCAGCCCCAGATACTCCTCTTTTATGGAACAGGCGCGCCTGCGCGAGAGCGGCAGAAGCTCGCCCGTAGTGAGCTCGACGTCGCTTACGAGAATACGCGATATGTACCTGTAGTTTACGATTAGCCCCTTATGTATCCTTATAAAGCCCTTGCCGCCGAGCTCGGACTCTATGGATTCTATCGACCGATAGACTTTTATAGGCTCCTTAAGGTCTTCCGTGTGAATGAGCTGGATCTTGCCCGCGCCCTCGAAATATACGACGTTCGAAAGAGGTAGGTTCATCACTCCGCTCTTGTTCTGTACGACAAGCACGTCGCTCTGCTTTTTGATACGCGCGTCGATGTAACTATCTATGACTCGGGAAAGATCTCCGAGAAAGTTGGATTTTCTCACGAAGTCGAACGGACGGACCTTAAACGTATCGAATACGCGATCCTCTCTCGCCGAAACATATATTATGTCCGTGCGGTTGCCGACGCTTCTGAGTTTTTCGCCCAGAGATATGCCGTCCATTTTCGGAAGCCCTATATCGAGAAATACGAGATCGAACACGCGCAGTTGCATGGCACGCCACAGAAGCTCCGCCGTATTGTACCGCTCTATTTGAGCGTTCAAGCCGTTTTTGCCGAACGCGCCTTTTACGGCATTGAATATAATTTCGGCTATATTTTCCTTATCGTCGCAGACGGCTATTCTTACAGTGTCCATTTGGTTTCATGCCCTCCTACTCACAGTATTCTATGCCTTTTTCCGATTTTCGCTCGGTTCAAACAGCATTACGCTCACGCAAAAACGTCCGCCCTCTCCCTCCGCATCGTACTTTACGCTTCCGTTATACCGCTCGGCTATCGCCCCGATTACTTTACTGCCGTAACCGTGCATTGCCGCGTCGGGCTTGCTTGTAACAAGTCGGCGCGCGTTTTCCGCGTCCTGCTTTTCTATGGCGTTTGCGCAAGACACAAACAGCGTCTTGTTCACGAGCTTCACCGACAGTTGCACCCTTCTGTCCGTATCCCGTCTGCGGCACAGATATTCTATGGCGTTGTTCAGAATATTGAATAGCAGCGAGCAGATATCGCTGTCCGAAAAAGACATTTCTTTGGGCACGGAAACGGTATGATCTATGGTTATACCCTCGCCCGCCGCCTTTTGCAGTTCGAGATTCATAACGGCGCTTACGACGCGATTGCCGCAATCGACAAAGGACAGCAGTGTGTTAAATCTCTCCGTGTATTCGGAAAAATATGCGCCGAGCTTTTCATACTCGCCGCCGTCTAAGAGCACCTTCATATATGTATACTGATTGTCTATTTCGTGCCGCAGCTGCCTAAGCTCCTCCATGTTCCTTTCGACCACGCCCAGCATATTCGCATCGGCGTCTCTAAGCAGTTTGTCCATTCGCATACGGTTGTTCGTAGCGATGGTTTTGGAAACCGCATAGGCGCTGTAATACACGCCGAGAAGAAGGGTCGTAAGCATGAGACCTACCGTCAACCTCGAAACGGGGTCGACATAAATCACATTGGTTATCACCCAAAACACCGTACATATACCGAACACGCCGCCCGACAAGCCGACGCTTATCAAATACACCTCGTCGAGCCTGCCCGTCGAAAAGACCTTGAAAAAGCACACGAAACCGACAAGCATGATTATCATTAAAAGTTCGACCCCCCCCCGCGACGCGTTCATGCTGCCGAGCTCCAGCATGATGTCGAAAACCGAAAAACAGTCCACGAGCACGATTTCGAGCGTCGCGACAAACGAAAATCCGCATATGAGGCGAGTGAAAATCTTTGACCTCGAAAACAGCGCCAGCCATAAAGTCACGAGTATGCCGCCGCAGATCTGAGACATTGCCACGTGCCCTATCAGGGCATAGCTTGCCGCGCAAAGCAAATTCATGACTATGACGGCGCAAATGAGTTTCGATAAGAAAACAGCGAAACTCTTGACGCCGCGAAATTTCAATTCCTCAACCAATATGGGTATGAGAAGCGCTATGACATTGTTTATTATCATTCCGCTCACGCCGTACAAGCGGTTGAGATACATATCGATAAAGTAATTTCTCATTTCTCCTCCCACCTGAAATTATAGCCGCTTGCGCCGTCAAAGTCAAATATGTCGGTACAAGCGGCTGTCGAAACGCCGCAAACGGTTGTCTTGCCGAATATCGTATTAGGTAAGATTACTATCCGAACCGCTCGAGAATTTGTTTGAACTTGATAAGTTCATTATTCCGATTTATTTATAAAGGCGATTTAAAATACCGTAGCCATATATTGACAGTTTAGTCCCGAATATGTTATTATTTTAATAATGATATTTTAAAAATTATCAAAAAATATCATTGAATATCTTGACATATCATAACTTTAGCGTTATAATATAGCAAAAGGAAGTTAAAATGGACTACGCAAATATAATTTTAGAGATGTTAGATAGGATTAAAAAATTAGAACAACAGGTCGCCAATTTAAAGCAATCGCAAAAATCAAACAATATGCCCACTGCCAATACCGGCTATAAGCAAGAGGAAAATCATAGCTATAAACCGAGTGCCCCGTATCAAATGACCACTCCCGGAAAGAGAGACACTACACGGTATATGTTTGAAGGGAATGTCTATTTAAAAAATCGCTTGGTATTAGCTGTCGTTAAATCCTATGTATCACAAAATGCCTCTATCACTCGTCAACAGTTAAAGCAGGTGTTTGATAAAACCTTGCAAGGTTCTATCGGCGTTGTAGAGAATGTTGATGTCGCTTCATTGCGTTCTGATTATGAAGTGCGCTTTTTTACAAAGCCTATCGATGTAATACATTTAATCGACGGCGATATGTTTGTATGCACTCAATGGGGTATTCTTAATATTCCCAACTTTATAAAACGAGCAGAGCAGCTCGGTTTTAACATAGAACCCATTAAATAAACCAAAGGAGCATTTTATGATAGATAAATATAATGAAACCGATTTAGTGCAAGGGATCAACACTAATTTGAATTTCGTAAAAAATATAGCTATTGAACAAGCCGATAAGTGTGCCGGTTCAATACGATCCACTCTCGAATACGCTATAAAATTATTTTGGTTAAAAAAATATGACAAAAAGCCCGTATGGGTAAAAGGTCCGAATGAAGTATTTGATTTGCATAAAGCAATAACCGATGAAAGGTTTTCTCAGTTTTTTAATGAGATTGTACTTGGAGATATGCACATAATACGCAAAACTTGCAATGCCGTGATACACGACGGAGCTCCTCTAACTTTGGAGGACGCGAAAGAATTACTTATGCGGTTAGAAAAATGTGTAAAAGCGATTGAAACCACAATTCCTATGGAAATCATCACGCTCCCTAACAAAGAACTGCGTAATATAATCGCCATAGATGATACCCAACAGCAAAGTATTGTTACCGTTTCACAAAAACACATAACTCACCCGACAGTAAATACAGCCACTGTTATAGCACAGGAAAAATCATTTTTAACGTCATCAGCTAAAACTTATGACAGCAATTCCGAGCAAACGGTTTTTTGGAAAATGTTACAAGATGCACTCGACAATAACGGGAATCCCTTTACTATTTCGACACGTGCACAATATGGTACAGTTAATAGAAAAAGCCCGAATAGCAATCTATGTTTGGGATTTGATTTCTTATTGCAGAAAGAATTTTTCAGAATAGGAATTTATATTCAAGACGATACCATAACCACTTGTTTTGAAAGACTTTTTCAGCAAAAAGATGAGATAGAATCTTTATTGGGATTTGCACCGATATGGACAACACAAGGCGCGAAAAATCCGAATACGCGGCGTATTGAAACACGGCTGCCTTTTACTGCTTATGATCGTGAAGATTATGAACGATTGATAGAGGAAGCACTGCCCATTTTTATGCAGTATATCAAAGTTTTTTCAAAATACTTACCCGAAGCTTTTCTACGATGAATGTTGTGAAAGATTCGGGTGGGATCGTTCACAACGTTATTTATTCGGCAAACAACAGCTTCTTTATGCCGAAGGCGCTACCCCGGAAGGATATAGTCCGTGGTTTCTTGCACATAGTAACTTAACGGAAACAAAAGGCGGAAATTGGAGCAATAAAATCGTACAAGACACTATCGAAGAAGTATGGTATAAACCACAGTACGGTTTATACCATGATGAAACTACGCGAGTCACATTTGCAAAAACCAAATATTACGGGTATGTGTTTATAGGTATGTATAAGCCCATCAAGGTTGATTAAAAAACACTATCTAACAATAATAAAGTTTGGATTAAAACCTATCAACGTATTGCGGATACATACCCAATCGTCGAATAATCTATAATCAAGTCACTAACCTATTGCAATAGTTCTACTTTTGTGTTATAATATATTTGCTACACAATAAAAACGCTTATGGGTGTAATATAGAAATATAAACGGTTATGCAATAGGCAGGTGTTATTATGAGCGAACACAATAGTATCGAAGCGGTGGCAGCGGCAGAGGCGCTCCGAAAAAAAGACGACAAAAAGACGTCGATAATTTTTCTCTCGATAGCGCTTGCGCTTTTTCTTGCGTGCGTCGGATTTTTGGTGTGGAACATCGTCAGAATGCGCCGTGTCGAGACCGACTATGTAAAAGTTATGGGCAAGGTAGTCGACGTGGAAGCTATGGGCTCGTCGTCGTCGGGATACGCCAGCGGTCCCTCGTATTTTTTGGTGATTTCTTATACGTTCGACGGGCAGGAATACAAGTTTATCGACCGAGAGGGATATAAGGGGCACGACGAAGCGTATGACTGCGTCGGCAAATATGCGGAAATACTTGTAGATCCGCAAAACCCCGACCATGCGGAACGAGCAATATCTACGGGCTTCATTTCAAACTTTTGCGCGTGCTTCTTCGCCTTTTTCTGTATAATGTATGCGGCGGGAATGAACATCTTCTTAGCGAGCAAAGGAAGCTCTTTTATAAAGAGATTTTTGTTTATATGGGGAGCGGAAATCTTGCTCGGCGTTAGCGTTTTGCTATTGCTGTGGACGGGTATGCCCAACTCCGGTTTCGGAGAGGTCTTTGCTCGCAACAGCGGGGCGATAGGCATAGCAATCGTATGCGGATTACCTCTGTTGGCGGTTTTGGTCGACGGAGTGATCACTCTTAAACTGCGCCCTTATAGATCAAAGCATCGCGTATATCGCATATCGAAGCGCCGCAAGCGCAGATAAGTTGCGACAAGCGAAGTTTTTATCTTTCGTCTGTTGCCTATTCCTTAATATTTGCAAACAAAAATCCGATCGAGATTTATGCGTCCGACCGGATTTTTCGATTTGGTGGAGGTGGGGGGAATCGGACCCCCTTCCGAGGCGAGTCCCTGAAAGGACTTCTACACGCTTAGTTCGTTGATCGATATTTGCCGCGCAAAGTTCACTCGAACAAAGCTATGCGCGCAAAGGGCGATAAAAGCTTAAGGAGGGTCTCGCCCCACTCTCCTTAGGTAGCCGACTGTAATGACACCGCTTGCCCTGCCCATCGGTCGGCAGAGGGCGGCGACAGCCTATAAGTTAGGCTGCGAACGCAAGCGCGGGAGCGCTTGCAGTCTTTTCGGATTTTGCGTTTATTTTGATTTGCGTCTTTGAGGCAGCCGACCCTGCCGCGTGCTATCCTAACCTTTCCCGTCCCGTCGAAACCTGTACACCCCCATAAGATCTTCAAGTCTGTGCATTATAGCATACCCGCGCAAAAATGTCAACGGATTTTATCTCGATTGCCTTCGCCGCAAAACATTATATGACGCTTCGGGCAAATAGATACGCCCCCGAAATCGTTTGACTATTTTTCGGAAAAGAACTATAATATTTAAGGTGCTTATTTAGGCGCCTTAAGTGTCATAAAAATACATAATATAAATGGAGGTTTATATGAAGAAGATGACCATAGACGGCAACACCGCCGCATCGCATATAGCGTATGCGTTCAGCGAAGTTGCCGCAATCTACCCTATCACCCCCTCCTCTCCCATGGCGGAATACGCCGACGAGTGGGCGGCTCAGGGCAGAGTCAATATGTTCGGTCAGCCGCTTAGACTTGCCGAAATGCAATCCGAGGGCGGCGCTGCGGGCGCGGTTCACGGCGCACTCACGGCAGGCGCGCTCACGACAACGTTCACCGCAAGCCAGGGCTTACTGCTCATGATCCCGAATATGTACAAGATCGCGGGCGAGCTTCTCCCCACCGTGTTCCACGTAAGCGCAAGAGCGCTTGCGGCACACGCGCTCAACATCTTCGGCGACCATGCAGACGTAATGGCTTGCCGTCAGACGGGTTTTGCGATGCTCTCGTCGAACTCGGTACAGGAAGCAATGGACCTTGCGCTTGTCGCACACCTTTCTACGCTCAAAAGCTCGGTGCCCTTCCTTCATTTCTTCGACGGTTTCCGCACGAGCCACGAAGTTTCCAAGATCGACGGCATAGAGTACGAAGAGATCCTTCCCCTCGTCGACATGGACGACGTAAAGCGCTTTAAGGAGCGCGCTTTGAACCCCGAGCACCCGAAGCAGATGGGCACGGCTCAGAACGGCGACATCTACTTCCAGAACCGCGAAGCGGCGAACAAATACTACGAAGCCGTTCCCGAAATCGTAAAGACGATGATGGAAAAGGTTTCGGCGCTCACCGGCAGAAAGTACGAATTGTATCAGTACGTAGGCGCGCCCGACGCGGAAGAGATCATCGTCATGATGGGCTCGGGCTGCGAAGCTGCGGAAGAGACGATAAACTATCTCAACCGTAGCGGCAAGAAGGTCGGACTTTTGAAGGTTCGTCTCTACCGTCCGTTCAGTGCGAAGGACTTTGTCGGCGCAATCCCTCAATCCGTCAAAAAGATCGCCGTCCTTGACAGAACCAAGGAAGCCGGCTCCCTCGGCGAGCCGCTCTACCTCGACGTCGTCGCCGCTCTTTCCGAATGCGGCAGAACGGGCATAACGGTCGTAGGCGGCAGATACGGACTCGGCTCGAAAGAGTTTAACCCGTCCATGATAGGCGCTGTTTACGAGAACCTCGAAAAAGCTCAGCCGAAAAACCACTTCACGGTCGGCATAACCGACGACGTGTCGAACACCTCGCTCGAGATAGTTCACCCGATAGACGCCGCACCCGATGGCACCGTAAGCTGCAAATTCTACGGACTCGGATCGGACGGCACGGTCGGCGCGAACAAGAACAGCATAAAGATAATAGGCGACCACACGGATATGTACGCACAGGGCTATTTCGAGTACGACTCGAAAAAGTCGGGCGGCATAACCATTTCGCACCTTCGCTTCGGCAAGTCCCCCATTCAGTCGACCTACCTTATCGACTTTGCGGACTTCGTCGCTTGCCACAACCCTTCCTATGTAACCCGTTACGACATGACGAGCGAAATTAAGGAGGGCGGCGTGTTCCTTCTCAACAGCAAGTGGACTCCCGAACAGATGGACGCGGAGCTTCCCGCTTCGATGAAACGCGACATCGCCAAAAAGCACCTTAAGTTCTACACGATAGACGCGCTCAAGATTGCCGAGGGCGTAGGTCTCGGAAAGCGTATAAACGGCGTCATGCAGGCGGCGTTCTTCAAGCTCGCAAACGTAATGGAGTACGACAAGGCTTCCGAATACATGAAGCAGATGATAAAGAAGTCGTACGGCAAGAAGGGCGACGACGTCGTAAAGATGAACTGCGACGCAATAGACAATGCAATCGCGGGACTTATCGAAGTCAAGTATCCCGAGTCCTGGGCAAACGCGACTGCGGGCGCACAGGCCGTCGAGACGACGAAGGACGAATACTTCAATACGTTCATTAAGCCGATAATCGCGCAGAAGGGTGCTACCCTTCCCGTATCCGCTTTCAATGCAGACGGAAGCGTACCCACAGGCACGACGAAGTTCGAAAAGCGCGGCATTGCGGCTCGCGTTCCTCAGTGGATACCCGAAAACTGTATACAGTGCAACCAGTGCTCTCTCGTCTGCCCGCACGCGTGCATACGCCCCGTGCTTGTGGAGGACGGAAAGAAAGTTCCCAAAAACTTCGTTACGCTTAAGGCGCAGGGACTCGAAAACCTCGCGTTCCGTATCCAGGTATCGCCGCTCGACTGCACGGGCTGCTCGAGCTGTGCAAACGTCTGCCCCGCGAAGAACAAGGCGCTCAAGATGGTCGACCTCGACACGGCTGTCGCAGCAGAAGAAAAGAATTGGGAATTTGCCGTAAAACAGCCGATAATAGACGTTTCGGACAAGTTCAAGCCCTCGACGATAAAGGGCAGCCAGTTCATGCGTCCGCTGTTCGAATTCAGCGGTGCGTGCGCAGGCTGCGGCGAAACGCCTTACGTAAAACTCGTAACACAGCTCTTCGGCGACCGCATGGTGGTCGCAAACGCAACGGGTTGCTCGTCCATTTACGGCGGCTCGGCTCCCACCTGCCCTTACACGAAGAACGAAGCGGGTCACGGTCCCGCATGGGCAAACTCTCTCTTTGAGGACAACGCGGAATTCGGCTACGGCATGAACCTCGGCTATAAGGCGCGCGTGGCTAAACTTGTCAGCGACGCAGATAAGGCAATAGAGCTCGGCTGCACGGACGAAATGAAAGCCGCTCTCAACGATTGGAAGGCAAACAAGGACACGGCGGACGGCTCGAAGAAAGCGGCAGCCGCAGTCAAAGCGGCTCTCCCTGCGGCTGTAAAGGCGGCTAAGGGCGAGCTCAAGAAAGTGCTCGGCGCTATAAAGGACGCCTCCGACTGCCTTGTCAAGAAGTCCGTTTGGATCTTCGGCGGCGACGGCTGGGCGTACGACATCGGTTACGGCGGACTCGACCACGTGCTCGCTTCGGGCGAGGACGTAAACGTGCTCGTCGTGGACACCGAGGTTTACTCGAACACGGGCGGTCAGGCGTCTAAGTCCACCCCCACGGGCTCGGTTGCGAAGTTCGCGGCTGCGGGCAAGCGCACGAAGAAAAAGGATCTCGGCATGATGGCTATGAGCTACGGCTACGTATACGTCGCACAGGTCGCTATGGGCGCGGACAAAAACCAGGTAATCAAGGCGATCGCAGAAGCCGAAGCTTATCCCGGACCTTCGCTCATCATCGCATACGCTACCTGCATAAACCACGGTATCGATATGTCGAACGGCATGGCTGAGACAAAGAAGGCGGTCGACGCAGGCTATTGGCAGCTCTACCGCTACAACCCCGCGCTTGTCGAAGCCGGCAAAAATCCGTTCACGCTCGACAGCAAAGACCCGACGGGTTCCTACCGCGACTTCATCATGAGCGAGACGCGCTATAAGTCGCTTGCCAAAGCCAACCCGACGGTTGCCGAGCAGCTGTTCGTGAAAGCCGAAGAGGACGCAAAAGTTCGCCTCGAAACTTACAAGACGAAAGCGGGCAAGTAAGCCCGAATCGATAAAATACAATAACACAAAGGCGATATTCACATCGCCTTTTTCTTTTTCACGAAACATAAAGCCGCCTCGCCCACCCTCTTTTAACCCGGATTCAGTAATATAAAAATGTCTCGAAAAAATCCAAAAGCGCGAAATGGGCAGTCCCGTTACGACTGCGCCGAAACTTAAAGACGGCGGAGAATTTGTTATGACTGCAAATACGGGCGGCGTTTCGAGCGAGCAAAAGAGCGCCTATAAGGTCGACGGCGAAAAGATAACGCTTACTGTCGACGGCAAAACGCGGAAGGCGCAATCGCAAACAACGAAATTGTCATCACTCAAGACGGCATAAAAATGACCTTCAAAAAGAAATAATCGTTCTTACATAAAAGACTGCGACAGGTTTTTACTTGCCGCAGCCTTTTTTGTTTTACAAGGTTGAGATATTTATTGCTTTTCCCTTCTTCTGAATACAGCAACCGCAGGCTGAGGCACGGCGCAGACGGGCGACAGTCGCCAAGTCGGTAAAGGAGTGTACTTTTACGTACATGACCGAACCGCCTTGACGAACGTATTCCGTATCCGCAGATGAATACGCCCTCGGAATTATTTCGGAAGTTTCATGTCGTCTTTTCGTATCCAACCGAACTTGCGCATGAGTTCGCTCACGCCTAAAGCCACCGCCGCAGGGACGGCAATATAGCAGACGAGCACGCCTATAAGGACGTACCACCAGGAGAGTCCGCCGGCAATGGATACGGAAAAAGTCTGAATCACGCCGACAAGCCCCGCCGTACCCATGCCCGCGCCCGTCGAGTCGCACAAAAGTCCGAACGCCGCGCTCGAAAGAGGTCCCGCAACGACCGACGCCGCAACCGCGGGGAGAAGTATTCGGGGGTTCTTTGCAAGGTTGGGGATCTGAAGCATACTCGTGCCTATGCCCTGCGAGACAACGCCGCCCCAGCCGTTTTCGCGGAAGGACGCGACGGCAAAGCCTATCATGTGCGCGCAGCAGCCCGCGCAAGCCGCTCCCGCCGCAAGCTGCGCCGCTCCTTCGAGTTCGGGCGTTATGAGCGCGGACGAAAACAACATCACGCCGAATGCCGCGCTCGACGTAGGCAATGTCAAAAGCAGCCCCATTACGGCGGCTATTATTATACCGAAGATTATATTGTTCCACCTTATAGCGTAAGCTATGCCGCGCCCGAGCAGTGCAAACAGTATGCCGAACGGTATGCCGAGCGCCATCGCCGCCACGCTTCCGACCGCCATGCCGAGAAGCGGAATAAGAACTATGTCTATCGGGGTCTTGCCCTCGACGAGACGGGCGATCTCTATACAAAAGACAGCGGCAAAGTATGCGGCTACAGGGTCGCCTATTCCTATGGACGGAGTGGTCGTCGCACCGTATACGTGCACGCCCGAAAGCGCAAAGATGTTCGTAATATTTGCGCCTATCATTCCCGCGGCGGCGGCGGTGAACGACGTCAGCTTGCCCGCCTTAAGGCTGTGCGCAATGCCTATGCCTATGCCTGCGCCCATGATCATTTTTGCCGCCTGACCTATGTTCTTAATGATGTTTCCGACGGCGTTGTCGCCTATGAGAGCGCCTATCTGCCCCACTATCGTGCCTGCGATAAGCGTACAGAACAGTCCGAGCGCCATGCCCGAAAACGCGTCTATGAGATACCTTTTTACGGCATACCGCATGAGAGCTTTAAAGCCCTTGGGCTTTTCCGCCTCCCGCTTTGCCGATACGCTTTCCGTCTCGGCGGCGGTCTCTTCTTCGCCTATTACAGGGTCTTGGCTTGCGCTCCTTTCTTCAGCGGCTTCGTTGTCCATAAAATCCTCTCCTTCGGAAAGCTTTTTGCAGACAGTATATCACACATTTCTTTTAAACGCAACTAATTTATCGATAAAAATTTATCTTTTTTACCAAAACGGCAATGTCCCGCCGCGGCAAACACCGAAGCGGGACATTATAAGTTTTATTTTCGGGCGCGTTTAAGCTTTACCGCGCACTACGACTTTGCCGTCGGGCTTATACACGGCGTCGTCCGTATACAGCGTTTCGCCGACCGAATCGGCGGTTATCGTCCCGCTCCTCGGATTTTTTACGCTGTCGATGTGTCCGTTTACGCTTGCTTCGACCTCGCTGTATTCGAAGGAAAGGTCGCAGCCCTCCATCGTACAATCGATAAGTTTCAAGTTTTTGCAATAACAAAGAGGCTGAGTTCCGACAATGTGACAGCGCACGAATGTGAGATTTTCCGAATACCAGCCGAGGTATTCGCCCTTTACGAGACTGTCCTCGACGGTGACGCCGTTTGCGTGCCAAAACGCGTCCTTCGTATCGAGACGCGAATTTTTTATGACGACGTCGGTCGTGTACTGAAACGTGTATTTTCCTTTCAGATCCACGTCGTCGAGCCTTATGCCGTTTGTGTGCAAAAAGGCGTATTCGGACGTTATGTCGGACTTTTTAAGCGTTATGTTCTCGCTCTGCCATCCGAACTCGGGCGAAATTATTTCGCACTTTTCGACGGTGACGTCCTTACACTCTCTTACGGCTTTTATGCCGCCGAGTTTCGAACGGCGTATAAGTCCGCCCCTGTCGTACCAGAGCGCGGCTCTGCAACCTTCGGTCATTACGCAGTCGTCGAGTTCGAAATCCTCGACGTGCCAAAGCGGATAGCGCAGCGCCATATAACAGTTTTCGAGACTTATGTCCTTACACTCCTTAAGCGCCGATTCGCCGTCCTCCTCGCCCTCTATGCGGCAATTCCTTACAAGCGTATCGCGCGTGCCGTACAGGGCGCGCTCCTCCCCATAGCTCCTTCCTTCTATCTTATTTGTTCTTTTCATATTCCTCCACCGTATCTTTATACAGATTGTACAGGTGCTCGTCGAAGAGCGCGAAATACACCTTTTCTATGTCCGTGTTACGCTTTAAAAAGCCCATTACCGTACTTACGGCTATGAGCACGGCGCGCTCGGGCGGAAATCTATAGATACCGCAGCTTATCGCCGGAAAAGCCATCGTCTTTATTCCGTGCAATACGGCAAGCCCGAGGCTGTTTAGATAGCATTGCTTTAAAAGACTCTCTTCGTTGCTTCCGCCGCCCTGCCACACGGGACCAACCGTGTGGATTATGTACTTTGCAGGCAGGTCGTATCCCTTAGTGAGCTTTGCGTCGCCTATATGACAGCCGCCGAGTTTCTTACACGCCTTGTCGAGCTTGTCCCCGGCCGCTCTGTGTATGGCGCCGTCCACGCCGCCTCCGCCGAGAAGCGAACGATTTGCCGCATTGACGATCGCGTCGACCTTCAAAGTCGTAATGTCGCGCAGCAATACTTCCACAGACATATGTATAAACCTCGCATTTTTCCATATTGTATCACAAAGCATTGCTCCTGTCAACGCTTCGCGGAATATTTTTCTCTTCTTTCGCGTGCAAGCGATTGACGGCGAAAAGTATAAAGTGATAGAATAAAGGCAGTAAAAAGGAGCGCACATGAACAACGAACTCAAAAAATTTTTGGCAAACGGATATACGCCGTATCAAAGCACGGCTCTTGCGGCACAGATGCTCGAAAAGAGCGGCTTTACGAAAACCGATGTTTTTTCGTCGCTCGAGAACGGAGACAAACTCTATAAAAGCGAGGACGGCGCGCTCATAGCCGTGTCCGTGGGAAGTCCTACGGGGTTTATGATAGTGGGCTCGCACACCGATTCCCCCGCCTTAAAGCTCAAGCGCGGTCTTTTAAGCGGCGGACGGCTGAACGTCGAAGTCTACGGCGGCGCAATCAACTACACGCTTTTTGATACGCCGCTTAAAATCTGCGGCAGAATTTACGTAGACGACGGCAAAAAGATTGCGGCAAAAAATGTCGTATCCGACTACCGCGTAACCATTCCCTCGCTTGCCGTGCACCTAAACCGCGGCGTAAACGGCGGATTCGCCCCGTCCGCGCAGAACGATCTCGCTCCGCTGATCGGCGAGCACCCCGACTTTTTGGAAAAGCTCGCGGGAAAGGATAAGCCCGTCGATTACGACCTCTACGCCTGCCCGGACGTCGATCCGTACGAATGCGGAGCTGACGGAGAATATTTGTGTTCTCCCCGCATAGACAATCTCGTAAGCGTATTTTCGTCGGTAAAAGCGATCGCGGCGGCAAAACCCGTCGGCATAAACATCTGCGTCTGCTTCGACGGCGAGGAGACGGGCAGCAGGATTCGGCGCGGTGCGGCGGCGGCATTCTTCCCGAAGCTTCTCGAAGAAATATTCTTTGCGGCAGGCGGCAAAAACTTTGCGCAGGCACTGCGAAATTCTTTCATGCTCTCGGCGGACAACGCGCACGCGACGCACCCCGCCCACCCCGAGAAAAGCGACCCCGTAAACAAGGTCGAGCTCGGCGGCGGCATCGTCATAAAACACCACCCCAACTATGCAACCGACGGACTCGGCGCGGCAACGGCAAAAAAGATATTCTCGGACGCGGGAGTGCCGTACCAAGACTTCTATTCCAATTCCGACGCTCCATGCGGTTCGACGATAGGGCTCATCACCGCGGCCGCAAGCGACATACGCACTTGCGACATAGGAGTGCCGCAACTCGCAATGCACTCTGCCGTCGAGACCTGCAAAGCAAGCGACATAGACGCTATGACAAAGGGACTCACTGCGTTCTTCTCTTCTTCCGTACGCTTTAACGGCGACGGCGCGAAAATCTCGTAAAGGGAATAAATCCGAACAAAAAAACTCTCCGTCCTTACCGTAGTTCCCATAGGGAATTTTACCACAGGAACAGAATGTAAGTATAGCGCACTATACCTTGCAAGCAAGGTATAGTGCGTTTCTACTTTACCTTTTGATTGAGTTGTTGTATAATAATAGAGTGCTAAACAATAATTTAGTGTTGCCGAAAGGAAAATAAAAATGAAAGATAATGAAATGACTTTTGAAGAAAAATTGAACGTAATGGAGAAATTCGGTCTGCAAAAAATGGGCGGAGTGGGAATTGAAATTGGAAGCAGACGTTTTCTACGAAATAGATTGTTCAAAAATAAAAAAGATGCGCCTTATGGAAATAAATGACGACGGAACGCCGACGGGGCGGCGCGCTATCGAGCTTCACGGAAAAATTCCGTTTTCCGATATGGAAGATTGACCGTGTTATAAATTTTATGCGCTATATGCCGCAATAAAAAATTCGGATAATAATATTATGGAGTGTATCGAAATATTCAGACAAGCGGAACAAGAAATTGCGGAAAGCGGGAAACTCAGTCTGACCGCACGGCGAAAAATTTGGCAGACTATGGGCGAAATCGAACCGCGCGACCGCGACTCTATAAAGCCGCGGTCGCTGACGAAACCGCTCAAAAAGCGCGCATATCTTGCGCTTGCCTGTGCAAAAAAAGTAATGCCTATGTGGTGTTCTGTAGATTCCGATGACAAAAGTCCGCAAAATTTAATTAAAAAGAGTCTTGCGTACTTAGACGGTAAAATAACGGTTAAAGAATTGCAAGCAGAACGGAAACAATCTACTATCGACGATTTTATGAACGCCGTTGATGAATACGGGGAATCCGCCTCAGCCGCTGTCGCCGCTTGGGATGCGATGGTCGTAACTTTGGAAGACGAGTCATATTTAGAGCCGTGGGACAGCGACTTGACTGATGATGATATAGACGCATACGAAAGAGATGCGGCAAAAGAAGCGTGTGTTGCATGGAGCAGCGCTTATACCGACGGCGACAACGGAAAATACGTTATACGCGAAATGCGCTTTTGGGCATGGTATTTGGAAGAAGCCGCAAAAATTGCGGGCTTGGAAAATTACCGTTTCCCGCCCAGATATATAAAAGCGTTTAAGGAAAAACAAAATCCACCGAAGCCCGTACCCGAAGAAGTAACGCTTGAAAGCTTTTGCGAATTTTTGGGCGTCGGTGAATACGTCTACAACATAAAAGGCGAAAGCGAAATTTCATATTACAACAAAAAAACCGACAATTACGACAAAACCGAATATTTTGATATCTACCAAATTACGGCAAGACTGCCGCAAGAATACGGTATTTGCCCTGTTTGTAAAAAACCGATTTATAATATTGAATGTTTTTTTGCAGACAGAGGTCTTGACTGGGACGAGTTTGCTGTGCCGAAAAAATATCCGCAGATTGATATAACGCGCTTATGTTTACGGTTTAGCTGCCCTGATCACCCCAAAGAGTGGATTTATAATATTCCGAACGGTTATCGAAATTATAAAGATGGGGTAAAGCGGTATATAAAAGGAGAAGGCAGGTTGGAGAAACTGCTGGAAGAATTAGAGCGAAGAACTGTAACAAAATACTGTAAGGTTTGGGCGGACGAAATTATCATAAACGGCAAAAATTGCAGGTCGGTTGAAGAAATAGAAAACAAAAAAGAAGAACTCGGTCTTGTCGACACGGGTTGGGTTGACAAAGCAAAAGGGATTTACAGGCTTGATTTAAGGCAGTTTTTATCAAATTTTTTTGTTTTCCGCTTTCCTTTTTCGAAGTTTGTGCAATACACTAAAAATATGAATGATGATACCGGCTACAGAGCTGTACTTAAAGAAGATGAAGGCATAGTGGAATTTGAGGTAAGAGATTTCCGATTTAAGTGTTTTATGGAAAACGGACAGCCGATTTATATGCAAATAGAACAGCTGAAAAAATTATGAACAAAACGCAGTTGGAAAATTTGATTAAAAGAATGAACACTCCGTTTGAACCCGAAATCAAGGTTAGTCGGGAGATGGAATCTTGGAAAGCAAGGCGTGAAGCGGAAAAATTAAGCGACACTGCATTATTGCCTGTATTGGAACAGATTATCGACGAGCACCGCGGCGAAAGCGATGGGGACCGTGAATTGCGTAGAGACGCTCGGTTTATATATGCAAAAATATTGAGTAATAATTTTGACGAAAAGGGTTTTTTGTTTTTATTAAACGAACTTTTTACCGAAACCGATTATTGGACTATCAAAAGTATATTAACAAACATTTGGTTTTTGGATATTCAGCAAGATACAAAGCTATCGCCGCTTTTGAACTTTGCCGAAACTGCGAACCGTGAAAATTTGCAAACCATTCTTAACGTTTTAAGCGAATATAAGAACAAAGGAAACAAAGACGCGATTTCCGCTTATCCCGAAATTTACAAAAAAGTTCTCAATAAGTCCGTACCGCTGAAACAAGCCGTCATAGATATTTTACAAAACCACGGCATTAAATCGAAGGCGGATTTGGATAAACAAACAGATGAAGAGGGTGCGGCTTTGTACGAAGATTTGAAAGCCGGCATATTGGAAGAATACGATATTACTTATAAAAAGTTGGTTTCTTTGCTGAATAAATTGGTCAAATAAGGCGCGTAAAATGGAAATATATGAAATAACGCTTGACGGCAAACAGTATGACCTGTTGAAGAGTATGCTCGATTGCGACAGAAGGGCGGACTTAATAAGAAAAATACCAATCAACGGAAAAGAGTTGTTTTATGATATGATTCACGAAATATATTCGCCCGTTACAGACGGTTGGAGTACG
Organism: uncultured Christensenellaceae bacterium; assembly: GCA_910587445.1. Taxonomy (GTDB): domain Bacteria; phylum Bacillota; class Clostridia; order Christensenellales; family Pumilibacteraceae; genus MGBC157735. Next base: position 74,099 of record CAJULE010000003.1, read on the forward strand.
CGCGAAATCGTGTTGAAAGAGTCTGCCGATGCGTTAAATCTGTTAAGATTTATGACTAAACAGATATTCCCAAACGCTGAAAACTATTTTGTACGGCAAATAGGAAGAAAATGGGCGAATTTTCGTTTTGAAAAAGATTGCGCACTTGTAATATGTAAAAACTGTTAAATTTCAATTTATCATCAATTATAAAAAGCGAAGAATCTAAAAATTCTTCGCTTTTTATATTCCCTACGGGAAGTAGGCTTTTATAACGGGGAGTTTTTGCTTTTATGCTATAAGTCGGAAAATCGATTCCCGCACGAACGAGATCGCGGCAACAACGCTTTCCTTTACGGGGACAAACCACTCTACGGAAAACTGCTCCGCCTCGAATCTGCACATTCCGATCGTCGACGTGATGACCATAAACATTATGAGTACCACCGCCGAAATGACTATCGTTATGCCTATATTCTTGCCTTGACTCGAACTGCGCCGCTTATCCTCCTTCGGATAGTCGGGGTAGCCTTCGAACGGATTGTAATCGTCGCTTCGTTCGTCGCGCACCTGCGCGCGCTTAAGCGTCTGCTCATGCCTTTCGAGCTCCTTGCCGTCGAACTCGGGATTGAGCCTCGGGTCGGCGTCCTGTTCCTTGCGCCTTTGCTCGAGCCGATTTCTTGCCTCTTCTAAAATTTCCGTCATCTTTTCGGACTTTACGATCGGCTTGTCTCTTTCGGCTACTGCCTTTCCGATTTTATCGAGATTCGCTTGAGGTTCGGCTTTTTTCCGTTCTTCCGCCTCGATCTCGCTCTGCGTTTTTTCGCCGAACACGTGGCTTTCCTTGCACGCACCGCTCTCGCGGTTTTTTTCTTCTTTCGGTTCGGGTCTGTCGTACCGAGCGGATCCCGAATAGTCCGCGGGTTTATACGAGGACGCCGAAGCAAATCCTCCCGCAGACGTCGAGCTTTGCTTTCCGCCCGTCATATACCTCGTCGCTTCATCTATCTGCTTAAGCCTAAACCGCTTGCACTTCTTGAGACCGTAAGCAAGTCGCGACGGGGAAAAACTGATGTCGGAGCAATCGATTATGATGACTTCGCCGCTCTCCTTTCTCTTCCAACGCAACTCGTCGAGATAAAAATTCCACGCCTGCGAAACTTCCCTGTCGTCGAGCTCGCGCGCGTCGGCGGTCGAAAGCAAAAGATAATCCGCGGCAAGCAGAGCCGCTTCGCCCTCTCCGCCTACAAGCGATATTCCCGCCCTTTCGAGAGCGGCGCCCACTTCTTCCTTTTTACCGCAAGTATCGTATACAAATACCTTGATTTCGGACATTGCTACCTCTTGAGAAACCTATCCTTAAAAAATTGTCGAATCCTGTTCTTCGGCAGGTCCATCGCCGACGGGCAAATCCTTTCTGCCGAGAAGCTTGTCTTTGACCCTGAACGTCCAATGACGGAACTCTTCGAGCTTGCCGTCGGGAATGCCGTAGAATATCATGGAAAGAATGAGTCCGCGGTATTCTATGGCGACGGACACGGGACGCTTGCGCTTATTTAAAAACAGCGTCAGTATGTACCAGCCGACAAGGAGCAAAATGCCTATTCCGAGCCCCACGCATATGGGAATTATAATGGCGGTGATCGGCGCGTCCTCGCCTTTGAGATAGGACACGATACCTATAACGGCGCCCACGGCAACCGCCACAATGAGAAACAGTATTCCGAGTCCGAACGAGCCGCGCGGCTTATCCGCCGTAAAAGTAACCGCGGAAATATCCGACGCGTCTATTACGGACGACGCCGTTTGCACAGTCTTGTTCTTTTCGCCCGTTCTGCTCGTAGCCGAATAGTAAACTCTTCTGTCAGTCAGCTCCAGCGACTGTTCGGCTTTCTCCACGCCCGGCGAATATGTGCCGCCGAGACGCGCCACAAGCTTTTCGTCGCCGTCAATATATGCGCTCATCTGCAACCTCCTGTCCGCGAAAACCGAAGCGCTCGATTTGCCGCCGTTTGCCGACAGTAAACCGAGCAGTGCGCCCGATTTGCCGAAATCGTAAATCCACCTATGCAAGCAGATTCATTCTCTGAAAAGTATACCACTTATGACACGATTTGTCAATAGCTGCGCCGATTATTTTGACGCATTTCGTTTGCTCGCGAAAAAATTCCGTATGGGAGCGAGGCACTCGTCCTCGAGCACGCCGCCCGTGATATCCGCGCGGTGGTTGAACTTTTCGTCGGCGACGAGATTATACACCGTGCCGGCGCAGCCGAAACGCTTGTCGTACGCGCCGAATATCACGCGCTTTATGCGCGAATATACGATCGCGCCGCTGCACATCATGCACGGCTCGAGCGTCACGTAAAGTTCGCAGTCGGAAAGATTCCAGCGTCCGAGCCGCTTGCACGCCGCACGAAGCGCCACGACTTCGGCATGAGCCGTCGAATCGGGAGTCGTATTGCGCATATTGCGTCCGCGCGCGACAACGGTTCCGTCCTTTACGACCACCGCGCCCACGGGCACTTCGTCGTCCTTCTCCGCCTCAAGCGCTTCCTTGAGTGCCTCTCTCATAAAATCTTCGTCGCTCATTCTTCTTCTCCGTTTCGGCGACGAGGTTTGCCGCCCTAAGCGTTTATCATTCTCGACAGCGCGTCCGCAAGTCCGACGTTCAGCGCAATGTCCTCTTCTATGTCCTCGCAAGAGAGCGGATGCTCTCCGTTTCCGAGCTCTATCGTAAGTGCGGGTATGCCGAGCTTTTCGACGCACCAATCCTTATATCCGCCCGCGCTTTCGCAGTCGGAATCTATGCGCCGATACCTATACCGCAAGCAGTGCTCCGCATATTTTGCGAGCCTTAAGTCGCGCGCATAATTCTCCTTTTGGAAGAAATACCAATATATCTCCCGTCCCGCCGTGTGATAGCTAAGCGTCATGCCCGCGCCTACTTTTTCGGTAAAGCGTGCAAGCGCCCGAGTCTCGGGCTCGGAAAACGCGCTTTTGCCGACGTAATTTTCGCCTGACGCATAAAAGACGTTTTGCTTGCCCTGCCCCCACCTCGCGTCGAAGTTGACGTTGAGATCGACGCCGACGGCATTCGCCTTCCATTTCTTGAGCCCCTCGTCGCGGCGCCTTATGCCCTCGGAAAGGATCTCCGCTCCGTCGGGATTGACGAGAGGAATAAAATATCGCGTAAATCCCTCTCCGCTTGCGCTCGCTCGCCTGAGCTGTGCGAGCACCGCATACGCCGACGCGTTTTCTCTCGCATGAATCGCCGCTGTCGACACGAGCGGTTTGCCGCCCTCTCCCACCGCAAAGCAGATTATGTCACGTCCCTGCGTGCTCTTTCCTATGCTCTCTATTCTTACGCCTTTTTTCGAATAGTACTCGGCGTCTTTCAGAAGTTTATCATAACCGTACAAAACACCACCTCCGTATACTATCAGTATACGCGGCAAGGCTGAGTTTTTGAACTCACTTATGATAGGGAAGTTTTGCGTTTATCGCAAAAGCACGGTAAATCTGCTCGCACAGCATGAGCCGAAAAAGCATATGCGGATAGGTAGCCCGACCGAACGATATGACCTTATCCGCTTTGTCCCGCACCTTGTCGGCAACGCCGCGGCTCGAGCCCACGACGAAATTGACTCTGTCGGCTTTCGAAAAAGCTTCGGAAACTATCCGAGCAAGCCGCTCGCTCGAGACGTCCTCGCCTCCGCGATCGGTCAAAATATTGTAAGACCCGTCCATTGACGAGAGAAGAGCTTTCCCCTCGCTTTCGACGTCTTGGCGCGGACTTTCCTCGCACTCCTTCACGGAAAAATCGCAAAAGCGCGACAGCCGCTTCGCATACTCGGCGATACCGTCGCGCAGATAGCTTTCCTTTATCTTGCCTACGGCAACGACACAAACCTTCTTCACATGAGTCCCCAAAGATAGGTCGCAAACGTGGAGAGCACCGTCACCACCGTCGCGCCGACCAAAAAGGCATTGTCACGCACGGAGGGACGGTACAGCGCTTCGGGCGCGTAGTCCTTGCCGTACACCATTTTTTCCATGCCGATCTCTTCGACGAACTTCTTGTTTTCCTCGCCGAACATTACGACGCGTCCGTTGGTCTGGTCGAAGCCCGAATCGAGTATCACTTCCTTCTGCTTTTGGAGCTTCTCGCGCTTTTTGAGGAACAGCATGAGCGTCACGAGTCCCGCGCCTATGAGCACTATGAGAATGTAAACGCCGAAAATACTGCCGGCGTTCGTCATAAGTCCGTTGTCTATCGTGTCGTAAAAGCTCCCTCCGAGCGACCAATTATATTCGTCGGCATAGGAGAGATATACGCTGAGACCGTTGTTCACGAAATGGATGACCATGGCGGGGAAAATCGATCCGAGCTTTATAGTGAGGAAAGCCATAAGCATTCCGAAGCAAGCCGTGTAGAACACCTGCGTTATATTTTGGTGGAACAGACCGAACACCGCCGCCATTATCCAAAGCACTGCGATGTAGCGGTAGGAACCGCGCATAGTCGTAAGCACGCCGCCGCGAATGAGAAACTCCTCGCAAAAGCCGGGGAGAAGCGCGGTGAGCGCCATTTCCGCAAGGAACATTCCGATGTTGAACTGCTCGGGATAGACGGTAGACGACGAAGAATGAACATATCCCGTCGAAGCTATTATCGCCTGCCATATGCTCGATATGCCGATAGTCGCGATGAACGCGCAAAAGCCGACGCCCACGGCAAGCACGAGATAGTACCACTTTATCTTGCGCATATTCGAAAACTCGGCGATCTCTCTTACGTTTTTGCCGAGTACGAGCTTATACGCAAGGAACGGCATAAGCAGAAACACGAGCACTTGCACGATTATCGAAAAGATCGCGTCGAACGCCAGATCCGGCATATCGGGAAGCGCGCCGACCAAAAGTCTTGCCAGCAAAGTGAGCACCGCAACGGCAAACATGACTATAGTCACGACCCTGTAGGTGCGTTGTTTCGTGTCGAGTTCTTTACCTATATAAACCATAATATCCACCTCTTACAAGAAGTTATATTCATAAAATCACGCAAACGCGCGCGATACTACATACCCTCGATATGCACATAACCCATTATGAGCATCAATATCCAAAGTACGGCGCATATCGCAAGTCCGGCTATCAGCATGGCTCTCGCTCCGAACATCGGCTTTTTCAAAAGCGATTGCTCGCTTTCGCCCGTCTTGTCTTCGTTCTCGCTTGGAGGAAGCGAAGTGAAATTCCGCTCCATACGCTTGCCGCCGAGTTTTTCCATAAATCTGCCCGTAAAGAACACCGCCGCCGCACCCGCCGCAAAGAGAACCACCGTAAGCACGGCAAACAGCCACGGCACGGAAAGCAAGAAGTCGAAAGCGGCGTTTACGGCATTTCCGAAAGGAACCGCTATCTCCATCGACACGGCGATCAGATTGCTTACTGCGTGCCCTATCATTGCGGGAATCACGGAACCCGTCGTAACAGTCATATATGCGAGGGCACAGCCGAGCAGGAACTGATAGACGGTCTGCTCGGGATTCATGTGCATAAGCGAAAAAGCAAGTCCGGAAAGAAGCACTGCGATCGGCGTCTTGAAATTCTTTTTGAGTCCGGAAAGAAGCGCTCCGCGAAAGATCAGTTCCTCTCCGATAGGCGCGGCTATACAGGTAGCCAATACGCCGAGGATTTTCGCGGGCAGGCTGGTAAACTCGAAACCCACGCCGCTCTCGTACCCCGTCACCTGAAGCAGGAGATCGAACGCAACGGCAACGCAATAAAAACAGACCAGCGAAACGAGAGCGACAGCCGCCGCAAGCGCATAATTTGCGGGATGCGTCTTTTTGAAGCCGAAGTCGGGCGTCGTCTTTTTCATGCGGCAATAAAGGAAAATACATAGAATGAACGCAGCCTGCAAAAATGCGGAAACTATTATGTTCACCCAATCTATCTGCATATACTCGGTACCGACGATATTGAAGACTATGGCGACAAGCACCTGCAAAGCGAGATCGGCAAGCACGGCAAGAAGATAGACCGCCGCGCCGTCGGCATAAGTGAATTCCTTTTTATTCAACATATGTAAGAGCGTTACCTCCCCGAAAAGAGTTTACATTACTTCGTAAAGACCGGTCATATTGTACGGATAAGCGACCTCTACCCCTACGCCCGAAATATTCGCCGACCTGAGCGCCTTATTCGTCGTTTCGAGCGCAAGCTCGGGATAGTTGTTTTCCCGCGAAAGATGCGCAAGAATGAACTGTTTGACTCCCGCACGAGCGAGCTTTACGACGGCTTCGGCGCAAGCGTCGTTAGACAGATGTCCGCTGTCCGAAAGTATGCGGCTTTTAAGCCAAGGCGAATACTCCTTGTTCGCTTTTAAAAGTCCCACGTCGTGATTGCTCTCGATTATGACGAGATTACACCGCGAAAGAGCGCCTATCACCTTTCCGCCCGCGTATCCGAGGTCGGTCGCAAGTCCGACCCGCAGTCCGCCTGCGGAAATCACAAAGCCGACGCACGGCACATCGTGACTTACACGAAAGGGCTCGACCATTATGTCCCCGACAAGAAAGCTCTCGTCCGAAAACTCTATGAGGCGACCGAAGTCGTACTGCCCCTTCTTTTTTACGGCTTCCGCGCTGAGGTGGTGACAGTACACCGACGCGAAATTCCGCCGCGCGAATATGGGAATATTGCCGATATGATCGACGTGGCTGTGCGTTATGAGTACGGCGAGCTCTTCCCCTCTGCCGAGAAGCTTAAGACACTTCTCGACGCGGGTGACGGGCGCGCCTTCGTCAATGAGCAACGTGGTTTTGGGAGTGGATATATATATACAGTTACCCGTACTTCCGCTGTTTAAGCTGCAAACCTTTAATCCCATGAGAATATTATACTAAATTGAAATTAAATAATCAAATTATTTTGCATTGTTTTTTATTTTATGCTACAATACTTTAGACGCTTGCCGTCACGCTTTAAATCGCATACGTACAGAAGGAGAACGAAATAAGTGCGCATTATAGACACAAAAACCTTAATATCGCCGCTTGCGGCGGCAATCGAAAAAGCGCTTACGAACGTCGAAAACAGCGCGGACTCTCTGCTAAGACGCGCGGCGCAAAAGGAAACCGAACCTGCCGCGAAGTGGGCTCTTTCAAAACTCATCGAAAACAATGAGGTGGCAAAAAGCACCTGTTCTTTCGCCTGCCAGGACACGGGGCTTGCCGTAGTCTTTGCCGAAGTCGGACAGGATCTGAGGCTTGAAGGAAGGCTGCTGCGCGAAGCGATAGACGAAGGCGTAAAACTCGGCTACGGCGACGCGAGAAAGTCGGTCGCACACCCTCTGACGCGGCTCAATACGCACACGAACACCCCGGCAATCGTTCACACCGAAATAGTCGAGGGCGACGGACTCAAGCTCACATACCTTGCCAAGGGCGCGGGCAGCGAAAATATGTCGAAGATATATATGCTGACCCCTTCCAAAGGACGCAAAGGCATTGTGGATTCGGTCGTGGATTGCGTAAAGAGCGCGGGCGCGAATCCCTGCCCGCCCGTCATTCTCGGCATAGGCATAGGCGGCACAATGGAAAAAGCCGCGCTCCTTTCCAAAAAGGCGCTCACGAGAGAGAGCGGCAAGCCGAACGACAATAAGGATATAGCTTTGCTCGAAGAAGAGATACTTTGCGCGGTGAACGCCCTCGGCATAGGCGCTCAAGGGCTGGGCGGAGATACGACGGCGCTTGCGGCGGCGGTCGAAGTGTTCCCCACCCACATAGGTATGCTGCCCGTCGCAGTAAACGTACAGTGCCATTCCGTACGCCACGCGACCGTGATATTATAGGAGACGACGTATGAAAAAACTGACATTGCCGCTTTCGGACAAGGATATAGCCGCCCTTAAAGCGGGCGACACCGTCGCCGTATCGGGCGTGATTTATACTGCGCGCGACGCCGCTCACAAGCGCATTTGCAACGCGCTCGAGTCGGGCGAAAAGCCGCCGATAGAACTCGAAAACGCAGTCATTTATTACTGCGGACCTACGCCGGCAAGAAAGGGCGAAGTGATAGGAAGCTGCGGACCGACGACCAGCGCGCGCATGGACGACTACGCCCCCGCCCTTATCGCTCACGGCGCGAAGGTCATGATAGGCAAAGGCAAGAGAAGCGCCGCCGTACGCGAGGCGATAAAAAAGCATTGCGGACTGTATCTTGCGGCTATAGGCGGCGCGGGCGCACTCATGAAAAGCTATGTGAAAAAATGCGAGCTCGTCGCATACGGCGATCTCGGTTGCGAGGCAATATACAAGCTCGAAGTGGAAGATATGGAGCTCATAGTAGCCTCGGACTGCCGAGGAAATTCGATTTTAAGGTAACTTTTTTGCCTTGCCCGCATATAAATGCGAAAGAGGATTTTCCCGTTTCGACTCGCCTCGCGAATTTTTACACACAAATCCCATTTTGTGAAGAAAAAACGTAAAAATTCTGTTTACAAATAAGAGATAATATGGTATACTTACAAAGTTGACAGGTACATAACGCCCCGCGATGTCGACGGCGCTCACTGTAAAATTCTCAAAGGAGGTAAACATCATGGCAAAGAGTGATTACTTCGGACTCGCATACATCGTAAGCGTTATTCTCGCTATAATCCCCATCACTGCATGGGTCTGCGGCTGGATAACCAGATTCTCCGAGGGCAAAATCGTAGCAGGTCTTATCCGCCTTATATTCGGTTTCACAATCGTTTGGATATTGGATCTGATTCTCATGATTGTTAGCAAGCACATCTTGCGCGTGCTGCCCGTCTAAATTCGAAAAAACAAAGAAAAAACGTGATTTTGTTTGAAATCACGTTTTTTTCTTTTTGTTGTTTTTTATTCTGCGCCGCGGTCAAATGCCGTTTATGAGAGACAAGACATATATAATCGCCCAAACGGTCGCCGCAAGCAAGCCTATCCATACGACAAGAGCTATTCACCCCATAGGTCCGCGGTTCAATCGCAACTGGTATATGACGCATATAAGCGAGCCTATCACGCCGATTATCATGACGACTATGCCGCCCAGCCCCAACACAATGGCAATGATTATCGCGAAAATTACGAGAAGCGAATCCATGAGCGTGAGCGTATAAAACACGCCGGCGACTATTCCGACCATTAAGAGGGCGGAAAAGACCATGCTTATTATCGCACGAACGCCGAAATACACGCTTTTCTCCGCACTCCCCTCCGAACATATCCTGTTATATCTGTCCGAAAGCCTCGACCAAAACGCTATGAGTCCGACAAGTCCGTGAAGCATAACATTACGCCTCCCTGTGTTTGATAGTATATTATAGCACTTTTTCCACGGTTTTGTCAATACGTTTGAGGCTCGAAAATCGTCAGTCGTCTTGCTTCACGTCGCCCGCGTCTCGTTCTCTTTTAAGCTTCCTTATGGCAAACACCATTATCACCGCAACGCCCGCCACGGCAACAAAATCGATCGCTATGAGAATAAACGCATAGTTGGGGAAACCCGCACTGACCGCCACACCGTAAGCGATCCCGTTCATCGCGCTGCTTGCCGCAACGGTGTAGAGTATGTGTTTTGCGCTGTCCCTGAGCAAGGATACGGTCTTATTGCTTTGCTTATCCTGTACGCGAGTGGCGGAATTTGCCGCGGATATCAACATTGCGTCTCCGCCCGCGCCGAGCATCTGCATACTTCCCATATAATCGCCTTCCCAATAATCGGTTATGACAAAGCCGTCGAAGCCCCATTCTCCGCGCAGAACGCCGTTTATGAGACCGTAGTGTCCGCCCGCCCACCGAGCGCCTATGCGGTTGAACGAAGTCATTATGGCAAGAGTTCCGTGCTTATTTGCCGCAACCGTCATTTCGAACGGCTTAAGGTAAATTTCGCGTATAGCCTGCTCGTTAGACCAAGTAGCAAGTCCCTGACCCGACGTGCCGTTTCCGCTGCAAGAGCGATTCGATTCCTGGTCGTTAAGCGCGAAATGCTTGAGATAGCAGTAGATCCCTTTGCTCTGCACGCCCTTGACCTGCGCCGAACCGAGCGCACCGCTGAGGAACGAATCTTCGCTGTAGTACTCGAAGTTTCTGCCCGCAAACGGTGTGCGGTGAATGTTCATGCCGGGAGCATACCAGCCGTTTACACCGTTTGTACGCCCGGATTCGGTGGCAAGCAGCGCCTCGTTTCCCAGCGCTTTTCCCGCCCGCTCCATAAGCGCGACATTCCACGTCGCCGCCATGACCGCTTCGACCGGCCAACCGCTCGCGTTCACCTTCGTGAAGAACGAGGAGAGTCCCGCAGGTCCGTCATAGTCGTACGTCTTGGGTTTGTTTATGCTTGCCGCAATGTCCGTTTTATATCCGGACGACTCTACGAGCTTGACCATTTCGTCCACCGTAATTTGACATAGGAGTTGGTTCCAAAGCTCGTCGTCATAGCTCTTCCCTATGAGTTCGACAAGTTCGTGTTTTCCCTTCTTCCCCGTCTCAAACGGTTCGAAGTCCCCGTCTTTTTTCGGATTGCCGCTCGCCTCATAACCTCGCGCGTCGAGTGCGGACATGAGTTTTTCGCTCGCAGGCCGTGTCTCCACATATCCGCTTAGGTTAGTGCTCGAAGTTGAATTCTTGCCCGTAGAATAGCTTTCGGGGAAACTTCCCGTCCAATCGCTTCTCGTGAGATACTCGAAATTCTCGTCGTATGCGGGACACGCCTTGTTCGTGAGATCGGCGTCGTCAAACCGATTTTCCGTCTTTGCTTTTTCGCCGTCGTCGAACACACGCGTTTCGTTCACGGTAAAACTTGAAACGAAGCTCGCGTCGCCCGCGCTTGTCATAAGAGAGGAATTCACTTGCGCGCCGTCCGAAGCCTTTGCCGCAAGAATGTTGTTCGCCGCCTCGTGCGCATTGCGGGCAGCCGTCAGATAGTACGTCCCCGCCTCGAGCACATATGCGCCTTTACCAGAATCGTAGGAAACAAGCGCCTTTTTGTCGACGGTCATTTCGGCGCTCTTTTTTTCGCCTTTGCCCACAGAGATCTTTTCAAAGCCGCACAAAGCCACCGCCGCCTTTTCCAATCCGCCCGCAGTGTACGGCGCGCCGACATAGAGCTCGACCACATCCGAGCCGTCAACGCCGTCAGCGGCATTCGCAACGTCTACTGAAATCGACAGCACGTCGCCATCTTCGTTCATTTCGAAATCACTCCAGGTGAAATCGGTGTAGGACTTTCCGTATCCGAACGGATACTTTACGGTAGAAGCATAGTCGTAATCGCCGACGTTGCCTCTGCCGAGAACCGCGTCTTCATACCGTGTCTCGTAATACTTATATCCGACATAAATGCCCTCGCTGTATGTGACGTAAAAATAGTTTTCCCCGTCGTACCTATAATCTCCGACGTTGGCGCTCGCGGGAGACGAGAAATTATCATAGACGTATGTATCCGTCAATCTGCCCGAAGGATTGACCTTGCCGGAAATTATATCGGCTATGCCGCGTGTTCCGCTCTGCCCGACCGCGCCGACCCAAAGGCAGGCATCGACGCCGTACTCGGCTTCGTCGACAAAACCGAGCTCCATGGCGTTCGGAGAATTTATTATCACGATCACGCTGTCGAAGCTTTCGTTTGCCATCTTAAGAAGATCCTTCTCTTCCTTTGTCAGCTCGAGATAGTGCTGTCCGTCCTCGTAGGGGGCAATATCCGTCTTGCGCTTTTCGTTGAGCGAATAAAGATTGCGGGCAAGATCGACGCCCTCGCTTCCGCTGCGGCCTATGACAACTACGGCGGCGTCGCCGTAAGCGGCAAAGCTGTTTTTTACTTCCGCCGTATATACGTTTTTCGGCACTTCGGCAAGTCTCTGATTGAGACCGCCCACTCCTTGCGTGCCGCCCGCGCCGTAGTCCTTACCCGCACCGCTCTCGTAAAAATCCCAAAGCGTCGGATTGACCGCATAGCCTACGTCTTCGAGCGCCGTTTTAAACGATACCGAATTCGAAGTATTTGCCGCGCCGCTGCCGCTTCCGCCCATGACGAACCGATAGGACGAAACGCCGAGGAGACTGATCTTTTTCTCGGACGATTCCGAGGTTTCGAGCGGCAGTACGCCGTCGTTCTTCAAAAGCACCGCTCCTTCGCCCAATATCTCGCGTATAAGCTTATCGCTCGCTTCGAGCGCCTCGGTTTGACTTTTATAGTCGGCTTCGTAATAAATCTTGCCGCTTCCGTTTCCGCCCGCCCCTATGACGCCGAGCGCCTGAGACAGCGGCTCGTTCCAATAGACGCATACGCAGTCCGCAACTATGGCTATCGCGAGTATGACCGCGCAAACGGCGCACTTAACGAAGAACAAGACCTTTTGTTTTGTGCTTACACCACCCATTTACTTTTCTCCTATTATCAAAACTCGGGCAATAAAAACCGCCCTATATCTCAATTATACAGGACGATTTTTATGTTTCAATGGTTTTGTCGTAATCGGCGTTTTTACGTCTCAATCGACATCTTCGCGTTCGCCGTTTGAGGCTCGAGCACAACGGCAAGTTTGAAAACATTATTTTCGGTCTCGATCGCAAGTCCGCCGCCGTACTTTCTCACAATATAATCTATGCTCTTCATTCCGAAACCGTGGTAGCTCTCGTCGTCCTTGCTCGTGAGCGGCAGTCCGTTTTTGAATCGTATTTCGCCGCTGTAGCCGTTTTCTATATTTATACGTATAAGCCCCGCCGTGCTCATTCCCACATACAGACTTATGAATCGTCCGTCCTCTTTTGCCGCCGACGCCGCCTCGAGAGCATTCGATATTGCGTTGCCGAACAGTGCGTAAAGATCGGATTCTTCCATGAAATCGAGAAGGCTTCCGTCGGCAATACAGCTCATATCAACGCCCGCCTCTTTCGAGCGCAAGAAGTTTTCCGACAATACCACATCGAGCACGGCATTTCCCGTTTTCGGCATTGTTCCGTAGATGTCCACGGCTTGCCTGAGCTCGTCTATATAGGAGCTGTTTCCCTTTTCCGAAAGAGAGGAAAGCATGAACTTCATATCGTGGCATTTGCGGTTTATTATATCGATGTTCTCTTTGAATATGCCGTGTTGACGACTGCTCTCTTTCAGCACCCTATGCATTGTGTCCATTTCGACGTCAAGCTTTTCCTTGTTGAATATGCTCATAAAATATCCGACGGCAAGAATACAGGTTATGCCCGTTATTATATGCAAATAGACAAAAAGCATTGCGGAGCCTACTTTCATAAGGTATACGAAATGGAACATCACAAACAAAATCACGGTAAGAGAAAACACAATAAATATGACTGCTTTGTTTTTTATCATTATTTCTTCGGATATATGATAGCGTCCGAATATGACGCGGGTAAAGACAAAATATAAGAGTGCGACAAACCCTATATGAACGAAATGAAGCAAAAATTGAACTATTTCCATATCCGGCGCAGCGCCGACCGCATCTATTCTCGAAGCGAAAATACATAAATAGATCGTCGTCACCGTATTGAAAGCTATTTGTTGAAGAGCAAGCACGAGACCCATAACGAACGATATCTGCGTCGGAGACGAATCGAAGCATACCCATACGCCAAAAGCCGTAAGCGCAAACTGAATGAGATTTAAAAGATAGGATATTTCGAGATTGCCGAGTGGTTTATACATAGTAACCGACAGTCCCAAAATAACCGCCGTACAAACGACGGCGCGCAAAACAAAGCGTTTGCGCCGTTTCAGCACCGATGCGAAAAACGCTATGCCGAGTATGAGTTTCAACGGAAACGACAAACTGTTTATGATTTGTCCCGCAAGCTCCATTTTTTCATCGTCCCCCTATCTGTTCAAGTAAGCCGCAAGTTTATTCATGAAATCTTTTTTCTTGGTTCTCGTAAGCGCAAGGCTCACGCCGTCGGTCAAAATCACGGCATCGCTTTCCACCTTTTTTACGTACATGAGATTGACCATGTAACAGCTTGCGCAACGCACAATATCAAACTCCGAAAGCTTGTCTTCCAACTGCGTCAGAGTGCCGCGGGATTCTATCTCTCCGCCCACGGTATGATATGTGGCGTTATGACCGCGAATTTCGATATAGCAGACGTCTTCCACGCCTACTTTGACCACACTGCGCCCGGATTTTACCGACAGAAATCTCTCTCGGCGATTGCCGACTTTACGAAGCGCACGCGCAAACTTCCTTACAAACACCTCGTACGTAAGCGGCTTGAGAATATAATCGAGAGCGTCCACTTCATATCCGTCGACCGCATACTGCATGAGATTTGTCACGAAAATGATAATTACGTTCTTGTCTTTCTCGCGCAGTCTTTTTGCCACCGAAATACCGTCCATCATCGGCATATCGCAATCGAGAAATACGATGTCGCTCCGAGAGTCGTACTCGTGCAAAAACATCACGCCGTTTTCATAGCGGGCGATTTCGGCAGTCAGTCCGTTCTCGGAAAGAGTGCGCTCCGTCATTTCTTTAAGCTGTGCCGCGGCGGCGGCATTATCTTCTACTATGACTATATTCATATATCCCCTCTTTACTCACCTAAAGCAATATGTCTGTATTTTATCACACTATGTCCGAAATGTAAAGTAACGCATGAAAAGCTCTCTCCCGCCGAAGAGGGACAGAGCTTGCTTTCATGCAAGTAGTATGTACTTAAGCGCGTTTGAAAGTGCCCGCTTTCTCGTCGACCGTGTACTTTTCCGCACCGCCCATTCCTTCTGCGGGTGCGTCGGTTTCCTCTTTGGTCGTTTTATCGATTTTCGGCGAAGTTGTGCCGTCGTCGGCAGTCTCGATCGTAGCCTGATAAGCAAAGAACTTGTCTGCTTTTTCGCAAGTAACGGTGTTGCCGTCCACCGAACATTTGCCCGTCCAACCGCGACACATTGCAAAACCGCCGCTTATATCTACGGTCATTATCATCTCATAAGTATCTCCTTCTACGGTAAGTTCCCAATAATACGGCATATGAAGCGTAGTATCTCCGTAATCGACATCTACCGTCTCTTTCATCGTGAAAGTCCCGTCAAGCCCTCCGCAGCCGACTGCCATGCACATAATCATGCACACGCCGAGAAGCACTGCCGCTATTTTGCCCAATCTTTTCATAAAATCCTCCTGTAGATTTGTAATGTAACTGCATTATAAATCACCCTCAAAAGGATTTCAATAGATACGGCACAATCGACGTTTTCACGTCCT
Organism: uncultured Christensenellaceae bacterium; assembly: GCA_910587445.1. Classification (GTDB taxonomy): domain Bacteria; phylum Bacillota; class Clostridia; order Christensenellales; family Pumilibacteraceae; genus MGBC157735. Next base: position 89,328 of record CAJULE010000003.1, read on the forward strand.
ATACGACATGAAAGCGACAAAAGACCCTTCGCTTTCGAAGAGCCTTTCAATCAAATCGCGTAGTTATAAATTATTCCTTTTCGAGCGTAAAGCTTAAAAAGTCGACTTTGCCTTTTCCGACATATGTGAAGTACAGCGCCTTCACTCCGTCCTCTCCCGTATACTCGGAGAGGAAAGTGTTTGCTTCTTTCGACGGAGATATTGCAATCGTTGCCACCGGCGCGCCGAAAGGCTCGTTCGTCACGACCATTTCGCCTACGGCATTGCCGCGCACCTTTACGCCGACGCGCTTCACCTCTTTTATATCGAAATACTTGAAGCCCGCCATCGCGCCGTCGGTGAAGTTGGCGATATATTGGTCGCCGTCCCCGTCTCTGTCCTTGCCGCTCTGCGTAAAGTACGGATGACATCCTTTCGCGTTTTTGCCTATGGGTTTCGCATGGAACCTGCCGCCGTTGCGAGAGGTCAAATTGCAGGCGATCCTCGCCTCGTACTCGCCGTTGCCCTCGAGCGGTTTTCCGTTCAAGCCGCAGCTCGTCATTTCGACCTGCTTTATGCTTCCGTCGGATTCTATCTTGATTTCCTCGGCGCAGTCCTGTCTCGAAAAGCAGTTGCGGTTGGTCTGGCGGTGATAGAAAATATAGTGCTTGTCGCCGATACTCAGTATGCCGCCGTGGGTATTTCCCGTATAGTTTGCGGCGGTCTTGGGTCCGTTGTGCACCTTAAGACCTATGTCGCCGTTGCTGACTATCGTACCGCCGAACTTAAACGGTCCCTCGGGCGTATCGCCGATCGCATAGCAAAGCTCGTGTCCTATCGTAGAGGAATAGACAAAGTAATACTTGCCGTTTATCTTGCGCATGGAAGAGGCTTCGAAAAAGCCGTGCTGTCCGACCTCCTTGCCGCCTATCGGAAGGGTCTGTTTGGGGCGTCCCTTCAGGGTGAGCATATCTGCGGGGTCGAGCTCGACGACCGCACCGCCCATTATCTTCTTCTTGGAAACGCCGAGCACGGGAAAGAACATACCCGAGCCGTAATACAGCCACACCCTGCCGTCCTCGACATACACTGCGGGATCGAACGGGAGATACTCCTTCGAATACGGATACAGATCGACTTCGCCGTGGTATTCGAACGGTCCCACGGGCGTATCCGAAACGGCGCACCGTATCGCCCAGCTTTTGCGGGTAATGCCCGGATTAAACGCATAGTACAGATAGTACTTTCCGTCGGGCGCCAAACATACGTCGGGCGCGTACATACTGCCTCTGCCCTTATAGTGCGGATCGTCTTTTTTGCGCCAGATGACGCCCTCGTACCGCCAATCGGACAAATCGTCCACGGGCGCGGACCAGGTCACATAGTCGTTCATGCAAAAACCGCTGCCGTCGAACCTATCGTGCGAGCCGTACACATACACCCTGTCGCCGAACACATGAGGCTCGCCGTCGGGGATATATTCGTAGCTCGGAAGATAGGGATTGAATACTTGCTGTTTCATCTCTTTTCGCTCCTTATATTTATATGTTACATCTTTGCAAATACGCCTTTAAGCGCGGGATAAAGCTCCTTATAGACCTCGTATCTGTGCTTGTAGTGCTCGACAATGCGCTTGTCGGGCAGGACGGTTTCCTTAACGGAAGTCGTCGCCGAGACCGCAGCTTCGAGCGAAGGATATGCGCCGTAAGCCGTCATCGCGAGAATGGCTCCGCCGTAAGCCGGTCCTTCCTCGACTTTGGGGATCTCGACGGGAACGCCGAGCACGTCGGCGATTATCTTTCTCCACAGCGGGCTCTTCGCGCCGCCGCCGCAAATGCGCGTGCTCTCTATATTCGCGCCGCCCTTTTTCGCCGCTTCCACGCAGTCCTTCAAGGCAAACGCCACGCCTTCCAAAACGGCAAGGGTCATAGCCGTCCTCGACGTATCGGGTCTGAGCCCTATAAACGCGCCTCGGGCATTAACGTCGTTGTGAGGAGAGCGCTCGCCCATGAGGTACGGCAAAAAGTACACGCCGTTTTTGCCGAGCATACTCTCCGCTCCGCGCTGTTCGCCGTCGAAATCCGAGCTTTTCAAGACCTCCTCCATCCACCAGCGATTGCACGAAGCCGCCGAAAGAATACAGCCCATAAGGTGGTATTTTCCGCTTGCATGACAGAAATTGTGCAGGCTGTCCCCGCTTCCGCCGTCGAACTTGTCGCGCGGTATGAACACCGTTCCGCTCGTGCCGAGCGAGACATTGCAGTCGCCGTCGCGGATTATGCCCGTGCCGACCGCCGCCGCCGCGTTGTCGCCCGCGCCCGCGCAGACTATCACGTCGCTTTTCAGCCCGAGCTCGTCGGCGATGTCCTTAACAAGCGTCCCCACAGTCTCGTATGATTCGTGAAGGGTCGGGAGCCACTGTTTGTTCACCCCGCAGATTTCGCACATCTCTTCACTGAAACGCTTATGCTCTACGTCGAGAAGGAGCGTGCCCGCAAAGTCCGAATAGTCGGACGAAAACTCGCCCGTAAGGCGGTAGACTATGTAGTCCTTGGGGAGAAGAATTTTATCTATCTTTTCGAAATTTTTCGGCTCGTGCTTTTTAAGCCACAATATTTTCGGCGCGGTAAAGCCGGCGAAAGCTATGTTACCCGTCATTTCGAGCAGCTTATCTTTGCCGATATGTTCGTTCAGGTATGCCGTCTCTTTCTCGGTTCTTCCGTCGTTCCAAAGAATACACGGACGTATTACCTTGCCGTATTTGTCGAGAGCGACAAGCCCGTGCATCTGTCCGCCGAGACCTATGCCGCGCACGCTCGCCTTATCCTGCCCTTTCAAAAGCCGCTTGGCCGCCGCGATCACGCCGTCGAACCAATCGACGGGGTCCTGCTCGCTCCAGCCGTCGGCGGGATAGCGCACTGGATAGCTTGCACACTCGGACGAAAGAATCCGCCCGTCCGCCGTAACGAGCAGTAGCTTTGCCGCCGACGTTCCGAGATCTATGCCTATAAACGTATTCATTACTTCTTACCGAACAGCACGCTGTTTACTATGCTTTCGAGCACTTCCTGCTTGCCGCTTCCGGGCATTGCGGGCGCCTTGAGCTTAGCCGCATAGCTTGCAAGCTCCTCGAGATTTGTTTTGCCGCCGATTATCTTCTTGCCTATATCGGTATTGCGATAGCTTGCATAGCGCTCCTCGACGAACTTATCGAGTCTGCCGTCCTCTATGAGCGCGGCTGCATTCAGAAGTCCCAAAGCAAACGTGTCCATGCCGAGTATATAGCCCGCGAACATATCCTCGACCGTATACGACGGACGACGGTTTTTCGCGTCGAAATTCAATCCGCCCGTCATGCCGCCCGCGCGAACTATCTCGAGCATACACATCGTAGCCGTATACACGTCGAACGGGAACTCGTCGGTGTCCCAGCCGAGCTGACTGTCGCCCTGGTTGGCGTCGACCGAGCCGAGCATACCGTTTATGGCGGATACGCGCAGATCGTGCTCGAACGTGTGTCCCGCAAGCGTAGCGTGGTTTGCCTCTATGTTGAGCTTGAAATCCTTGTCGAGCCCGTGCGCGCGCAAGAAGCCTATAGCCGTAGCCGCGTCGAAATCGTACTGATGTTTCATGGGCTCCTTCGGCTTAGGCTCGATATAGAAGTCGCCCTTGAAGCCTATCTTTCTGCCGTAGTCGACAGCCATGTGCATGAGGCGGGCGATGTTTTCCTGCTCGAACTTCATGTCGGTGTTGAGAAGGGTTTCATAGCCCTCTCTGCCGCCCCAGAACACATATCCTCTGCCGCCGAGCTTTACGGTTATGTCGAGAGCCTTCTTTACCTGTGCCGCCGCAAAAGCGAATACGTCCGCACTGTTCGTCGAACCCGCGCCGTTGCAAAAGCGTGGATTGGAGAACATATTTGCCGTTCCCCAAAGGCACTTGATGTCCGTGCCCTTCATCTTTTCGAGTATATAGTCGGAAATCTCGTCGAGGCGCTTGTTTGTGACGTTTATGTCCGCGTCCTCGGGCACGAGGTCGACGTCGTGCCAGCAGAAGTATTTTATTCCGAGCTTTTCCATGAATTCGAAGCCCGCGTCCACTTTGGCTTTCGCGTGCTCCATGGTCCCCTCGACCGCGCCGAAATGCTTATCCGCGGTGCCTCTTCCGAACATATCTGCGCCTATTGCGCAAAGGTTGTGCCACCACGCCATAGCAAACGGCAAGTGCTCGCTCATCTTCTTGCCGAGCACCACTCTCTCGGGATCGTAATACTTGAACGCCAATACGTTCTTCGAATTCGCTCCCTCGTACTTGACTTTGGATATTCCCTTGAAAATCTCGCCCATCTTTCATAATCTCCTTGTTTTTGTTTGAATATAAATCCATACTCGTATTTTATCACCTTATACGATATAAATAAAGGGTTATATGTTTTTATTTTGGGTAATTTTGTTCACACGCGTTTAAAATTATAGCTTTTTTATTTTGTTTGTGTTATAATGTATACATGATAAGCACTTACGATTTTCAACAGCTCGACGGTATCCTCAAGGATTTCCACACGGCGGTGGGAATAAGGATATCCATTTTCGACGACGAGTTCAATCCCGTCACGGAATACCCGAAAACCGCGCCCGCCTTTTGCCGCTGTATTCGCGAGAGCGCCGCGGGAAAAGAGGGTTGCAAAAAGTGCGACCGCGACGCCTGCCTAAGGGCGGCTAAGCTCCGAGCGCCGCACATCTACGTCTGCCATGCGGGCATAACCGAAGCCATTACGCCCATACAGCTCGGCGGCGGCGTCTTGGGATATGCAATCCTTGCCCATATGCTGCCTAAGGAAAATCTCGACGACGCCGTGGAGAATGCCTGCGCGATCGCCGAAAAGTACGGAGTTGCTCATGAAAAGAGCCGCGCCGCCCTCGGGGAGATCTCCGTAAAGACAGAGGACGAAATACGCGCCGCAGCCACCCTTCTCGACGCGATGTCGTCCTACGTCAATCTCAAAAATCTCGCACGGTGGAAGGACGAGGACGTCTCGTTCGAAATAGACGGCTACATAAAAAGCGACCTCTCTCTTCCGCCGACGTGCGACGACATCTGCAAACGCTTCAATTGCTCGCGCACCGCCTTATACAACCTATCCATGAGAGCGTTCGGAATGGGCATAATGCAATACGTTATGTACTGCCGAATAGAGCACGCGAAAAAACTGCTGTCGGCGGGAAAGAGCATTGCGGATACCGCCTCGGAATGCGGCTTTTCCGAATACAACTATTTCTGCAAGGTCTTTCGCCGACATACGGGGCTGTCCCCCGGCGGCTACAAGAGCAAAACGGTGAAAAGCGGCGGCGCAAAGAGCCCCGCGATACGCTCCGATTAAAAGCGATTTACTGCACAAAAGCGCGGGCTCGAACTTGCGTTTTTATTGACTTTGCGGGGCGAATAAGTTACAATAGTATAGAATGTTCAATCGATATAGAATCAACAACAGACACGACGATCCTTTGGGAGGATATTATGAATAAACCGAATACTGCCGCCGAAAAGCAGCTTTGGAGCGGAAAGAGCCAACGCATAATGCTTATAGTCATCATAACGGGCATTTTGCTGTGCATAGCGACGTTCGTCGTTTTGGGCGTAACCATGAACAAAAACAGCAACGATACGATAGACAATGTCGGCGAAACATACATGACAAGCATGGGCTATCAGATAAACCGCCGTTTCGAATCGGTAATGAGCCAGAGAATCTCCATGGTCGAAACGCTCGACAGCGACGACAACCTTGCGACGAACGACGACCTCAAGAACAGCGCGAAGCTCAGCGGCTTCGAATTCTTGGCTTTCTATTCGGTAGAGGATCTAAACGACATAGAAAACGGAAGCACGGTCGACCTTGTTTTCGGCAAGAGCCTGAAGGTGACCGACCCGATACCTTTTCGGAAATCCGTGCTCGCAAGCGAAAATAAAATCGCCGTAGGCAGCGGCATTACCGAAAACGACAAATCGGACGACAACGTGGTAATCATAAGCGTTCCGTCGACGAAATATACGATGTCGCACGGCGGCAAAAGCATGGCGCTTATTGCCGGTATCACGAACAAGGACTTCGTGGATATGCTAAGCATAAACGAAGATACGACCGTCACGGAGCCTTACTATTCGTATATAGTGCGTAAAGACGAAGACCCCGATACGCACGAAAAAAATTCGTTTGTGCTCGGTCGAACAAACCTACAGCAATACAAGTATTTTTCGGCGTTTTGGCGCGATACGCTCGAAGATACGGAAATAGACACCGACAATATATTGGAAGAACTGAACGACAATATGCAGCTCGGCGCCGTGTATTCGAACATCTTGCACATCGACAATCATCACGTACATATGTATTGCAGCAAACTTGCGATGTCCGAATGGTATATGATAACCATCATGGACAATACGAACCTCGACTCGGTAATTTCGACGCTAAGCTCGCAGTGGCTGTATATGATCGTCATCGCGATCGCCGTGATAATCGTCGTACTCGCAGTCATATTCCTGCTGTATCTCCACTTCAACCGTCAAAACGTCCGGCAGCTGCAAGACGCGCGGGAAAGCGCCGTTCGCGCCAACGCCGCAAAGAGCGAATTCCTCTCCAATATGTCCCACGATATACGCACGCCCATGAACGCCATAGTCGGCATGACGGCAATCGCGCGTGCAAATATGGACAACACAAAACAGGTAAACGACTGTCTCAAAAAGATAGCTCTTTCGAGCAAGCACCTTCTCGGGCTCATAAACGACGTACTCGATATGTCGAAAATCGAAAGCGGCAAGATGACGCTCAACATGGAGCAGATCTCTCTGCGCGAGGTGCTTGACGGCGTGACGACTATCGTTCAGCCCCAGATAAAAATCAAACATCAGAATTTCAACGTCAACGCAAATAACGTCACGCAGGAAAACGTGTACTGCGACAGCGTCCGTCTCAATCAGGTGCTTTTGGACCTACTGTCGAACGCAATAAAGTTCACACCCGAGGAAGGCACGATAGAGCTTTCCGTAAAGCAGGAGCCATCCCCTTCGGGACAAAAATTCGTGCGCACGCACATTAGCGTAAAGGACAACGGCATAGGTATGTCGCCCGAATTCCAGAAAAAGATATTCGACTCCTTCACTCGCGAGGACAATCTGCGCGTCCACAAAACCGAGGGCACGGGACTCGGAATGTCGATAACGAAATATATCGTCGACCGTATGAACGGCACGATCGACCTTAAAAGCGAGCTCGGCAAGGGCACTCTGTTCCGCATAACGCTCGATCTCGAACGCGCGCTCATTCCCGAAGAGGAGATGATGCTTCCCTCTCGGAAGATGCTCGTAGTGGACGACGACGAACAGCTTTGCGAAACCACGGTCGCGGCGCTTAAGGAAATCGGGATCACGGGCGAATGGGCGCTCGACGGAGAAACGGCGGTCGAAAAGACGATAGAGGCTCACGAGCGCGGCGACGACTACGACGTAATACTCATGGATTGGAAGCTTCCCGGAATAGGCGGTATAGAAACGGCACAGCAGATCCGCAAACGCCTCACGGGTACGACCATCCCTATCCTTCTCATTTCCGCCTACGATTGGAGCGAAATAGAAAACGACGCGCGCAGCGTCGGGATATGCGGCTTCATAGGAAAACCGCTGTTTAAGTCCACCCTCTTTTACGGTCTGAAAAAATATGTCGACGGCGACGTCTCTGCAAACTCCGAAAGCGACTCGAAAAACGTCGATCTTTCGGGCACGCGCATATTGCTTGCCGAGGACAACGATCTCAATTGGGAAATCGCCGACACCCTGCTCGAAAGTGCGGGCATAACCTGCGAGCGCGCGGAAAACGGCAAGATCTGCGTCGATATGCTCGGCAGCTCCGCTCCCGGCACATACGACGCCGTACTTATGGACATACGTATGCCCGTCATGAACGGCTATGAGGCGACGGAGACGATAAGAAAGCTCAAGCACCCCGACAGAGATCTTCCCATAATAGCCATGACCGCCGACGCATTTGCCGACGACATGAAAAAATGCCTCGACAGCGGCATGAACGCGCATATCGCAAAGCCCATAGATCTCGACGTCGTAAAGCAAACCCTTGCTAAATTCATTAAAAGGCAATAGACGCAAGCCGTTGTCTCGATATTAAAAAAAGGACACGCCACGCGCCCTTTTCCGTATTTCGCACGATATTGAGTTCAGTCGGTCAGACCGAGCAGATAATCCGCACTGACATTGAGTTCCTTGCAGATCAAAATCAGTACGTCCAAAGAAGGTTCTCTTTTCCCCGTACAATAATTATTGACTATGCCTTGCGACAAATAGATCCTCTTGGCAAACGCACTCTGCGACAGGTTGTTTTCCGCCAAAACCTCTTTAAATCTCTCACCGAACTTGCTCATACGATTATGATACGGCTTTCAGCCGTATTTGTGTTGACATACGGCTAAAAGCATTATATAATAATTATACGGCTTAGAGCCGTATACTATGCGGACGGTTCTCAAATGAAAAATTTTATCGATACCAAACTCATATCGGACTACATCGAAAATAACGGTCTGACAAAAAAAGAATTTTGTCGGCAGTGCGGGATCACGGTGTCTACCTTGAACAATATTTTGAAGGGCAACGATTTCAAGACGTCGTCTTTACGCAAACTTGCAAGGACATTGAACATTTCCTCGGATCGAATACTCGATAAGTAGTGGAAGCGTTATTTTAGATATTATACGTTTATACGAAAAGACAGGCGGAGCCTAACGCTCTGCCTGCCTTGTTTTATTGCGGAAAAATTATTCCGAATTATAACGCCGAAAATTCAATAAGTCAATAGCTATCGGAAAATATCGGGAAATTTTTCGGGTCTGCGGCTTGCGAAAGAAGCGCGATAATGACTAAGCCGAGACTTCACAATAAAATCTCGGCTTAATAGGTTTGCTTGAGTATCAATCTTTCGTTATATCGCCGTCGGTGCAGTGCACGGTATACTTGCCGCCGAACTCGAATTTGGGAATAATGTTCCAATCGGCTTTCGTGCCGTCAAAATTTATGTCGGTCAGCTTATTACAGCCGTAAAAAACATTGTAGCCGATATTTTCGATTCCGCTCGGGAACGTTATGCTCGTAAGCGAAGAACAGCCTCGGAACACAGAGTTTGCTATTTCGGTAACGCCGCTCGGAATGACGATATTCGTCAGTTTGTTACAGCCACGGAACGCCGAATTTCCTATTTTCGTTACGCCGTCGGGCAATTTTATTTCGGTAAGCGCAGTGCAGCCGAAGAACGCATACTCGCCGATTTCGGTTACGCTGTCGGGCAAGGTAATTTTCGTTATGCCCTTGCAACCGTAGAACGCGCGCGACGCTATTTTCGTTACGCCGTTCGGAATAACGACTTCGCCCGTAACGCCCTGCGGAATGAATACGATTTGCGTTTTATCCTTGTTGTACAAAATGCCGTTTTGGCTCGCAAACGCCGCATTGCCGCCCGACACCGTGATCTCGGTGAGCGCAGTACACCCGTCGAACGCGCCGCCGCCGATAGCCGTTACGCTGTCGGGAATTTCGATGCTCGTTATATTCGTATTGTTTGCGAACATTCCCGCGCTTATTTCCGTCATGCCGTCCGGAATGACGATCTCGCCTTTGACTGCGCTTGTTATAAGCAAAATTTCGGTTTTATCGGCGTTGTACAAAAATCCGTCTTTCGCGACGAACGCCGTGTTGCCCTTTTCCACCGTAACGCTTTCTATATTGTTACAGCCGTTAAACGCACCGTCGCCGATCTCCGTAATTTTTTCTTTCACCGTAACCGTTTTCAGGCTCGTGCAGTTTTCGAACGCGCGTGCGCCGATACTCGTCATAGTATCGGGAAACCATGCGTATTCGAGAGCGTCGCAGCCCTTAAACGCTTCTTCGGGAAGCTCCGTGCCGCTTGTGATGTTCACCGAACGCAAAACGTCGTTCAGAATATACGGTATAGCGTTTACAGGCACTTCGGCAAGCTCGATAGGACAGCCGTCGAACGCGCCGTCGCCGATTTCGGTAACGCTTTCGGGAATGACTATATTCCAAATATTGCGATTTGCGAACATTCCGCTCGGAACGGTTGTTACGCCGCTCGGAATACGCAGATCGCCCGTAGAGTGCGTCGTGCCGACGGACGGGCTCACCCAAAGCATCGCGCCGTTTTTCTTATAGAGCATACCGTTTTGACTTGCATAGGCGATATTATCCGCGACGACCGAAACGCTTTCCAGCCCGTCGCAACCGTCGACAAACCCGTCGCCTATTTGGGTCACGTTTTTGTGTACGGTAAGATTTTTAAGCCCTTTCAACCCCTTAAAGGCGTTCGCCGCGATCTTCGTTACGGGTTTACCGTCGTTGGTTGCGGGCACTGCGAGCGCGCCCACACCGTTTTTGTCCGCTACGCCCGTAACGACGTTGTTGTTGTCGTAGGTGAGCGCGCCGAAAAGCCGTATCCATGAGCTTCCCGATTTTATTTTTGCGGCGGCTGTCGCAGGGTTCGTAAGCGTTGCGCCCGATACGTTTTCATTCCCTACCTGCCACGTTGAAGTTGCCGCACTGCCGGAAAAAGTAACGCCGTTAAGCGCGGGCTGCGCCGCGAAACACCCTTTGCCGATATACCAAACCGTTTCGGGAATAGTCACGCTTGCGAGCGAACCTTCTTCGTTCAGCACGGTGTTGCCCGTAAAAACATTACTGCCCAAATATTCGACGTCGCCCAAATCGAGATTTTCGAGTAGAAAGCAGTTGTCGAAAGCCTTGTCGTAAACTTTTTGCGTACCGTTCAAATCGACGGAACGCAATTTGTTGCAATCATTAAACGCCGAAACGTCCACCGTTGCGGGGCTGTCCGCCAACATAAGCGCCGTCATATCGTTGCCCGTAAACGCTTCTTCTCCGATAGATACTAGTTCGGAGTTCGCGGCAAAGGTAAGCGACTCGATCGCATTGCGGTAAAATGCCTTACTACCGATCGTTTTGACGTTTTTGCCGATCGTAACGCGCTCGATCGTTTGGCACAGATAAAACGCATAACCGTTGATATGTTCGGCGTTGATCGTAATTTCCGTTACCTTGTTTCCGTTTATGTAAAGTTCGGCGATACCGTTGCATAAGGGGTTGCGGTAGTCGCCCGTATACATATCCGAATAACTCTCCATAGATTCGATCGCGCACCAATCGTCTATCGTGCCCGCATAGTGCACTTCGGTTAAAGATTTATTCCCGTTAAACGCCGTTCCGAACGCGCGTTCCCCGACCGATTTCAAAGATTTCGGCAACCCCAATATTTCCAGCTCGTTGCAGTCCTCGAATATCATTACGGGAAGCGTAGTAACGCCTTCGCCGAGCTTTACGTTCGTAAGTTTCCGAGCGTTTCGGAATGCGCCTTCACCGATAGTAGTCACACTGTCGGGAACGACGATACCCGTAAGCACACTGCTGTTTTTAAACGCTTCCTTTGCGATCTCCGTAACGGGCTTGCCGTTGTGTGTTTCGGGTATTTCCACGTCGCCCGAAAGCGCGCCGATACCGCGCACGATGTAATGACTTCTATCTTCCGAGAGCGTGAAGTCAAACGACTCCGCCCACACGGCGTACAGCGTAGTGGTGTCGCCCGTAAGTTCGTCCTTTTCGAAATCCCACAGCGTTTCGCCGCTCTTGTCTTTCGACCAACCGCAGAACGCATTGCGGGAAAGTTCGGGCATACGGTACGGCTCGAACACGGTAGCCGAATCGGAAACGACCGTAAGCGTTTTACCGTCCGACGAAACTTCCGACCCGTCGTCTATCACTTCGCCGTCGATTTCGATTTCGCCTTTATCGAACTGTCCGCCGTTCGCATCGAAAATGACGGTGTACGTTTTGCCGGAAGGCGTTACCGGCGTTTCGCCGTTGTCTGTTGTGCCGCCGCCGTTGCCTTTATCGCCGCAGGCAGCCAAACCGAACGAAAAACAGAATAGACAAACAAATATTAAAATCGTAAGGAAAAACTTTTTCGCGCTATTTTTCATACGTGTAATCCTCCGAATATATGACCGTTCCGTTCATAGTGTGGGAGCCTATATTTACAGCTTTTAGCTTTCTGCCATTTTCAAAATTTTTAATAATATCAGATATTGAGCCACTTCCTTTTCTCACTTCAATTTTATATATTTCAATATTGCTATTAGCAATTACAAAATAATTATAAGCCGTATTCGTTTCATAGATAGCGGTCGCTTCCGATATAAGTTTTATGCTTGATGTTTTCCCTTCGGAAGCATATAAAGCATTTGTAATATCTTGATAATCATAATTATATTTTGCATTGAACGTAAACACCGTTTTTCTATCTACCGAAAGTTTAACATCGCTTGCGGAATTATCTAAAACGGAATAGAACGACAGCGGCGATGAAAGCGTTATGTCGGCAAGCTCTACCGTCCGCTCGGTTTTGCCACTCGCGTAAATATATAAAATGCTGAACTTCTCTACGGTGTTGTCGTCGTTTATTTCCATAGACCATGTTTCGCTTTTTACGTCCTTATCCTTGCCGATAACTTGCGGCCGGATATTTGCTTTTACAAATGCCGCCGCTTCTTCGGCAAAATCCGAAACGGACGGCGCGAGCACTTGCACAAAACACATGGCGCGGTTGCCGTTCGCCGTCGCCGTAATGACGGCGTCCCCCGTTTGCAATGCGGTGATTTTTCCGTTCCCGTCCACGCTCGCGATTTTGGGTGCGTTCGACTGCCACGTGATTTCGCTCGTCGCGTCTACGGGCGTCAGTGTCGCCGTCAGCGTAACGGTCTGCCCTACGGTAAATTGCAACGTATCGCCCGTGAGTATACCTTCAAAAAGCTGCGTTTCACGATTGAGCGAAATGCCCGTCGCTTCGACATTTGTTTCACCTCCGCCGCAAGCGGCAAGCGAGAACGCGCAGGCGATCGCGCAAACAAGCGAAAGCAGAGTGATGAGTTTCCTTTTCATGTAAAAACCTCCTATAAATAAAAAAGTGCGCCAACCGAAGCAAGCGCACGAAAAACGCAAACTCCGACTGTCGCGAAACAATTATTACGCAGTACGGGTATGATCCGATACACACATAAAAGGAATCTGCATTTTTGCCGAATTCTATTAGTGTATATCGAACGATATTTCTATGAAATTAAAAAATACCCTTACTCCTAAATCGGGCGGTAATAATTGTTTCGCATAATCAATATAGCATATTTTCAAAGAAATTGCAAGGGTTTGCGAGGGGCATTTTTACCGTTTGGCACTTTTGGGGGCGCTTTTATAGACAAGGCTATGACGGGAACGAACGGCAACCGTCCGGCGTTTCAAAAGATGTTGTCCGACAGCGAAAGATCTGACGCTTTTGAAATCGTACTTGTTTACGCGATTGACCGTTTCAAAATACACGGCACAAGACGTTTTATTGTCGTATCGAAGAAGCGCTTGCGTTACGGCAGCAAACGCGCCGTATAATGCAAAAACACGCCGTTTGGCGACGTGCTTTACAAAAGAAAAACCCGATCGAACTTTTCGGGTTAGATCGGGTGGGTCTTGGTGGGAGCTATAGGGTTCGAACCTATGACCCTCTGCTTGTAGGGCAGATGCTCTCCCAGCTGAGCTAAGCTCCCAAGTGCCCTTACAGTATAGCAAATCGGAAAGCATATGTCAACAAAAATTTCACGGTTTGTCAAATATTTATTACACATTCGTCACAATAAAATTCGGAAATTCGGTTGCGAAAATTGTCGCAAAGTAGTATAATTCTTTATAAGACTTTTCAGCACTTGCGCGCGGAGGTGACAGATGGCGGCAAAAACGCCCAAAGTTTCGATAAATGTCCCGCTTCCTCTGTACGGCGGAAACAGCGGCGGCAATAAGCGCACCATGAACTTTTCCAAAGGCGTATTCATCTATCTTTTGGGCGGACTCGTCGGCACGATTTGGGAAACCATTTGGAACTTCATGAACGGCAACGGCTTTGTTTTTTGCAACGGCAGTCTTTTCACTCCCTTTAATTTCGTTTACGGCGTGGGCGGACTTGTAATAATACTGTGCCTGAGAAACCGCACAAGGGTATATGAAGTCTATCTCATAGGAATGGTCGGCGGCGGAATAGTCGAATATATACTTAGCTATCTCGAAGAGCTCATTCTCGGAACGCGCTCGTGGGACTATTCGGACAAATTCTTGAATATCTTCGGACGCACGACATTTACCTACATGATGTTTTGGGGGCTTTTATGCGTGGTCGTTATATTCTTCGTCTACCGCCCGCTTGACACTCTTCTCGAAATGTACCCTAAAAGAGCCATGAAAGTTGTTGCGGTCGTAATGGTCTGCGTAGTGGCAGTCGACCTTACGATAACAGTGGGCGCAATGATGAGATACGCGGCGCGCAACGCGGGCGTAGAGGCTTCGACCGCCGTCGGCAGACTGCTCGACAGGTTCTTTAGCGACGCGTTTATGGCACGGCGCTTCCCCGCAATGAAGTTCAAGTAGACGATTGAAAACCACAAATCGAAATATACTCAAAAAAAGACATGAGCGCCTTATACGTTCATGTCTTTGATTTATTACCTTGAAAATTAGGGAATGTCAGCGCTGAACGCGGCCCGAAGCGTTGCCGCCCGCAAGGCTCTCGACTTCGGAAAGCGACACGAGATTGTAATCGCCCTCCACGGTATGCTTGAGACAGCTTGCCGCAACCGCGAACTCTATCGCCTTCTGTGCGTCGTATCCGCTCCTAAGCGCATATATGAGTCCGCCGCCGAAGCTGTCGCCGCCGCCCACTCTGTCGACTATGTGCATCGAATACTTCTTCGAGAAATACGCCTTTTTGCCAGTATAGAGCATTCCCGACCAGTCGTTGTCGTTCGCACTCTTGCTTTCGCGCAGGGTTATGGCAACGCCCTTGAAACCGAAACGCTCGGTCAGCTTTTCGGCGACCGAAATATATCCGTCCTTATCGAGCTTACCGCCGTAGATGTCGCTGCCCTTTGCCTCGATCCCGAAAACGTC
The DNA here is from genome assembly GCA_910587445.1 of uncultured Christensenellaceae bacterium. Taxonomy (GTDB): domain Bacteria; phylum Bacillota; class Clostridia; order Christensenellales; family Pumilibacteraceae; genus MGBC157735. The sequence continues at coordinate 104,388 of CAJULE010000003.1, forward strand.
TTTTGCGTCCTCTTCGTTCGCTATGCAATAGTCTACGCACTTGCAAAGCTCGCCCATTGTTTTATTCGCCTGCTCCTTGCTCCAGAGCTTTTTGCGGAAATTGAGATCGCACGAAACCGTAAGACCGCACTTTTTCGCTTCCTTCACCGCCGCAAGACATATCCTTGCGACGTCATCCGAAAGCGCGGGAGTTATGCCCGTGAAATGAAACCAATCGGCGTCTGCGAAGATTTTTTTCCAATCGAAGTCGCCTTCCTTTGCCGTCGCGATCGAAGAATGAGCGCGGTCGTATATGACTTTGCTCGGGCGTTGGCTCGCGCCCTTTTCGCAGTAGTATATGCCCACCCTTTCGCCGCCGCGCACGATTTGAGAAGTGTCCACGCCGTATTTTCTCAGGCTGTTTACAGCCGCCTGACCTATCTCGTGCGTCGGCAGTTTCGTGACGAAAGCGGCGTTCATGCCGTAGTTTGCCAGGCTCACCGCAACATTTGCTTCCGCGCCGCCGAAGGTCGCCTCGAGCCTGTCGCTCTGGACGAACCTCAAATAGTTTTCGGGCGCAAGTCTGAGCATGACCTCGCCGAACGTAACAACTTTTTTCATATCCGATTTCTCCTAAATAACATGATTTCGAAATTGAGTCCCGTCGTCAGGCTCTGTCCTTTTTAAGGGCTTCGTCCACAAAAAAGCTTCCCCCGACAGCCGCAACCTTATCGTATGCGAGAAACTCGTCGAGATTGTCGCGGTTCACGCCGCCCGTCGGTATGAACTTCACCTGCGGGAACGGAGCGGAAAGCGCCTTGAGCGCCTTGAGACCGCCGTAGACGTTTGCAGGGAAAAATTTGACCGTCGTGATGCCGAGCTCGAGCGCCGCCATTATCTCGGTGGGCGTCACGCAACCCGGATAGTACGGGACTTTATGTTTTGCGCAGACCTTCGCGACGCTCTCCGACAGCCCGGGAGAGACTATGAATTTTGCGCCCGCCTTAAGCGCGCGTTCGCACTGCTCGGCATTTATAACCGTACCTGCGCCCACGTTCATGGACGGGAATCTCTTGCAGGCGAGCTCTATCGCCTCGCCCGCGCAAGCCGTACGGAAAGTTATTTCCGCACAGTTTATGCCGCTTTTTTCGAGCGCCGAAAGCACGGTTTCGGTCTCGGAAAGCTCCTTTATCACCACAACGGGTATAAGTCTGTCCATTTATAATCCTCCGAAAAATTCAAATTATTCAAACGCAACCGAAATAGCGCATTGCGTTGTTGTAGCAAATGTCCTCTATGACGCCGCCGACCATTTCCGTATCCGAAGTCATTTCTCCGCGCTCGATCATCTCTCCGAGGAAATTGCAGAGGATCCTGCGGAAATAGTGGTGACGCGTATACGACAGAAGCGAACGGCTGTCCGTGAGCATACCGACGAAAGTGGCGATATGCCCCGTTGCGGTGAGATCGACAAGGTGTCTTTCGATACCCGCCTTATTGTCGAGGAACCACCATGCGGGACCGTATTGGATCTTTCCTTTCGCTTCGTCCGACTGAAAGCAACCGATAAGCGTCATTATCTCGGCGTTCATCTTGGGGTTGAGATTGAATACGATAGTCCTCGGAAGCGACTTCTCGCACTCGAGCCTATCGAACAGGCGCGAAAGCCCGGAAATACTGTCATCGCAGGCAATACTGTCGTAACCCGTATCCGCGCCCACCTTTGCGAACATGGCGGAATTGTTGTTGCGCATTGCCCCGATATGTAATTCCGTGCCTATGCCGTGCCGAGCATACATCTTCATGAGAAAGTATGTGAGATAACCCTTGAATATTTCCGCCTCCGCCTCGGAAACGGCATTGCCTCTTCTTCGTTTTTCGAATACGGCCTTTGCTTCCTCTTCGGTCGGGACGGGATAGACCTTGCGCACCGAAATATCGCTTGCCCGAGCGCCGACTTTCATAAATGCGTCCAGCCTTTTCTCAAGCGCCGCCTTTAGCTCCTCGAAACTTTCCATACTTCCCAGCCTATCGACAAAGCCGTTGTAGCCGTCCGCTTCTATGTTCATTATTTTGTCGGCGCGGAAGGACGGAAACACCTTGAACTTGTAGTTCTTTTTCGCTATCTCGTCAAACGTGCCGAGATCGTCGAATATTTCGTTCGTGGTAAACACGTGAGTCACGTTTGCGCTCTCTATGAGGCTCTGCGGCGTTACGTTGTGCGACTTGATATATTCGTTGCACTGCCGCCAGATCTCGGGGGCGTTCTTCTTGTTTATTTCGAGCTTGCAACCGAAAAACTTCTCGAGCTCGAGCTGCGACCAATGATACAGCGGATTTGCAAACGCACTTTCGAGAGCGGCGCAGTACGCGCAAAATTTTTCGTAGCGGCTCTTCTCTCCCGTGATGTACTCTTCGTTCACGCCGTAATTGCGCATAAGACGCCATTTATAATGATCGCCCGAAAGCCAGACCTCGTATATGTCCTCTATCGGTTTGTTTTCGAGTATCTGCTTTTCCGACAGATGACAGTGATAGTCGATTATAGGCATTTTTTCCGCATAGGTGCGGTAAAGCTTTTCGGCAGTCCTATTTCGCAATAAAAAATTATCTTTTATATAACTCATTCGATTTCTCCGTAAAGTATTGTATTTTGGCGCAGTCATTCCGTTGCCCGTTTTAAGACTCGGATACGAGCAAGACGGTCACATAAGTTTAAGCAATGTCGCTTGTTTGAGGGCTTAGATACGAGCAAGACAAGGCAAGCGAGCACCGACGAAGGGCGCGTACTAAATCGTACGCAACCGAGGCGGCGCGGAGCTTAACGCAGTATTGCGAAGTATATAAGCCCTCAAACTCCGGAGTAGGCGGAGAACCCCCCGTCAATCGGCAAAACCACTCCCGTAATAAATCCCGCGGCTTTTTCGCTCGCAAGGAAGAGGACGGACCCGATTAGCTCGTCTACCTCGCCGAATCTGCCCATGGGAGTCGCCGCAAGGATCTTTCCGGTGCGCGCGGTGGGAGATCCGTCGGGATTCCACAGGAGCGCCTTATTCTGCGCCGTCGAGAAAAAGCCGGGCGCGATAGCGTTCACTCTTATGCCGACCTTGGCAAAGTGAACGGCAAGCCACTGCGTAAAATTCGAAACGGCGGCTTTTGCGCCCGAATACGCGGGTATTTTGGTAAGCGGAGTAAAGGCGTTCATGGACGAGACGTTTATTATCGTACACTCCTTTCTGCCCACCATGTCGCGCGCGAATTCCTGCGTCGGCAAGAGAGTGCCGAGAAAGTTGAGATTGAACACAAATCCCACTCCGTCCTCGGTAAGATCGAAAAACGACTTCGTGTCCGCGTCGATGTCGCCGAGCTCGAAATATTCCTTATCCGTCGTCGCCTTCGGGTTGTTTCCGCCCGCGCCGTTGATGAGGATATCGCACTTTCCGAGATCCTTCAATACAGACGCATGACAGTCTTTCAGCGATTTTTTATCGAGCACGTTTGCGCCGTAGCCCTTTGCCGTACCGCCGTCCGAAACAATTTCATCCGCATACTGCGCCGCGCGCTCCTCGGACAAATCGAGAAGAGCAACCTTGGCTCCCGCCGCCGCAAGAGCCCGAGCGACAGTCGAGCAGATAACGCCTCCCGCGCCCGTGACAACCGCCACTTTTCCTTTCAGATCAACGCCCAGAGGCAAACCGTTTGATTTCATTTCGTCATTTACTCCTTATTACGTTTATATAAATTATACAATAGTCGTCAGACCGATTTTTCCACCGCTTCGAATAAGCCGTTTATATATGCCGCTCCGAGTGCGCGGTCGTAAAGCCCGTAGCCCGGCTTTCCGTCTTCGCTCCAGATGTTTCTTCCGTGGTCGGGTCTGACATAGCCGTCGAAGCCGCCCTTTACAAGCGCCTTCACGATAGCCGCCATGTCGAGACTTCCGTCTTTCGAAAGATGACCCGTCTCGCAGAACGAGTCGCTCTCGTCCGTCCACAGCACGTTGCGAAGATGCGCGAAATGTATCCTGCCCTGCCGAGCATACTTACCTGCCATTCCCACAAGGTCGTTTTTCCTTCCCGCGCCGAACGAGCCCGTGCAGAACGTGAGCCCGTTTCTCTCAGAGGGAACGGCGGCGAATATCTTATCGAGATCGGCTTCGCAGGAGACTATTCTCGGCAAGCCGAACACGTCCCAAGGCGGATCGTCGGGATGTATCGCCATATTTACGCCCACCTTTTCGCAGACGGGAATGACGCGCTTTAAAAAGTACACGAGATTTTCAAACAGCTTTTCGTGCGAAATCTTACCGTATGCCGCAAGCAGTCCGCGCAGCTCATCGGGCGTATAGCTCTCGTCCCACCCGGGAAGGTGAAGATTGTTCGGATCGACCTTTTCGAAATCCTCACGGCTGTAGGAAAGCGACGTCGAGCCGTCGGCGTTTTTATGATACATATCGGTCCTGAGCCAATCGAACACCGGCATGAAATTATAACATACGCACTTTACGCCGTGACGGGCGACAAGCTCGATATTTCCGCAATAGTTGTCGATATATTTGTCCCTGTCTCCGCAACCCATTTTGACGTCCTCGTGGACGGGTATGGATTCGATGACTTCCATATCGAGATTATGCTCTTTGCACAGCGTTTTTAAACGATGAAGCGACTTTTCGCCCCATGCCTCGCCTACGGGCACGTCGTAAACCGCAGTGACTACGCCCGTCATACCGGGAATCTGAGCTATGTGCTTAAGGGGAATGGAATCCTTTTCTCCGTACCAACGGAATGTCAATTTCATGTGATTTTTACATCCTTATATTACTTAAGCGCTTACCTGAAAGCGACACGCTTACGGTTCGATCGAAAGCTCGGAACATCTTAAGTATAAACATTTTAACTCTTTATTACCCGCGATGTCAATCATAACGCCAAACGGAAACAAAATAAAGTTTTTGCAATACTTTTCCGCCATGCGCCTTAGCTTCAAGCGGAAACGCACCGAGCACACGCCGAGCGAGTGCAAGGAAACATTACCGCTTCCCTTACCTTACCTATTATACAACAATCTCCGCAAAAGCACAAGTGCAATTTAATTATAAAAATATTGCATTTTAAGCACAAAGCGAGAAAGGTATACGAACACATAATATATGCCCGAAAATATTAACAACGCGGAAATCGGCAACCGCCCGCAAAAAACGCCGAAGTAATAAAAATGCAATATTCATATAAAAATTTCGCTCTTGCTATTCGTAAAAAAATGTGATAAAATAAATTAGGTTATAATGCTCTTCGAATAAATACTCGGCATTTATGTAAAAACTTATTTTAAAGGAGAAGCGATGAGAAAGGTCATAAACATAAACAAAGATTGGAGCTTTATCGAAAAGGATTCGAGCTTTGACAAGGCAATAGAAACCGAAGGCGCAAAAATCGACGTTCCGTTTACCTGGAACAACATAGACGGTCAGGACGGAGGAAACGACTACGTCCGTGCGGCTTACGTCTTTGTCAAGAGATTTCCGCGCCCCGAGCACCTCGAGGACGAAGTCGTCTATATCGAGTTCAAGGGAGTAAACTCCACAGCCGACGTCATACTGAACGGCGAAGAGATAGCGCATCACGACGGCGGATATTCGACTTTCCGAGCCGAAATCACGCCGTATCTTAAGGACGAGAACATTCTATATGTGCGCGCCGACAACAGAAAGACCGAAGCCGTCTATCCGCAGACGGCGGACTTCACCTTTTACGGCGGCATATATCGCGACGTGAACTTAATAATCGCAAACAAAAATCACTTCGACCTCGATTACTTCGGCACACCCGGCATAAAGATAGATCCCGAGGTAAACGGGACGGACGGCGAAGTGACGGTCACGGGGTATGTAAAAGGCGGCGGAGAAACGAGAGTCTTTATTCTCGACGCAGACGGAAACACGGTCGCGAGCGGAGCCGGCGGAGAAAAGCTCGAAATCCGCGGCGTGCACCTTTGGGACGGCGTGCTCGACCCGTATCTTTACACGGCGAAAGCCGAACTCATCTCGGACGGAAAAGCAGTGGACGAAGTTTCGCTTCGCTTCGGCTTCCGCACATTTTACGTCGATCCGAAAAAGGGCTTTTTTCTCAACGGAAGATCCTATCCCCTGCGCGGCGTGTGCCGTCATCAGGACCGCAAAGGTCTCGGCAATGCGATAACAAAAGCCATGCACGAAGAGGATGCGGCGCTCATAAAGGAAATCGGCGCGAACACCGTGCGGCTGGCGCACTACCAACACGACGACTTCTTTTACGACCTATGCGACGAATACGGTTTCGTGGTCTGGGCGGAGATCCCCTACATCTCGCGGCATATGCCCGAAGCAGACGAAAATGCCGTCATGCAAATGAAGGAGCTCATATACCAACAGCACCACCATGCGTCGATATGCTTTTGGGGAGTCTCCAACGAGATAACCATGTATCACAGACACAAAAAGGATATGCTCGCACTGCACCGCCGACTCAACGACTTGTGCCACGAGCTCGACCCCAAACGCCTCACGACGCTCGCCTGCTTTGCCATGTGTTCGTTTTGGAACCGCTCGGCGCACATTACCGACGTCGTGAGCTGGAACCTCTATCTCGGCTGGTACGTTCCCGGCAAATTCCTGAACGGGCTTTGGCTCGCGTTCTTCAAGCTCTTCTATCCCCGCCGTCCGCTCGGTATGTCCGAGTACGGTGCGGAGTGTATGCCCAATCTTCACTCGAAGCGCCCGAAGCGCGGCGACAACAGCGAAGAATATCAACTCGATTACCACGAATATATGCTTAAGTTCTTCGACAAGCACCCCTCTCTTTGGGCGACGCACGTCTGGAATATGTTCGACTTTGCCGCCGACGCGCGCAATCAGGGCGGCGAGCCCGGCATGAACCACAAGGGGCTCGTGACCTTCGACAGGCAGACGAAAAAAGATTCTTTCTATATCTACAAAGCCTATTGGTCGAAAGAACCGTTCGTCCGCATATGCGGCAAGCGCTTTGAAAACCGCACGGGAAAGTCGACGAAAATCAAGGTGGTTTCCAATCTCGAAAACATTACGCTCACTCATAACGGCGCGAACGTAAAAGGCAAAAAGACGGGCAAACACTCGTTCGAATTCAAAATAAAACTTGCCGATTCCAACGAACTTGTGGCGCAAAGCGGAGAGTTTTCCGACAAGTGCACGATAAAACGCGTCGCAAAGCCCGACTATAATTACAAGCTCCACGTAAAATCCGAAACGCAGAGCTGGCAAAAATAAGCAGCGGCAAAACCTTCGCCCAAACCCGAAACAAACCGATATAATTTCCGAACCCGCCCTCGAAAGCGGGTTTTGTTTATGGGAAAACGCGTCAAACAATTGACAAATATTTGTCTGCGCCGTTATAATCTAAAAGACGACTTTTAAGACAAACTCACACGACGGGCAAAGGAACGACCATGTTAAAGAACAGCATAAGAAACTACTTTCAAAGTCTCAAACATTTTTTTACGCCGCTCGGCACAATGTTCTTGGGAATGATGATCGGAATCTCCATACTTATCCCGGGAATAATCGCGGCGGCGACGGAACTCGCAAGCGGAATCGAGGAGCTTGCCGAGCACGTAAATCTCGACTTCGAACTGCTGTGGCAGAACCTGTGGAATTCCGTGACCGCCCTCGATTGGAACGACCCTCTCGGCGCGTTTCAAACCCTTTTGTCCCCCGAGTGGATACACGACGTCTTGACGCAAGAGCTTTCCGCCATACTCGGTACCGACTTCGAAACCTTCACCGCGAGAATAGCCGAACTTGTGGGAATGTTCACGGCGTCCGTATTTGCTTACATATTCGTATTTTTTCTGTTTTGGGTGCTCGGCTTTATAGCGGGATTTATTCTCATAAGGTTTCTCATACGAAGAAGCATTGCGCGCCGCTCGATATGGAAGTTCGTACTCTCGACCGTTATAAGCTCCGTGCTGTCCGCCCTGCTCGTCGGACTGTGCCTTTGGGTGTATACGCTTTGGCAATCGAGCATATACATATCGTTTATACTCATACTTTTGCTTGTCGGAGTGTTTGCGTTTTTGCAGGCATATCTGTTGTACGGCATTAAAAAAGTAAGGTTTGCGGACGTAGTCAACCTTAAAAATATCGGACTTTATTTCCTGTCGAACGTAATCATTTTCTTTGTTTCCGTTCTGTTTACGCTTATAGCCGTCGCGATAAATTCGCTTATGGGGCTTTTCGTCGGTCTTTCGATAATCGAAATCGCAATAATAGTCGTAAACCTCAATGCCGAATCCTACGTACAAAGTCTCGCGTCCGAGGCAGACTCCCGACCCAAGCCACTGTTTACACCTGCGGCTTGATAGCATAAGCGGCGCCTTAATCGCCGCACAAACGATTGACATTGTTTTCGAAACGCGCTATAATATCGGGGAAATCGAATAGATCGGCAAGTGCTACCGAGTACTTGCAAATGCATCGGCATTTTGCTTATATCGTCAGGTCTCAGAAGATATAAGCGGAGTGCCGTTTTTTTTCGAGGGCAATATGAAGAAGTTTACCAAAAGCAAAAATCTCGTCGAATGGCTGATCTGGAGTATCGGCGTAATATCGATTATCGTCTTTTTCTTTGTTTTCGAAAACACGCAATACTTATATCTGATAGGTTCGCTTATCGGCGCAACGGCATTGATATTCGTATCGAAAGGCAATCCCATAGGGCAGGTTTTAATTATAGTATTCAGCGTGTTTTACGGAATCGTTTCGTACTCCTTTGACTATTACGGAGAAATGATAACGTATTTGGGAATGAGCGCGCCCATAGCTCTTTGGGCGTTGACATCGTGGCTGCGCAACCCCTATAAGGGAAACAGGAGCGAAGTCAAAGTAAACTCGCTTTCCCGTAAAGAATGGTGCTTGTTCCTCGCTGCGGCGGCAGCCGTTACGGTCGCGTTTTTCTTTATATTGCAGGCGCTTAATACAGCGAACTTGATCGTAAGCACATTGTCGGTCGCGACTTCGTTCATAGCCGCTTACCTGACCGCGCGAAGAAGCCGTTTTTATGCGATAGGTTACGGCGCAAACGACGTGGTTCTGATCATAATGTGGAGTATGGCGAGTTATGAGAATATCGCATACCTACCCATGGTTATCTGTTTTATAGTGTTCTTTGTAACGGACGCATACGGTTTTGTGAATTGGAGCATTATGAACAAAAGACAAAAAGCGGGAGAAGAAAAAGACCTTTCGGAAGCCGAAAGGATCGAAGAAGAAATCACGACAAAATGAAAGCCGTCTGCCGCTTTTCGATTTGCCATTATAGAGTCACAATACAAAGTTCGACGTTTTGAATCTGTGCGCGGCAATACGGTTTAAAACCACACATACGAGCGAGGTCGCAAACGGCATGAGTCCGTACAGCAAAAACCCCTTCCATTCCTCCATAGGGCGCAAAACCGTACGGCATACTCCCAAAATAAACGGGATCGCCGATATTAGGAGTATGGCAAGAGCTATGGCAAAAACGTCCATGGCTTTTTTTACGGTACGCAGCTTATCGGGATTTTTCGCATTTTTGATCAGAGCTATTCCCGCCCAAACGAACAAAGCGCCGAGCAACGCGCAGACCACGGCAAACATTACCGCACCGAACAGATAAAACTTCCCGAGAACAAACACTACGAACCACACAATAAAGTACTCGCCGTACCCGCTCGCGTCGGTCGTCACATTCCACATACGAACGGCAATGACCATGCAAAGCACGACGTACACGGCGAACATAGCCGCAACGGGAAAGTATGCGACGCCCGCCGTCCTATACGCCTTGGCGTCCTTTTTTTCGATGACTTTAGTTTCGTGTTCGGAATCCATAGCACATTCTTCCTCATTGAACATCGGAATTTCCGTTTAATACATTATATAATATGTAAACATATTTTGCAAGTCTTATCGCTGTTGCTCATCTGTATTTGAAATATTCGATAAGCGATTTTACGGCGTTGGGAATAATAGATATGCCGACTGATACGAAGAACATACATATTATTGCGTAAACCGAGGGATGCCGCAAAAGCGAGCTTACGGTCACGGGCGATTTCGTCACTCCCTCCTCGATAATAAACAGAAACATAAAGCCCATAAAAATAAGCAACGCCGCGACGGCAATCTTAATCACAAAGACGTTTACAAGTTCATATCTGTGAAAGGCGAGTACGACAAATATCACGCCCAATCCTATCGGAAAACCGCCCACTACGGCGGGCATATCGCCCATAACATGAAAGTATCCCAAACATGAGATCGCTATCCCCGCAAATATACAGATTATGCCCGCAAAAAGCGAACCCGTCTCTATTTGCACGGTGTCGGGCTTTGCGCGACTGCGCCTCGGCGCGGAACTTTTCTCCGTATCCGAATCGGTTCTTTCTTTGTTACTGTCCGTCACATTCTTGTCGCTGTTTTTCTTGCGGCGACCCGATTTGGGCACCTTGATTTCATTCAGCTTATCGCCCAAATACTTTTTTATCAGATACGCGTCGGAAGCGGGCGGCATGCAACTTGCGGGGAGCCGTTCGGTTTCACCTATATTAAATACGAGAAAAACACCGGCTCTCGATTTTATCATTGTACAAACGGACAGTTCGTTTTTATCTATGACCCGTTCTTCACCGTTCTTTTTAACGACGATACGATCATCGAAAATCATTAAGGCATTTTCGCGGCTTTTATTCCTATCGACCGTCTCGAATTCGCGCTGCAATTCTTCCGTTCTGCGACGCGACTCTATCTCGTGCGGACGGTAAACCTTGCTCACCTTGCGCATAAAAGTACCCCATAAGCCGAAAACGGTAAGCACCGTAATCAATATGATAACGCCGAGAATCAAAAACAGCATGACATAGTATTTGATTACCGAAGAATTGCCGTTAAGCCGCATATCGAGAACGCAATTCACGATACACCAAACGGTTAAAAGAAGCACGCAAATCAGAATCCATATTGCCGTAAACGATTTTATATATCTCCGCCTCTCGTTTTTCGACATATCGAGGGCGTGCGTTGCGTCGCTATATTCGTATAAAAGCTTTCCCTGATTATTATCCATAAAACCGCCGCCGAAAATGATATTAGCTACCGCATAATCAATATAGCACACTTTCAAAAAAATATCAAGAGTTTAAAAAGAAAAACGCAACCTTACCGACTAATCGAATAAGGTTGCGTTTGGTGCACCAAGTGATTTAATATCCGAATTTTTTGTTGCTTCAATCTCGGAAAAGAATACCGTCTGCGTTCCGTCATCGCTATCATTATCACGTTATTATGAAAACTGAATAACCGCTTATAAGGAGGAGAACGCCAACAGTTAATGTCAAGATGGAAAAAGAACACCACAGGGATACCCGATTTTGAAATCGATTCCCTTGCAAGAGCATTATTGCCCGCTATTCAAGCCTACTTTGAAACCGAAGAAGGACAAAGAGAGTTTGCGGCGTGGCAAGCCGAAAGGCAACAACGACAACTGAATAATAAATTTAATAAAAAAGAATCCCGTTAAATCGTATAGGGATAGCCGTTGAAAAAGACGGATAAGGAAACCGCCATAGCGTGCGGTATATAAATCAAAATTTTACCCCAAGTGGGGATTGCCGAATAGAATATGTGTAGAACGGCAAAAGCCGATGAGTGTTATGCTCTATCGGCTTTTTTGTTTATGTGGCGTTAGCAAGCATAAGCAAGTGCTTGTTATTTCGCTTTGGATATGGTATAATGATTGTACGATAAACAGTAATTTAGCGGAGAAAATTATGAATAGATGTC
>CAJULE010000004.1:0-68019 GCA_910587445.1 uncultured Christensenellaceae bacterium
ATTTGCCCTCGAATACAAAATATTTAACGAGTTCTAATTTGGCGTGTTTTGGCGGAGAGGGCGGGATTTGAACCCGCGGTACCCGGTTAGGGTACGCACGCTTTCCAAGCGTGTGCCTTCGACCACTCAACCACCTCTCCGAACGGTCAGACCTAATTTATTTTACTCTATTTTAATTTAAAAATCAAGCGAATTGCTCCACTTTATGAGCATTTATTGAAATTCATAAAGTTTTATAACAGAATGTTGCCGTAAAGGAACTTGCGCTATCCCATTATAAGGATAGAGCTTTGCACGATAAAAGCATAAAAAAATTCAAAAAAACAGTTGACAGCCTTTCTATAGTGTGTTATAATCAATTTGGAATCGATACCAAAACGCATTTAAGCGTGGTTTTCGGAGGGAAATGATGTCAAGCTTATCGTTACGTCACATTCGGAAGGTTTATCCGGCAAGAAGAAAAGCCAAGGCGAAAGAGAAGAACAAAGCCGTCCGTTCGACAGCCGACTACGTCGCGGTCAAAGATTTCTCTATGGAGATCGATGACGGCGAATTTATCGTATTTGTCGGACCGTCCGGGTGCGGCAAGTCCACGACTTTGCGTATGATTGCGGGGCTTGAGGATATCTCCTCGGGTGAGCTGTACATAGACGGAAAGCTCATGAACAATGTCGAGCCGCGCGACCGCGATATAGCGATGGTGTTCCAAAGCTATGCGCTGTATCCGCATATGACGTCGTATGAAAATATAGCGTTCGGACTTCGTATGCGAAAGATTTCCGAGATAAAGCGTGACAAGCTGGGAAATCCCGTGGTCGGAATAGACAATGAGAAGCTTGCCGATATTCGCAAGAGAATAAACGCATCGAAAAAGGATATAGCAAGGGCTCAAAAGCGCGCCGCAAGAGAAGTGAGCGCACGGATAAAGGCTTTGAAGGAGCAGTATGAAAAGAGTGACGACGCTCGAATCAAGGAAGAAATCACCGCTCGTATTGCCGCTATAGATATCGCCGCGGAGACGGAAGCGAGACGCAACGCCATCATATCAGACGCGGAAAAGCGCGTCGAGGAGCTCGAGAAAGAAGAAAAATATTATTCCGAGACGCCCGTGCAATTGTATGTGCGTAGGCACTATACGGAAAAAGAGGTCAAGGAAAAGGTCGAATGGGCGGCGAATATCCTCGGCATAGAGGAGCTCTTGAACAGTAAGCCGTCCGATATGTCGGGCGGTCAACGCCAGCGTATAGCGCTCGGGCGCGCCATGGTCAGAGGACCGAAAGTGTTTCTTTTGGACGAACCGCTCAGCAATCTCGACGCAAAGCTCCGCACTGCCATGCGTTCGGAAATCGTCAAGCTTCACAACGAGCTGGGTACGACTTTTATATACGTCACGCACGATCAGGTCGAGGCGATGACCATGGGAACGCGAATCGTGGTGATGAAGGACGGCATTATCCAACAGATAGACACGCCCACCAATCTTTTCGACTTTCCGTGCAATAAGTTCGTGGCGGGTTTCATAGGTACGCCTCAGATGAACTTTTTCGACGTAAGGATAAAGCGTGAAGGCGACAAGCTGCTCACTACGTTTGTAAACGACGAAACGCTATCGTTCGCGCTCGATAAGCTTCATACGGTAGAGGAAAGCTATCTCGACGGCGAATGGCATGACGCAGTAATGGGCGCGCGCGGAGAGAGCATTTCCATAGGCGAGGAGGGGCTTACGATAACCGTAAACATCAAGGAGGTTCTCGGCAGCACCACTCACGTATTCGTAAAGATGAACGGCAAAGATTACATAGTCTGTCTGAACGATCGCATAAATCTCATGCCCGGCAACGATATAAAGATATCCTTCGAGGAGAGCAAACTGCATTTCTTCGACAAACAGACCGAAAACAGCATACTTCGCCGCGACTTCGCAAATCCCGTCTCGCATATCGAAAAAGCGCGGAAAGACGAGTCTGCGACGCTTGACGGTAAAGAACAATCCGAAAAGAAGAAGACTAAGACCACGGCGGGAGGCAGCCGTACGAAAACCGAGAAGGCAGCTGCGGCAACCTCGCCGAAAGGAAGCAAAGCGGCTAAAAGCTCGGCGGCAAAAAATACGAAAGAGAAAAAGCAATGAAGAATCGGCTCAAATTCATAGCCCTCGGTTTCTTTTCGGAAAGAACGGCAAGGAAGGCAACGGGATACGGCTACGGCATAATGTTTCTCTCGTTTGCGGCGGCGGCGGTATTTCTCGTGCTCGGTTTTATAGGCGCTCTGCTTATTCCGTTTCGCACGTTGTACCGAAATTCCGCGGATTTCAAAACGGCGGTTGAGGAAGTGTTCTGCGCAGTCGGCTCGCCCGTTCTTACCGTGTCTGACGGTCGGCTGTCCGCCACTTTTGCCGATCCCGATAAAAAAGCTTTCGACACGATAGCGGACGAGGAGGACGGCAGGCTTGTCACTCGAGCTTGCGACGTGATAATAGACACGCGCCCCTCGGGACTGTACGACGACTTTACGGCGTACTGCGTATCCGAAGACGGAGACAGAATCACTTACGAGGAGTATCTCGAACTTTCCGAAGCGTCGAAAAAGAGCTATAAGTTCGGAATAGAATATTCCGGCAAGGAACGCGTAATAGATGATGAGGACGTAGCTGCGTTCGAGAATTATCTTGCAGGTACGGACAATGCCGAAGTCGCCGAGGAATATAAAAAATTGCCTTCGAAGACGGACGAAAAATATGTGGGCGCGCTTTACGAGCTATATGTCAAGACGTATTATCCCGATCTTTCGGCATATGAAATCGACGGTGCGGCTCCCAAACTTCGCAACTTTTATTTCCATAACTATGCGACGCGCGCCAACATACTTTTCGTGTTCGACGACGCGCTTGTCGGTCGCTTCGAGAGCTCTTCGGGCGCTCAAACGACCTTTTACGGATTCTACGGCGGTTTGAGCGACGGAACGGTTGCGGCAACGTCGCGCGGAATGGAAGACTTTTTGGTCGAGTGTTTTTCCGCAAGCAAACAGCTCGTGCTGTTTTCCAACTTTACGGGAATATTTACGCTCGTGTTGTATATGGTCATAATCGTAATCCTGCTTTCCGCGATATTGTTTTGCACAAGAAAACTTGCGAAAACCGACGAGGTGACGTTCGGCGGGGCGGTTAAGACGGTGGGAGCATATTCTCTTTTCGGCGGACTTTTAAGCGGGCTTATCGGCTTTGCGTTCGGCTTCGTCGTTTCGGCAAGATACTTTACGACTGTGCTGTGTATGGCATATTTCGGCGTCGTACTTTTGAGAATAGCGGCAGGCGCGATAGCAGACTTCGCGCTCAAAGCCAAGGAGAATAAGCGAAAGGCTGTGTCGGAAATCGACGGCGGCGATATCAATGCGGCGGAAAATGCCGCAGAAGAAACGGTTCAAGGGGGCGTACAATGATAATCTGCGTCGGTGAAATTCTTGCGGACATGATAGGCGAAAAGCGCGGCGAGGCGTTCTTTTACGAGCGCAAGGCGGGCGGCGCGCCGTTCAATGTAGCGTGTGCCGCCAAAAAGTTCGGGGCTCGGACGGGATTCGTCGGCTGCGTCGGGGACGATACGATAGGCGGTTTTCTGAAGGACTTCGCACGCTCGAGAGGACTCGATAGCCTCGATATAAGCGTGGACGAAGGCGCAAACACGACGCTTGCGTTTGTCGATATAAACGCTTCGGGCGAACGGTCGTTTTGCTTCTATCGTAAAAATACCGCCGATTACAGGCTGCCCGAAGTGTCGGATGAACTGCTGTCTCGCGCCTCGATCGTGCATATAGGCTCGCTCATGCTGTCGGAACAGCGGGGCGAAAAGTATGCGCTTTCGCTGTGCCGTCGCGTGCACGAGGCAAACAGGCGCGTAAGCTTCGATGTGAATTTCAGGACGGATATTTTCCGCGACGTGAAAACCGCAGTCGAAACCTATAAAAGAATTCTCGAACAGGCGGATATCGTCAAGTTCTCGGAAGACGAACTCGAGATATTCACACGCGAATATGTTGAGAGATTGGCAAAGGATAAGCTTGTGTGCGTAAGCCTCGGCGGCGTCGGCAGTATGTGGATGTACGGCGGCGAGAGCAAAGTCATTCCGTCGATTTCGGTTAAGCCTGTGGACACTACGGGAGCGGGCGACGCATTTTTTGCCGGAGTGCTGAGCGGACTCGACGGTCTCGAATGTCCGTACGACAAGGGCAAACTCGACAAAATTTTTGCGTTCGCAAACGTCTGCGGAGCACTCAATACGCTCGGTCGCGGCGCTATAGACAATTTGCCCGATCTCGAAACCGTAAACGAGCGGTTGCGTCATATGGAAGAGGGAGGAGCTGTATGATGACGAAAGCGAAAAGAATTGCCGTAACAGCGGCTTTGTTGCTCATATTGATGTCGGCGGCATTTATATTGTTCGCGGCGGAGTCTACGGCTGTCGGCGCATTGTCGCTCATTTCGGAAGGCGACGCGGTTACGGAGCTTGAAGACGCGGAGTATTCGGCTTCGGAAAAGCGTATGCTTTCGGTTACTGTCGATTTTTCGGACGGAGCGGAAGGCGGACTTGTGTTCGGCGCAAAGGACGGAAAGTACTTCGTATTCAAGGTAAATCGTTACGACAACGAAGCGGTTCTTGCCTATTTCGACGGTGAGAGCGAAGAAATCGTCGAGCGCGAGTTTTTCGTCGGTCCGTCCAATATGACGGCGGACGAACAGGACTACGTTGCGTCGCGCACCTCGGAGATCGAGCGCGTATATCTGCGCGTAGTGATAACGCCGGACGCGGAGAAGACCGCCGTGGAATTTTACGCGGACGGCATAAAGCGTTTCGTTTATACGGACGGAGCCGAGGAAGCGAAAAAGCTGTATGTACAGGAGATGGAAGCTTCGGGCGAAACTCTCGCTTACGAGGGCGGCAAGCTCGGGTACTATTGCGGCGAATACGCAAGCGTGAAGTTTTCGGATATAACGAGCGGAAAAAGCGATTATTCGTACTACAACGAAATGTATCGGAATCAATATCATTTTTCGCAGTACGCGCATTGGAACAACGATCCCAACGGACTCGTCTACTACGGCGGATACTATCACGTGTACTTCCAGCATAACCCGTACGGCGACGTCTGGGGACCCATGCATTGGGGTCATGCGAGAAGCCGCGATCTCGTGCATTGGGAAATGTTGCCCATAGCTCTCGTTCCCGACTACGAGCAGGACGAAACGCTCGGTGCGATTTGGTCGGGTTCGGCACGCGTCTATCATAAGGGCGACAGCGCGCTCATCGACGGCGACGCGGACTATATGTGGTTCGACGAAAGCGGAAAGAGCGACGGCGACGCGGTGGGGCTTATCGGCTTCTATACTCGTCACGACGACGGAGAGTACGGCGGCAACCGTTACACCGTAGTCATGTACAGCGACGACGGCGGTCTGACTTGGAACAAGCGCGACGCTGTACATCGTACGACCTCTTTGTTTTTCGACGGTTGCAAGCTCGGTTGCGACAGCGACGGAGAGCCGTGGGGAGCCGACGTTCGCCCGAGTTGGCGCGATCCAAAGGTGTTCGACATTTCCGCGCTTGAGGGGATAGACGGAGGCTACAGATGGGGCATGGCGCTTACGGGCATGGAAGATCAGGCGCTGTACTTTTTGAAGTCGCGGGATATGGTGAATTGGGAACACGCAGGCGTATACAAGACGGAATGCAATCCCGAATGTCCGGACGTGCTTTTCTTAGACGGGCATACCGTAATCACGCTCACGTCGCGCTATTACTTCGTTTGCGATTTGAAGTTCGAAGGCGGCAATATCGTCATGAACGACCTTTCGGGCAACAGGATAAACGAACTTTTGAGAAATGACTTGCGACTCAAAAAGATGGAGTACGGTCCCGACTCCTACGCCGCACAGACATTTTATATCGATGCGGATTCCGACAGTCCGTACAGGGATAAGACCGTGGGGCTCAGCTGGTTTTCGGGTGTGCCGGGTGCGGACATTTCCGTGGACAGCGGCGCACTTGCCGCGCCTCGCAAGGTCTGGAACGGCGGCGGTATGACCGTACCCGTGATATTCGGTCTCAACGGCGATAGGCTTACGCAGACGCCCGTTACGGCGGACGATGCGGCTTTTGCTGCGATAAAGACAAACGTAATAAATATCGAGGAAAGACAGCTTGCGGCGGGAGAAGATCCTCTCGAAAACTTCAACGGTCGGAGCGCGGAGATAAAGGCGACGGTTGACAATCCGAGTCGCGCGTTCGTATCTTTCAAGGTGAACGAGCGCACTGTCGGCGACAGACATTATTACACCGAAATCGGCTGGAATTCCGCAGACGGCTACTTCGTGAGCCGCGTGCACAGCGAGGACGGCGGAATAAATCAGGGCAACTACTATAAAAAGTTCGTTTCGGGCGTGGGCAGGGAAGACACGCTCCTCAAATTTTACATCTTGATCGATCGGAACGCCGTGGAGGTATTTTGCGGCGGCGGCGCGGCTCCGTTCTATCTCATAACCTTCGCTTCTCCGTATTCTACGGGTGCGAGCTTTACGGCAAGCGGCGCAGTCACGGCAAGCGTTTCGGCAAGCACGATCGCTTCCGCTTACAGAACGTCCGACGAAATCATGATCAATCTTTCAAGCACGGAACTCGATCTCGGCGACGTGCTGACTACGAGTAAAGAAATAGTCGCATACGCCGAGGGAAAAGACATAACTTGGTCGGTAACGGAGGGCGAGGATATCGTTAAGGTGGAAAAGACTGCGGACGGCGCGGTAGTCACGGGGCTTGCGGGCGGCGTAGCCAAGATAAAGGCGACGGCAGGTGAAATGAGTCGCACAATAGACGTCACCGTCCATTCCGGCGAGTTGGAAAATTCGCTTGACTTTACTTCGGACGGAATAATTTTCGGAGATTATTACTACGACGGCAATACGCTCGTATGCCACCAGCCGTCAGGAGACGGATTCATACTGTCGCAGGAAACGGCAGGAGATTTCGAGTCGTATGCGGCTCGGTTCGACCTCGGATACGGTCCCGCCGCCGCGGTGGTTTTCCGCGCGAGTACGGACGAAAACGGTATCGCAGACGGACTTATAGTCAATTATGACAACAACAGCCGTATCGTAAAAATGTGGTCGCTTCGGGACGGACATCTGTTTGCGCAAGTAGGTGTCGAGGAGCCGGATATAACGGACATTACGATAGCCGTACGCGCCGTCGGTAAAAACGTGCAGGCGGCGTTTAACGGAAAACGAGTCATAGACGTGACGCTGCGCGACGACGACCCCGTACAAGGACGCTTCGGCTTGAATGTTTGCAAGACCCGCGCGGTATTCAAGTCGCTCACTCTTCTCGATACGGAGCTCATGTACGACGGAAGCGCCGAGAGCGGAGATATGGAGCTCAGATCGAATTTCGAACACGACGTGACGAGAGTAATAAACAGGACGCTCGGCAATTCGTCCGTACCGAAAGAGTATTGGTACTTCGACGGCGATACGCTCACGATTGACGTAAAGTATATTTCGATTCTGCCTTCGAGCGGCGAATATGTGTTTGGCGTAGACGGCGGTCTGTGTATCGACTATGTTGTAAATGTGACTGCCGTGCCGCTGTGCGAGCTCGATTCTCCTACTATAAACGAGAAAGCCGATCTTTCGGTTTTCGTCGGCGGCCGTCATATCGACTATGTATTCGTAAACGGCGTCGCCGTTGCAACGCGGCATTTCGCGGTCGAAAATTACGTTTTGACTATCGACGGCGAGGCGTTGCCCGTCGGCGACAGTTCGGTAAGACTTGTCGAGATGAGAAGCGGGGAAATGGTTGATGTCGGAGAATTCGAAGTGACCGTCATGGCGCTTAAGACCGACACGGTGGACGTCTATGTGCCGCCGAGAGTGCTCGACTTTGTGCCTATGACCGTTGGGCTTTTGACGGTTTTGGGAGTGACGGTGCTTGCCTTGGCTGCGCTTATAACCGTTGCCGTGCTTTTAAGGCGCGGGAAAATAAAGCTTCCCGAACGCCGAGACGGCAGGACGCAGGTCTACCGCAGGCGTGATTTCGGACTGATCGCAGGCGCGGCGATAATACTCCCCATAGCGGCATTCGCACTTGTGGGACTTATTACGTCTCCGCGTACCGTCTCGGGTTGCGTCGGGTGGATAATTCTCCTAATTGCGTCGGTCTTGTTCGGTTATCCGTTTGCTTCGCAAATGTTCTGGAACGGTAAGATATATCGAAAAACGGTTTCGCCCATGAAGACGCGCGGTACGCCGAAAGAAATTTTCGCGGTAGATAAGTCGAATAAAAAGTTTCGTGTGGTTCTGCTATATATAGCGGCGGCATTCAAGACCGCGTGGCTTGCGATACTGATTGCGTTTTGCGGTTTGTTCGCGCTCATAGAATCGCCGTTTGGATTCGTTTCGCAGATGCGCGGACTCCTGTACGGAGAATTCGGATTTTCCGCCGAAGCAAACGAAACGGCGGCAATATCAGAAACGATCGCAAAGGAGGAAGAATAATGTCTACTATTTCCGATGTGGCAAGAGAGGCGGGCGTTGGCGTCGGTACCGTCTCGCGCGTGTTGAACGGCGGCAAGTCCGTAAACGAAAAGACGCGCCGCCTGGTGGAAGAGGCGATATCCAAGTTGGCGTATACGCCGAACAGCTCGGCAAAACGTCTGAGACAGAATAAGAGCGGCGTTATTGCGCTCATGATCCCCGTATTGTATCACCCGTTCTTTTCGAGGTTTGCCGAAGCTGCGGAGCAGGAGGCGGACAGTCACGGATATTCGATGTTGCTCGTTGCGTCCCAACAGCACGTCGAAAAGGAGAAGCGGATAATAGAGCGCATAAAGCGCAAAGAGGTCGACGGAGCCATTTTCGTTACGCACTACGAACACAGGCAGGAGGACTTTCTCGGCTGTCCGCTCGTGTCTATCGACAGACATTTGGGCGAAAACATTCCGTGCGTTACGAGCGACAACTACGAAGCGACGAAAAAGAGTATAGAATATCTTATCGAAAAAGGCTGTAAAAAGATAGGGTACATAGGGACAAAGCCGCTCGTCGACTCGGAGATCATGTTACGCGAAAAAGTGTACCGAGAGGTAATGGGCGTTCACGGCATGGGCGAGTACGTCGTAAACGAGATCGCCATACACGGCGACGAAGCCGCTCTCGTCGAAAAGTTTTTCAATCTGTACGGCGACGTCGACGGCATTTTCGCGGCGGGATATACTGTGGCGCGGCTCACTGCGGAATATGCGAAAAGCATGGGAAAAACCGTGCCCGGAGACATACAGATAGTGTCATACGACGGCTGCTTTCCCACCTGGGACAATACGGCGCTGCTTACGTGCGTGGAACAGCCCATAGACGACATGGCGCGTTCGGCAGTCGATATACTGATAGACAAGATAAAAGGAAAGCCTGTCGAAGCGCGGACGGTGCTCGAAAGCAAATTCGTAATAGGCTGTTCCACAAAATAAAAATTCGATATTCGGAGGTGTGAGATGAAGAAGGTATTAAGGACAATTGTAATTGCGGTTTCGGCGCTCGTTTTGGCAATCGGAATGTGCGCTTGCGGCGGCGGAAGCGGCAATGAGATCGAGAGCCGCGTCGACCAATACGGCAACAAGATAGTGACGGTATTGTTCCATAAGGCGAGCGGCACTCCCGAGGCGACGGCGTATGCAAAACTCGTACAGGAATATATGGATACGCACGAGGACGTGATAATCGAGGCGGAATACGTCACGCAGACGACGGGCGTCAATCAGTATGAAACGACGCTCACGACGAAGTTCGAAGCGGGCGGCGGCGAGCTTTACGACATAATCACGTACGATTCGCCCATATGCTCGGGCTACGCAAAGAGCGGTATGCTGTACGATTCCACGTCGCTTCTCGGCGACTATGTAGATGAGTTTCTGCCTTCGTCGATTCCCATGTACGACGGTAAGGTTTACGGCTTGCCCATTCAGGAGGCGAGCGCCGGCTTCTTCTGCAATCTCAAGCTTTTGAAGCAGGCGGGGATCTCGGCAAAGAAGATCGAACAGTATAAAAACGGCTGGACATACGACGAGTTCTACGACGTATGCGCCAAGCTCAAAAGCAAGGGTATAAAATATCCCGTTGACTTCCAGCTCAACTCCAAAGACGAGGAGCGCCGCACGTTCTTCCTCTATCCGTTCGGATATTCGGACGGAGGCGAGTATTGCTCCGACGACGGAAAGAAGGTGGAAGGGTTTATGGACGGCGAAAAGGTCGCTTCGGGTCTCGAGATCATAGACGAATGTATAAAGCAGGGCTATACGAGCAAGGACATCAAAAGCAACGAGTTCCAAAACGGCAAAATAGTCGGAATGTATCTCTCGAGCGGTTGGACGATACCCGAGCTCAAGGGCGAATATAAGGCAAACTTCTCGGGCGGCTACGGCGAGGGGTGGGACATTCTCCCTTATCCGTACAAGACAAAGTCGGAGGCTGCGTCCGCAACGGGAAGCTGGTGCTTCGGCATAACGAATAACGGCGTAAAGGACAAATCGGCTGCCGTCGACTTTTTGAAGTTCCTGACGAGCAAGACGTCGGCACAGGTAATATCGGAGACCACGGGCATGATAAGCGCGCGTAAAGACGCGACTTATTCGGACGGAACGCCCGAGAAGTTCCTTTACGAGCAGTTTTCCGCAACGGGCAAAAAGCGTCCGATAATGCCGGGATACAACTTTTTCTCGAAGCAGTTCAATCTTGCGCTCAACGATATAACTTCGGGCGACAAGGGCAGTGTGATAAGCATATTGCAGTCGAAAACCGAAGCGCTTCAGCGCGAGCTGGATTTGGATAACAGATAGGACTAAAGAGGTCGTTATGGGTATTATATCACTCATCATTTTGGCGGTATTCGTTCTCGTGCTCGTTGCCATGATTGCGCTCGACATATACAAGGCGAAAAAGCGGAATGAAAAATATCATCTTAAGCAATGTGTCGCGGGCTATGCCATGATGGCGCCCGCCGTCGCGCTGGCTTTTGTTTTCGTCGTTTTGCCGATATTGTTCTCTCTCGGATATTCGTTCACCGACTATAATATGCTTTATCCCGGCGATATAAACTTCGTGGGATTCGACAATTTCAAGATCCTGTTCGAAAACATTGCAGGTCACGGAGAGCTTTGGTACGCGATAAAAAACACGCTTATATTCGTAGTGTGCGTCGTGCCCCTCCAGATAGGACTCGCACTTTTGCTTGCACTGTTTACCAACCGAAAAAAACGCGGTGTGAAAGTATTCAAGATCTGCTTCTTCGTACCCGTGGTCATATCTCTTACCGTAACGTCCTTTCTGTGGCTTCAGATCCTTTCGCCCGAGGAAAGCGGATTGTTCAATTCGTTTCTCGGAATGTTCGGCATAGCGCCCGTGGACTTTCTCGGTAACGAAAAGACGGCAATGCTTTGGATAGTTCTCATGAGCGCATGGCAGGGGTGCGGTTATCAGATGCTCATCTTTTCGTCCGGTCTCACAAACATTCGCGACGATCTGTACGAGGCGGCTTCGCTCGACGGCGCAGGCGGCTGGGAGAAGTTCAAAAACATAACGCTCCCGGGGCTCAAGCCGACGCTTCTGTACATTACGATAACCGTCTTTGTAGGCGCGTGCCGAGTAATGATACAGCCGATGCTCATGACGGGCTACAAAATGCACACCGTTACCCTGAGCTACTATATGTACCAGCTCGGCTACAGTTCGCACTACGTCGGTCTTTCGGCGGCGGTGGCGCTCGTTATGACCGTCATAATAGGCATTATCACTCTCATACAGCGCAAGGCGCTAAAGGAGAATTGATCTATGAATGAATTGGAACTTATTTCCGAAGAGGAGCTTTCGGAATCCTTCGAAGATGAGGGCATAGACCTTATCGGATCCGAAAACCAATCGGACGGCAACAGGTTGCTCGAAGAGCAGGTGCGGATCGAGCGTTCGAACGAATCGGCAAACGCAGTATACGACTATACGCCCGTATCGATACCCAAGAACAGGAAGAAGATAGCCCTCGACGTGCTGTGGTATGCCGCGGGAATAGTGTTGTCGCTTATGTTCGTGCTTCCCATTCTGTATATGCTCGCCGTGTCTACGAAGTCGGAGGCGGCGGCAAACCAGGCGACGGGCATAATGCTGCTTTTGCCGGACTTCGGCAATCTCGGTACTTTCTTCGACAACTACGGCAAAGTGCTTACCGAATACGGCATATGGCGCAATGCTCTGAACAGCTTTATCTATGCGGCGATTGCCATTGTGCTCAATATTCTCGTAAACGGTCTTGCGGGCTATGTTCTCAGCAAATTCAAATTCCCGGGTAAAAAGTTTTTCACGTTCATCATACTCTTTTTGATAATCGTGCCCGTGGAGACGTCGATAATCCCGCTGTATACCATAGTGACTCAGATACTGAGACTGAAGAGGGAAATGCTTGTTTTGGGCGTGATACTTCCCGCAGTCATAAACATATTCAACATATTCCTGTTTATGCAGTTCTTCGAAAGTATCCCCAAGGACTACGAAGAAGCGGCGAGAATAGACGGTGCGGGCAACATAAAAATATTTTTCCGCATAATCCTTCCGCTTTCGAAGCCGATAGTGGCGACGGTTGCAGTGTTCTGCTTTATCGGCGTTTGGAACGACTATCTTTGGCCGATGATGCTGCTGTCCGGATATAAGGACTTGCTGCCCGTTCAGGCGACGCTTCAGATGATTCAAAGCATACAGGGCGTCACGCAGGGCGAGGTAATGGCGTCGCTCGTCATCACGAGTATCCCTATTTTCATCGTGTATATAGCCGCACAAAAGTATATCGTTCAGGGCTTCGGTTCGGCGGGACTGAAGATGTAGAGAGTTACTGCAATATGATAAACGGATAAAATCACTTCGTTATAAGGAGAATGATGTCTCGACTCATGAAACTGAAAAGCAGAATTTTAATAACAATATTGGCGGTTGTATTTACGCTCGGCTCTACGGGCTCGCTCGCGGCGTGTTCTCCGTCGGAGGGAAAAGAGCTTTTGACGTCGTATTCGTTTGAGGACGTTCGCGGCTCCGAAACCTACAACGACGCGACGGGAGAGTACGACAAGATAAATTACGTGTTCAATGCGGAAAACGCCGAGTATCTTATGAAAGCGCCGTCCGATCCTCTCGTCAAAGACGGCGTAAAAGGCAATTCGCTCTATATGGACGGAATGAGCGTCGAGGTGCTCGATGAAAATTTCGAACTTCCCGAATCGACGCTTACGGTGTCGGCGTTCGTTGCGCCGAGAGTTTTCGAAAACCTCGTAAACTACAGCGGTACTTACGCCGCGGAGCACACGCGTCTTACTTCCGTTATAAACTACGGTAATCTCGAGTCCGGCGTCGGATTTGTGCTCGGTTACGGACGACTCGGAATGTGGGGCTTCCAGATAGCCGTATATAACAGGCAAAAGCGAAAGAGAACGGTGGTCGGATTTTACGATCCCATAAACACGCTTCCGCTTTACGAGTTTTCGCATATAGCCGCCACTGTTGACGGACAGACGGGATATGTGGCGCTGTTCTTCAACGGTAAAGTCGCATACGAGGATATAATTCCCGATCTTGCGAATTGCGAGATAATAGACGCGGCAAAGAAAGTTCCTCTTCGTATAGGAGGCTTCGAAGCGCCTGCGGATATGTTCGGCATAAAGCGTCAGTTCGTCGGCGGATTGATTGACGAGGTGCGCGTCTACGCTTCGTCCTTTACGCCTAAGCGCATGAGCGAATTATACGATTCATTTAAGACAAACGGTGAGATTTCTCAGCCGGATTACGGTGAGGTCGCGCTCGATTCGTCGGTGTACGAAGGCGACAGATACCGTCCGCAGTATCATGCCATACCGCCCGCAATGTGGATGAACGAGCCTCATTCGCCCATCTACTATAAGGGAAGATATCATGTGTTCTATCAGAGCAATCCGTCCGGTCCGTATTGGGAGCAGATACGTTGGGGGCACATCGTCAGCGACGACCTCGTGCATTGGAAGTACGTCAAGGACGCGGTCGTTCCTACGGCGGGCATCTGTCCGCAAGGCGTATGGACGGGAGGTGCGGTTGTGGGTCCCGACGGCGCGCCGTGGCTCATAATAACGGCAGGCACGAATACTCACGAGGGCGGCACGAGCGGGCAGAACATAGCGTTTGCTCACGCGCTCGATCCAAACGATCCCGATCTTACGGAGTTCGTTCTGGAAGAGACGGTCACCATTGCGCAAAAGGAAGGGGACGCAATGGGCGAAGTGGGTCAGTTCCGCGACCCGTTCTGTTGGTACGACGACGAGACGGAGCAGTACTTCATGCTCATATCCTCGTCGATACCCGGCGGCGGTGGCACGGCAAACGTGTATACTTCCCGCAACCTTCACGAGTGGGAATATCACGGTTACTTTTACGAGTGCCCGTATCCCAAATACGACGTTGCGGGGATTCATTGGGAGTGCGTGACTTTCCTTCCGATTTCGACAAAGGACAAAAGCATAACGAAATACGTGCTCTTTGATACGCCGCAGTATGCAAGCAACAAAATCATGGTCGAAAGCTACTATTGGGTGGGCAGGTTCGATAAGGAGAACTGTCGGTTTATTCCCGACGACGACGAGCCGCGTCTCTTCGACTTCGGCACAGGGATTTTCAACGGTCAGACGGGGCTTTGCTATCGCACCGAAGAAGAGATACAAAGCGGCATGACCTATGAAGAGGGCAGGACGATAATGCTTTCGATTGCGCAGGGCAAGGACGCCGGCACTATGCACGATTACTATTCCGCGTGGGCGCACAACTTCTCCTTTCCCGTCGAGCTCTGGCTGTCCGACGACGGAACGAAGGTGATGCGCGCGCCTATCGAGGAAATAAAGTACCTGGAAGGCGAAACTCTTTACGAGTATGCAGGGGAAGGAAAAACTGCGGCGGAACTCGACGCGGAAATCGCAGAAGTACGCGGCGACTGCATAAAGATAGAAGCGAAGTTTACCATAGACCCGGAAAAGACGGATTACAAGGCACGCATAGGCTTCAGGTACAACCGTACGAAGCAAGAGCGGACATGGCTCGACTTTGCTTCGGGTAAAGCAAAAATAGACAGAAGCGAGTCCACCGCGCTTTCCGGCATAACAAACACTTCGGTACACGAGTACGATTACGGCGAGACGCGCACGTTCTGCGTGACGATACTCCTCGACAGATCGATGGTCGAAACGTACATAAACGGCGAGGCAAGCGGCATGATGAGGGTTTACCCGAAATACGGGGATTCCGACGGACTTAGGCTTGTCGACGACGGCGCGGGTATGATCATAACCGAGTTTACCGTGACGGCGATGAAAAGCGCGTTTTCGGAAAACGGAGAGATAACCGACGCGTACTACGGCAATGTGGGAGAATAAGCGTATGAGATCCAAATTTACGATATTGATTATCGCGCTCATTGCGGCGGCATTTTCGACGGCGCTTGTCGGCTGTGTCGAGGAGCCGCCCGTGCCGCAGAATACGGGCGCCGTCGCCATTTGCAACGGCGGCTTCGAGACGGGCAATCTGTCGGGCTGGACTGTGGAATACGGCGACGCGTTCGACGACGACAGCGTAAGCTCGCAGTCTACCTTCGTATTCGACAACGACCCCGACCGAAACGAGATAAGCGTCGATAAAACAGGCAATTGGTTTCTGTCGGGCAAGGGCTTCGACGGCAAGCGCGATTTTGCCGCGACGGGCGCGATCCGTTCGGACAACTTCATACTCGGCGGCAACGGCAAGATCTCTCTGAAGCTTGCTGGCGGCGCTCTCACCGAAAACGGCAACAGCAAGGGAGACAACGTCTGCTATGTCGGCGTATATACGGCGCACGACGACAAACTCATAGCAAAGTTCACAAACGATTATTTTTCCAAACACGAAAATACGTTTGTCGAGCCCGACAAGTACGAGAGCGGCGTGTTTTCGACCGATAATTTCCGAAAGTATACGAAGGACCTTTCCACCTATATGGGCAACGAAATGTATATCCGTATCGTCGATAACGACAGACATTGGTATTACGGATACATAAGCGTGGATGACATTCGGGTGGGTTACGACACCGCACAGCTCACGGGAGCGGAGTACACGAAGATAAAGGCGCCCGTAAAGGACGAGACCGAATACACGATTTACGACGTGAAAAACGGCGGCTTCGAAACAGGAACGCTCGAGGGCTGGACGATAATAAGCGGCGACGCTTTTTCCGCCGACGGCGTGAGCGCGTCAAAGTATTGGTGGAACGAGGCAATAACCTACAACGCCGACGGGAAGTATCATTACGGATATTATAAACCTTCGGCGGTCGGCGTAATGCGCTCGAGCGAGTTTGTCGTAGGCGGCAGCGGCTTTGTCAGCTTTAAGCTCGGCGGCTGCGCCAACCGTTCCTTGACCTATCTCAAGTTTATGCTTAAGGACGAGGACGGCGACAGGGAAGTCGCGCGCTTCAGCAACGCCGAATATTGGGACAAACAATTCCCGTACGTGGCAAACGGTATGAAGCTTCTGAACATGGTACAGTACTATGCCGACTTTTCCGAACATCTCGGCAAGACCATGTATATAGAGGTCGTGGACGAAAATTCCGCCGCGGACGACGGCAGGGGCGCGATAGTCCTCGACAGCGTCAAGACTTATTACAAAGAAAAACCCGTTTGGTACGACTCCGTGGCTTATGAATTAAAGCCCGACCCCGACATGAAGGATCCCGAAACGCCGAGCGAGTATCAGGTAAAGAACGGTACGTTCGAAACGGGCGATCTCACCGGCTGGACGATGAGCGATCCCGCAAATCCGATAGGCATAGTTACGAATGCCGCGGGCTGGTGGGACGAATGTCTGCCGTACAATAAGAAAGGAAAATGGCTGTTCAGCGGTCTCGACGATAAGCCCGACTACGGCAAGTACGAAAAGAATAAGGGCACGCTCACAAGCGAGCTTTTCACGGTCGGCGGAGAGGTGTTCACCTTCAGAATGGGCGGCGGCGGCAATCCCACGCTGTGTTACATCTCTTTATTGGACGAAAACGACAGGGAATTGGCACGCTTCGGCAATCTCGGATTTTCGGATAAGGGCATAGGCTCGCTCAATGTCGACAGCTATCTTGCGAACATGATCTCCTACAAAGGACATTGGAGCGCACTCGGCATAGAGCAGGGCGCAAGGATAAAAATACGCATAACCGACAACGCCGAAAACAATTGGGGACTAATCACGGCGGACAGTTTCATCACTTATTACGAAAGCGTTGCGCTTGTGCCCAAAAACGCAGTCGAGGTGACGAATATTCTGCCGCCCGACAAGGCGCTCGGCGAGGACGACGAATATCAGATCCTCAACGGTAATTTCGAGACGGGAGATCTGCGCGGATTCACGCTTGCGGCGTCGGGCGACGGGGACTTCTCGGCACAAAACGCTCTTTCGAGCGCCGAGACTTTCTGGAGCGAGGGCTTACCGTACAATAAGGGCGGACTGTTCTTCTTCGACGGACAAAAGGCAATGGGTAACGAACCGGGTACGTTTGCCTTGAGGTCGGAGAACTTCAAACTCGGCGGAAGCGGAAGGATATCCTTCAAGATGGGCGGACGCACGGCGGCGATCAAGGTATACGAGGCGGGCGGCGAATTGCTTGCCGAATACAGAAACACCGAATACAACGCCGACGATGCGCCGATATTCCCGTACATAGACAGGGGCTGTAGGATTCTTACTATGACTACTTACGTCGCAGATCTGTCCGAGCACTTGGGAAAAACGCTGTATCTCGAGCTTTGCGATTTCGGCGGAGCGCCTTGGGGATTTGCGACGTTCGACGACATCATTACGTATTACGAGACCGCGCCGGATCTCGAAAATTCTTACGATGTCGTAAAGCTCACAAGCAAGACGTCGGCAGAGGGCGATTATAATTACAAGATGTATTGGAAGGAAGCTATTAAGCAGGAGCAAACAGACGAAGCCTGAATAATTCGAATTTTAACGCATTTATGCGCGGAATGGCATAAGGAGGAATCAATGAAAAAGTCGGGAATCAAATCGGTATTGATATCGATACTTGCGATGGTTTTGGCGGCGATGTCGCTGCTGTTCGTCGCGTGCGGCGAAACGGAAGAGCCGCCCCCTGTGACAGATACGCCGAAAGCGCCCGTGTCGGTCGCCGAGGCGGGCACGGTGACGATCGTCGTAGGCAATGACGAACGCATTGTCGTCGCCGACTACATAACGGCAAACGGGAATCCCGTGACGGCAAAGTCCGATTCTGCCGATATCGCAACGGCAAAGCTCGAAAGCGGAATACTCACTATTTCGGCGGTTGCCGAGGGCGAGACGAACGTAAAGCTCTCGTGCACGGGCGCAGACGTCACGGTGGAAAAAATATTCGAAGTAAACTGCGTAGTGCGTTACACCGTCACGGTCGACGGTGCGTCCGTCGAATACGACGGCGGTGCGGAATTTACTTTCCCCGCGGCGGCGGTTTCCGACGATGCCGACATGGAGTTCGACTATTGGTCGGTGGACGGAAAGACCGAGCGTTATGCGCCGAACGACAAAATAACGGTGAACGAAAATCTTACAGTCGTCGCCGTCTATAAGAGAAAAGCCGCGGAATCGGTTAAGACGACGGGTACTCTCGTCGTGGCGGAAGGCGCGGCGGGCGAGATAAACGTCGCAGAATACATTGTCGATCACGGCAACGAAGTGACGGTAAAATCGTCGGATCCGAGCAAAGCCGCCGCAAGTCTCGAAGGCGGCGTAATAAAAGTGACGGGCGTAGCCGAAGGCGCGGCGAAAGTGACGGTTTCCTGCGGCGAGACTTTTGCGGAAATAACCGTTACCGTTACGGAATACGCGGGCGTCAAATACACCGTTACGCTGAACGGAACCGCCGTCGGCGAATATAAGCCGAGCGCAGAGTTTACTTTCCCTGCGGCGGTTGCTCCCGAAGATACCGACATGGAGTTCGACTATTGGTCGGTGAGCGGCAGGACCGAGCGCTATGCGCCTAACGACAAAATAGCAGTGACGGAAAATCTTGTCGTGACTGCCGTAAACAAGAGAAAAGCGCCCGAGTCCGTAAAGGCGGCGGGTACGCTCGAGCTCACATTGGGACAGAGCGGATCCATAGACGTAGCCGAGTATATCGTCACGCACGGCAATGTCGTTTCGGTAAGCGCTTCCGACCCGAGCAAGGCGACGGCAAATATCGCGGACGATGGAACGGTTGCCGTCGAGACCTTGGCTGTCGGCGAAACGAACATAATCATCGAGTGCGGCGACGTGTCGGCAACGGTCGCGCTCACCGTATCTCCTCGCGACGAGGACGCGCCGACTTTCGGCAACGTGACGCTCGAAATCGACCTGTTCGAAAAGGAAAACGTCGCGCATAGCATATCGCCGTCGTTTGTCCCCGAAGGAAAGACGTTTGATTATTCTTACGCGGTTGCCGAAGGAGTCCCCGCAGCGTTCGAAGGCGACCTCCTTACGTATACGCCGAGCGGCGACAAGGCGCAGGATATCTTCACCGTCACCGTGACGGCGACTCCGGACGAGGGTGACGTCAAGACGGTTACATTCCAAGTGACGGTTCACATTGCCGATACCCGCCCGAGCGTTAAGGACAGCGAGCTTATACGCGTCGGCGCTCTCGATATGTTCGGATGCGATGAAAAACTCGACCTTGCCGCTAATATCGAGAATGCAGAGAACGTCTCGTCGTTCACGGTGTCCGTAGACGGCGGAGAAGCGGCTGCGAGCAAAAACGAGTTCGCGCTCTCCTCGCTTAAGTCGGTCGCAAACGGCTTGACGGAAAAGGAAATTACGCTCACCGTAAAGGCTCTGTACGGCGATAATAAATTCGCGGCGTATACCTATAAGCTGACCGTCGTCGATACGAGCGCCTATCGCGTCGTAAACGGCGGCTTCGAAACGGGCACGCTTGAGGGCTGGACGCCCGATTGGGAGGAAGGAAAACCGATAGCCAACGTAACGAACGCCGATAAGTATTTCGATAATGCAGAGTACGGCAAGGACGGAGAATGGCTGCTCAGCGGCGCTTGCGACTTCGCGGCAAATCCCGACAACGGAAGAGAAACGAATATGGGCACGCTCGAAAGCAGTCCGTTCACGTTGCGGCCGAATGCCGTCGTCACGTTTAAATTGGGCGGCGCGAAGAACCCGAGCACGGGTATCAAGTTCGTAACGGCGGACGGTACGGTGCTCGCTCAGTTCTACAACACCGATATTGCGGCTAAAGAGGGCACGCTTGTGCTGTATAAGTACGCTTTCGAAAACGAGGAAGCAATCGAAAATTGCAAGGTGGTAATATACGACTATGCGACGGGAGATTGGGGACTTGTCGTAATAGATTCGATAGAGACGTACGTTCTCACAGCTCCTGCGTCCGCGGTTGAGGCGCGTAATGTCTATGCGGATAAATCCGCGCTTAAAGCGGCGATCGACAATGCTCCGAGCGAGCAGGGCGACTATACTGCGGAAACTTACAATGCGCTCAAGGCAAAAATCGAGTCGGCAAAGGCGGACCTTAACGGCGATTATATCCTGTCGACGAGAGTTGCGGAGCTTGTCGGAGAAATAGGCGACGCCGTGGCTGCACTCGAGGTGCGTACGCCCGTAGCGAAAGCGGATACCGTCAAGTCGTTCAAGCTCGCGCCGGAGGGCACGAAGGAAATCGCAATCGCCGACTATATAGACGATAAAGGGCTGTCCTCGCTTACCTATGCGGTCGTCTCGAGCGATACGGCGGCGGCAATCGTGAGCGAAATAGCCGACGGGAAGTTCACCGTCACGGCAATCGCGAACGGAACGGCGCGCATAACTCTCGACGTGTTCTATAACGGCGGAACGAGCGCGGTGCTTACGGTAGAGCTTACTTTTACAGTAACGGACGCCGCCGATCCTACGCTTAAGGAAGAGAGCGTGATTGCTCGCAGTAAGCATTTAGATCTCTATGACGCGGTTAATAAGGACGAAACGGAAATAGACTTTACGCAGTTCTTGGATAATCCCGCGTCGGTCGAACTCTCGTTTACGGCAACGCAAAAGATAGGCGACGGGGAGGCGGAGAGCATAACTCTTTCCGACGGCAAGTATACTTTGGCTTTCGGAAGCTATACCGATGATTATACGGCGATCGTGTTCGACGTGATTGTCGGATACAACATCACCGAGGCAAAGACGCTTGAATTCTCCTATACGCTCTATGTGCGCGATACGCGTGCGTACAGAGTGCAAAACGGCGGCTTCGAAGACGCAGACGATGCTATGGCGGGCTGGAGCGTTACGGGCGGCATGGGCGCGGTATCTTCCGCCGACACCTATTGGGAAGGCATAGAGTTCGGCAAGGACGGCGAAAAGTTCTTTATGGGCAACGAGAATAAAGGCGAAGGCTATCGCGGCGAGCTCGTAAGCCCCGAGTTCACTGTGGGCGGCAGCGGCTTCGTGACCTTCCGTCTGGGGGCTGCGGGACACTTTACTCATCAGTACGTCGAAGTGTTGAACTCAGCAGGAAACAGGGTGCTCGCAAGATTCTATAACGTCTTATATGCCGACCGAGGCGGATTCGGCGATGAGCCGGACAAAAACAATCCGTCCAAAGTCAGCGGTCAGACGCTTATGAAGTACAAAGCCGATCTTGGCGCGTATATCGGCGAGACCGTAAAGCTTCGCATAGTCGACAATTGGGAAGTCGGCGGCTTGGGCTTCGTGATATTCGACGACCTTGTCACTTATTATGAAAACGAGAGCGACATAATTTCCGATTACACGCTTGCCGAAAACTACGTTTACGCGGTTTACAACGGCGGCTTCGAAACGGGCAATCTCGACGGCTGGTATAAAACGGGCAATATCGGCGACATAAGCAGCGGTACGGGCTATTGGGGCACTGCGGTCGGCAGCGAAATACTCTATCAGAAAGAGGGTACGTTCTTCTTCGAAGGCAGGGAAGGCAAGGTATCCGAAGGCGACGGAGAATGGAGAACGGGCACGCTTACGAGTACGGTGTTCACCGTCGGAGGAAGCGGATATATGACCTTTTTGATGGGCGCGGCAAAGACCGCTTCCGAGCAGTACGCGGAGATCGTCGATTCGGCGGACGGAACGGTGCTCGCAAGATATACAAACAAGCTGTTCGCAGACAGAGGCGGTTTCGGAGACGAACCCGACAAAGACAACCCGTACAAAGTGAGCGCGCTCACGCTTATGA
Organism: uncultured Christensenellaceae bacterium; assembly: GCA_910587445.1. GTDB lineage: Bacteria > Bacillota > Clostridia > Christensenellales > Pumilibacteraceae > MGBC157735. The sequence continues at coordinate 22,314 of CAJULE010000004.1, forward strand.
AGTACAAGGCGGATCTCAGGGCATATCTCGGCAAGACGGTGTTCGTAAGGGTGGTCGACAGCCACGTGGGCAGAGACTTCGGAATGGTTCACGTCGATAATTTCGTGACGTACTATGCGGACGCGGAAAGTATAGGAGCGGAGTACACCGCTGCGGAAAATGTATTGACGGCTTAAACGCATAAAAAATCGTTTCCATACGGTTGACTTTGACCGTAAAGTTAAGTATAATTCAATTACAGGGGGCGCGCTGCGAAGTAAAAGCGGCGCGCCGCCTTATTTAAGGACTATGAATAATTATTTACCTGAATTTCATATTACGGGCGAGCAAGGTTGGATTAACGATCCCAACGGTCTTGTCGTCTACAACGACGAATATCATGTATTCTTTCAATATCATCCTCACGGCGTAAAATGGGGACCCATGTATTGGGGACACGTAAAAAGCCGCGATCTCACGCATTGGGAGAGGCTGCCCATAGCTCTTTGCCCCGACGAAAACGAGGACGGCTGCTTTTCGGGCAGCGCGATAGTTTGGCGCGGCAAAATGTGGCTCATGTATACGGGATACAAGGAAAACGACGGCAGGGAGACGGTGCGGCAGCTTCAGTGTCTTGCCTCGAGCGACGACGGCGTACATTTTACCAAGCACGGAATAGTCATAGGCGAAAACGACTTGCCCGAAGACTACTGTCCGTGGGATTTTCGCGACCCCAAGCTTTACGAGCGCGACGGAGTTTTTTATTGCGTCGTGGCGGCAAAGAAAAGAAACGGAAGGGGCAGGATACTGCTTTTCAAATCGCATGATCTGTTTAAGTGGAAATTCGAGCTCGACCTTCTCGGCAGGGACAGCGGCGGCATAATGACGGAGTGTCCCGACTATCGTCACGACCTCGGATTGCTCTTGTATTCCGAACAGAATCAGCCCGCGGACGGCAAAAAACATTTGAATATTCACAGTACGTTCGCACGGTTCGGACGTCTTTCCCCTAAAGGCTTCTTACACGGCGAAGACAGCGAAATCGTCGACTACGGCTTCGATTTTTACGCACCGCAGACCTTTTGCGGCGCTCCCGTCATGATAGGTTGGCTGAATATGTGGGAGCGCACGAATCCGTCCGAAAAGTTCGGCTTTTCGGGTCAGCTCTCCGTTCCGCGCAAGATAGAAATTCGCGACGGCGGCTTATATCAAACGCCGATATTTTCGCGCAGACTCGTCAGGGAAGAAAGAGCGTTTAAAACTCTCGACGACAGACTCTTGTCCGGTTCGGTCAAGCTGTCGGCGGAAAATCTGCGCGCGTTCGATATAAAGCTCAGAAAGTACGACGGAGAATACATATCCTTTTCGCTTTGCGGCGACGAGTGGATCTTCGACCGCTCGAAAGCAGGCGAGCCCATAGTCGGCGCGGAAACCGACGACGACTCCAAAGCGGGTATTCGCCGTATGCCGCTTATCAAGAAAAAAACGTCGGAGATCGAAATTGTTTCCGATCGTTATTCCGTCGAGATTTTCGTGGACGGCAAGTCGCTGTCCTCTGCGGTCTATTCCGAGCCGGAAGCGGACGGATTGCATCTCGAGATCGATTGCGACGGCGTCACATACCGCCGCTACGACGTCGCGGAAAAGTAAGCGCGGCGGTAAAACGGGAAGAGCTCGATCTGCTCTCCCGAATACATAACGCGACGAAAATAAGCAAAACTAAAGAAAAAGCCCCTTAAACGGCGGCGATATGTTTGTTTGAGATTAAGGCTTTGCGGCTGTGCGTTGCACGGCGCGCGAAAGCGGCGTATTCGGGAGGAAAGACGAGAAGATATGATTCGGATTGCGATTGTGGACGACGACGCGCGTTACCGCTCTGAAGTCGAGGGGTATATCGCACGTTACGGAAAGGAGACGGGCGAGGAGTTCGAAGTCACTTGCTTTCAAAGCGGTATGGACTTCATTACCGACTACAAGCCCGTAAACGACATAGTTTTTCTCGATATAGAAATGCCGCTCATAGACGGTATGTCCACGGCGCGTAAGCTCAGACTCGTGGACAAAGAGATATGTATCGTGTTCATCACGAAGATGTCTAAGTATGCTATAGAAGGTTATGAGGTCAACGCTGTCGATTTTGTCGTAAAGCCCATAAAGTATTTCAATTTCACGGATAAACTGAAAAAAGCCATAGGAATTGTGCGGCGCAGAGAGGAAAAGGAACTTTTGATAAAGAGCGACGACAACTATTTCCGTGTGCTCGTATCGAAAATCAAGTACGTCGAAAAAGAAAAAAATTACCTCATTTACCATACGGAAAACGGTGAAATACGCGAGCGCGGTACGATGGAGCGCTTACAGTCCGAGCTTGTCGGCGCGGGCTTTTCGATGTGCAACAGCGGTTGCCTCGTGAACCTTCGCGCCATATCGCAAGTGACTCCGAATTGCGTCATGATAGGAGGAGTGTCTTTGCCGCTGTCTCGCCGCAAAATCAAGGATTTCAAGGCGGATATGCTCAGTTACCTTCGCGGCTCGGCAAAATAGAGGAGGGGCGGAAAGTGCTATACCAACAGCTTTTCGGAGATCTTTATTACGACATCTACGGCAATATTTTCGCCTTCGAACTGTTCGTATGCCTTACATACTTCGTCATCTTTCAGCCGCGTCGCAAGTATTTCGAACTCCGCGCCTGTCTTAGCTTTGCGGGCTATCTTATACTCGTAAACGTCACCTGGTTTATCATACGCAGCTTCGGAGCTCATGCGCCGTACCTTACGGAAGTGTTCTTCTTTCTGTCCGCGTTCTATCTTGCGGTAGGAGTATTTTGTTCGTTTAAAACCAACCTTCTCGGCGCGGTCTACTTCGCTACGGGCGCGTATGCTTTCCAGCATATGACGTATTCGCTCATAAACATAATACGCTCGGTCTTTGCGGTCTCCATGCCCGTATGGGCGGCGGTTGTCGTATTCGATATTCTGTTTTACGCGGTAATGGGGTGCGCATTCTTTTTTATCCTCGTCTATCCCCGAAGATACCGTTTCGGCAGCGACATATTCGACATACGCGCGTTCGTGCTGTCGCTGTTCATACTCGCGCTTTGCGTCGTACTCTCTTCGAGCGTCGACAACATTTTCGCCGAGTACATAAAAGAGGGCGTGGAGATTGGAAGGCTCCGCATATGTTGCAGTCTCTACGCGTTTGCAGGCTGTCTGTGCGCCATAGTTTTGCAGTTCGGCTTCTTGCGGGAGAACAAGCTGTCGGGTGAAAAACGCATATTGGATCAGCTTATACGAAACGAGAAAAAGCACCACGAGATGACGAAGGAAACGATCGGCATAATAAACGCGAAGTGCCACGATCTCAAGCACCAGATCTCACTGCTCGAGGACATAGACAACAGGGAGGCGCGCAAGGATTATGTGCGCGAGGTTGAAAATGCCATAGCCATCTACGACAGCGTTGCGGAAACGGGCAACGACACGCTCGATATAGTTATTTCCGAAAAGAGCCTCATTTGCGAAAAGAACAATATCTCCTTAAGCTGTCTCGTCGACGGAGAAAAGATAGCTTTTATGAGCACCGCCGACATAGCCGTCCTGTTCGGCAACGCCTTCGACAACGCGATCGAAAAGGAGATTTGCGAGGAGGAGGACAGACGGTTTATAAGCGTTTCGGTGAGGGAAAGCAACGGCTTTGTGTACGTGCATATGGACAACTATTGCAGCGTGCCGCCCGAGTTTATAGGCGGCTTGCCGCAAACGACGAAGGGCGACAAGTACTATCACGGATTCGGTACGAAGAGCATAGCCGGCATTGTCGCCAAATATTCGGGCGAGCTTTCGATGAACGTCGAAGAAGAGCGCTTCAATCTCGACATACTTTTTCCTCCGTTTGCGCTCGACGGCAGAAAATGACGAGTTTCAATATGCACGGCATAACTTATTTTAAAGACCTTTCCGTATTCGGTGGGTCTTTTTCATTTGCGTTTTTACCGCTTTTACCGAATTTTCGACCGCTTTAACCGAAATTTCCCTTTTCGCGTGCATAAGTGATAATATTCGGGTATCAGAGTCGGGCGCGAAATGCGTTCAAAAAAATATATAAGGAGAAGGAAATAATGAACATTCACGGAAAGAGTCGCGGTAAAAAGCTGTTCGGTTGCGCCGCCGCCATCGCGCTCGCGTCGGCAATCGGCATGACGGCATTCGCTCCCCGCCCCACGGAAAATGCGAAGGCGCTGAGCTATAACGCCGAAGCGGCGAAGAGCGGTTGGACTACGGACTTCGAAACCTACGAGGAAGAACAGGAGTATGCGGCTCGCTTCAACAAACAGATTGTGGAAGAGGGCGCGGTGCTTTTGAAGAACAAGGACGGCGCGCTGCCGCTCACGGCGTCCGAGCGCGACATTACGCTGTTCGGCACAAATTCATACAAGCCGTTTTACGGAGGCACGGGCTCTGCGGGCATGACGGGCGACGTCAAGACGACCGACCTTGTCTCAAGCCTCGAAAAATCCGGCTTCAGACTCAATCAAAAGGTTCAAAACATCTATAACAATGTGGGAGGCAGATATGTCGCTCAGCTTCACAGCAGCGGTAATATCCGCGTAGAGATTCCCACAGACCTCCTGGACGCGGCAAAGAGTTCGTATGCGCAATACGGCGACGCGGCGGTCGTGACCATATCCCGCCTCGGCGGCGAGGGCTATGACGTCTATCATTCGATGAAGACGGTGACGTGGGGAAGTACAAAGGCTTATGCGGACGAAAACGCCCATCTTCTTCAGCTCACCGACAACGAGAAAACTCTCATAAAACACATGGGCGAGAACTTCGGCAAGGTCATAGTTCTCATAAACAGCGGTCATACGCTCGAAATAAGCGAGCTCGAGGACGACCCCAATGTCGACGCGATACTCTACATAGGACAGCCGGGCGCGTCGGGTTTTGCGGCTGTGCCGAGAATTCTGACGGGCGCGGTAAATCCGTCCGGCAAAACCGTCGACGTGTATGCGGCGAACTTCAAAGCCGACCCCACTTGGAACAACTTCGGATTGAACATACAGCACGATCCCGAAACATACGATAAAAATAATCTTAACCCCGACTACGACAACTTCGTCTACAATTCGGAAGGCAACAAGGTGGAAGCCAATGTCGTCGAGTACGAGGAAGGTATCTACGTCGGCTATCGCTGGTACGAAACTGCGGCTGCGGACGGAGTCTTAAAAACGCTCGACACATACGACGCCGAAAAAGCCGGTAACTTCAAAGACGAATACTACAACAGAAGCAACGGCGTAGTCTATCCCTTCGGCTACGGGCTTTCGTATACGACGTTTAAGCAGGAGCTTTTGACGACGGGTGCGGAGCTCGAAGCGGCATTAAATGCGGCAAGCGGTATTGACGCGAAAGTCGAAATAAAGGTGCGCGTTACGAACACTGGCGACGTTTCCGGCAAGGAAGTGGCGCAGGTCTACGTGCACGCGCCGTACACCTTGGGCGGAATAGAGAAGTCCGAAGTGGTGCTCGCGGGCTTTGGTAAGACCAAGCTTTTAAAGCCCGACGAGTCGGAAGTTCTTACGCTTGCCGTTCGTCTCGGCGACATAGCCTCCTTCGACTACGACGACGCGAACAAGAACGGATATAAGGGTTGGGAGATAGAACCCGGCAAGTACGAGTTCAGACTTCAGTCCGACTCCCACAACCTCATAGAGAAAATAGATTGCGCGCTGACCGCCAAAACGACGTCGCTCGACAACGACTCCGACAGCGCCAACAACACGCCTTTCTCGCGGGGCGACGACTACGACAGCCTTATGATAAATAAGGACGAGGGCAGCGCAAACATGACCATAATGTCGCGCGCCGACTTTAAGGGAACCTATCCTACTGTGCCGCTTAAAGCCGACCGCACGTTTAGCGACGAAGTCATAGCCTTCCTTACGAATACGACGCAGGAAGCGGGCACTCTGGACACCGACAACGGCGGCAGATACGTTTCCTATTGGAACTCGCTCAACGACGCCGAGACCGACCCGTGGTATTGGTATAAGGACGCCGTGGGCGAGAATTGGACGCAGGCGGCGACTACGGAAGGCAGAGTCGACGGACTTTCCGCAATTCAGCTTACCGACATGATAGGCATAGATTATTGGGACGACTCCACGATAGTAACCGAAGCCGAAGGCCATGTCTTTGCGGGCAAGACGCATAAAGAGGCGTGGGAAATGTTCATGAACGGACTCACGTTCGAGGAAATGAAATCCATTATTTCTAACGGCAGGTATCAGCAGTCGCCGGGCAACAGCTCGATAGGTCTCGAATGGGGCGAGGACGCGGACGGACCCGCGCAGATTCAGGACGGAACCTGGTGGGCGTGCGCGGTAGTGGTCGGCTCGATGTGGGACGAGGAGCTTTCCTATAAGTACGGCGTAATGGTCGGCAACGAAAGCCTGTTCCTCGACGTGCCCGGCTGGTACGGCCCGTCGATGAATGTTCACCGCTCGCAGTTCGGCGGCAGAAACTTCGAATATTTCTCGTCCGACGCACTCCACAGCGGACGCATGGCGGCGGCTATGACGCGCGGCGCACAAAGTAAAGGCGTAAACTGCTATATAAAGCACGTCGGCATAAACGAGCAGGAAACCGACCGTCCGGGTCTTACGACGTATGTCGACGAGCAGACAATGCGCGAAGTTTACTTCAGAAGCTACGAGTACGCGGTCAAAGAGGGCAAGGCAACGGGCGTAATGACGGCTATGTGCAGAATAGGCAGCTTGCCGGCACAGTCGAACTACGCAATGATGAACACGATGATAAGAGGCGAATGGGGCTTCAAGGGCGCGGCAAACTCCGATAAGTCGGGCGCGGACAACGGCGCGGCGAACTACTCGCAACGCGGCGGCTGCGATTTCCCGCTCGGCACTTACGGCGGCAAGAACAGCGTCTACGGCGAGTGGGATGCGGTAAATAACAAAGTGCTCGACGACACGCTGCCCGATAAGCCCGTCGACGACATTCAGTGGTATGCCGTGCGCACAAGCGCAATGCGTATGCTGTGGGTCGCGGCAAACACGAACTATACGGCATTCAAGGTAAACAGAAGCTTGTTTGTCGATAAAGAATTCAAACTTTATGTAAATATGAGTCTAAACAGCGCCCGTCTCGGCATGGCAATCGATTCGAAGTACACCGAGGGCTCGAACGTATCCTACAAGATTACGGGCGGCAGACTTCCGATAGGCGTCGGCTTTAACGAGGTGGACGGAACATTTACCGATAAGGCGTATGAGGACGGCGAGTTCGAAGTCGAAGTAACCATGTTCGTAAACGGCATGAGCGCAAAGACCGCAAAGGCAAAGCTCGTCGTAGAGCCCATGCTCGGTCTCGAAAACACGCTCGTACTAAAGGTGGGCGAAAAGTATACTACGGACATAATTCCGCTGCATTACTTTATAACCGATACCGAAACCGAGGATTGCGAGTACGGCGAAAATAAGCCCTATGTACACATAGAGCTCGCAATAAACGGCGGCGTGCCCTGCGCGGACGACAAATACGAACTGACGTATAAGACCTATACTTTCGACGTCGACGCGCTCACGGAAAGCTCCGGCTACAAGTGGACGATCGAGAGCAAAAAAGAGCAGGCGAAAGGTCTGAACGGAAATGTCTATAACAACGGCGCGACGCTTTCGTTCACGCCGACCGAGGCGGGCAGCTTCCTTCTGAACATTGCGTGCACGTCCTATTATGTGTCCGGCAGCAGCTTGAAGAGCAAGAGCGCGAAGATAAGTCAGATTCCCATAGTCGTGCTTCCTTCGGACTCTGCGGACGGCAAGACCATAGTAAGCGTAAACAAGACCAAATCCGAGGGGCTCGTCGATACCTACACGATTCTTTTCAACGACGGCTCGACGTATAACTTCACTATCACGAACGGCTCTCAGGGCGCTACGGGCGAACAGGGCGAGCAGGGCTTGCCGGGTATACGCGGTCCTCAGGGCAATCCGGGCGCCGACGGAGCCGACGGAGCCGACGGAACAAACGGCACAACCCCTACGATTTCGATAAGCGAAGACGGATATTGGATGATAAACGGAACAAAGACCGATGTCAAGGCAGTCGGCAAAGACGGTGCGGACGGTGCTGACGGCGTCGACGGTAAGGACGGCGTCGACGGTAAGGACGGAGCGAACGGCGAAAACGGCTCGGGCTGCGGAAGCTCGCTTGCCGCAAACGGCACGCTTGCCGCGCTCGCAATGTCGGGTCTCGCTGCGCTTTTGGGACTCGCGGTCGTGAAATCCGCCCGCAAGAAGAAGACCGACTAATAGACTTCTTACTCCCCCTGTTTACGGCAAGAACCCTTCGGCAGAGCAAAAACTTTACCGAAGGGCAAAGCCGTAATATATTCGACTTTGGAGACGTTTGGAAATGAAAACCGTTTATAAAAAATTAAGCTTGTTGTTTGCGGCGACTTTGCTGCTGTTTGGCATTTTGTCTTTCGCGGCTTGCGGACATACTCATACGCCGGCAGAGGCAGTTCGCGAGAACGAAGTCCCCGCTACTTGCACAAAGGGCGGCAGCTACGACGAGGTTGTCTACTGCTCGGAATGCAGCGAGGAAATCTCGCGTATACAGAACTTCACCGAAAAGAAGGGACATACGAAAGGCGAACCGACCCGCGAGAACGAAGAGAATGCTTCTTGCGCAAAGGGCGGCAGCTATGACGAAGTGGTGAGGTGTACGGACTGCGAAAGCGAGCTTTCGCGCAGGACCGTTACTGTGGAAAAGAGCGCTCACACGCCCAAAGCCGCCGTAAGAGAGAACGAAGTCGCGGCGACCTGCGCCAAAGCAGGCGGCTACGACGAAGTAGTCTATTGCGACGTGTGCGACGACGAGATAAGCCGTCAGGCAAAGACGACGGAGAAAGCAGAACACTCCTACGCGACGACATACTCGTCGGACGCGAGCGGACATTGGTATAAGTGCGGTGTTTGCGGAGATAAAAAGGACTTTGCGGCACACACTCCGGGAGCGGACGCTACGGATACGACGGCGCAAAAGTGCACGCTTTGCGACTACGTTATAGCAGGTCCCATAGGTCACGTTCACGCAACGTCGCTTACGCCCGTTTCCGCTGTGGCGGCGGGATGTACGACGGGCGGAAACAAGGCGTACTATACTTGCAGCTGCGGCAAGTGGTTCGAGGACAGCGCGGCGGCAAGGGAGATCGAGGACAAGGACAGCGTCAAGACCAAGGCAACGGGACACAGCTACGATACGGGCTGGACGAGCGACGACAACTACCATTGGCACAAGGCAGTATGCGAGCATACGACTCTTTTAAGCGGCAAAAAGCTCCACTCTTGGGACGACGGTAAGATTGACGGAACGACCAAAACTTACACCTGTACGGTGTGCAAGGCTACAAAGACCGAGACCGTCGAAGTCGAGGAGTTCGTCGGCGCAAGATATCTCGTAAAGCACGACGAGGGCAATACGGTTACATATCGCTTCGAAGCCGAGTGCACGAACGTCGGCGGCAAGGAGGGACCCGGCTGGTCGGGTACGTCCAAGGCGATGACAATCGTCGCGGAGACGGCAAGCAACGGCAGCGTCATAAGCTATCTCTACAAACAAGGGATGTCGGTCAATTTCGTTATCGTATGCGACAGGGACGTAGAGGACGCGACGCTTGTGCTTCGTGCGGGCGCGGAATTCATCGATATGCGTATAGATCCTTCCCGCTACAAGATACGCGTCGACCCCGTAAGCGAGCTCGATCTCATACCCGTTTCGGACGGCGGAGCTTGGGGCGCATGGGATAAGGACTTTTTGAATTATTATAAGGGCGATAAATTTAAAGGCTACTACATTGACAGTTGGGAGTGCGGCGAGATTCACATAAACGCCGACGGCATAAAGCGCGTTACGGGCATAGCCGACTTTACGATTACGACTTCGTTGAGGCTAAGTAAGGGCGTGAATTCGATTTCGTTCATAACCGACAACGACATAGTTCTCGGCGGAACGCTCGAAGCAGTCGCTCCCGTCATCGACGCGATAAAGATTACGACAAGCGCCAATCTCGGACTTTACGAGCCCCAAGACAACGGCTACGGAACTCACAACGCGGCAATAGAATAAACTGAAACATTCGAAAGGAGGGCATTGCCGAAATGAAAATCATACTCAAAAACATGGCGTGCAGAATTTGGCTCGGAGTGACGGCGGTAGTGCTCGTAATCGCGCTTATCGTAAACGTATTTTTGTGTACGACGTTTAAGACGGCGCTCAGTCAGCTGTTCGGAGAAGGCGCCGTCGAGCTCGTCGGTGAAAACGAATCGGCGTTCGAAAAGGACTTTAGTACGAAAGCCGAAGCGCTCACAAACGGAAACGACGTAAGCAGGCGCATATGCGAAGAGGGCTTCACGCTTTTAAAGAATAAGGACGGCGCGCTTCCGCTTTCCGAAACGGAGACGAAGGTCAGCATATTCGGTAAGAATTCCGACGATATGGCGATCGGCGGCAGCGGCTCGGGCGGAAGCATAGGAGAAAAGGCGACGACTGTTTTCGACAGTCTCGCGGCAAACGGCTTTACATACAATCCGACGCTCGCGGCGTTTTATGCGGACGACGCAAGGTCGGGCAAGGGCAGGGACGCGAACCCCAAAGACATGGACAACGGCGAAGCCGTCACGCTTTCCGAGGGCGAAACGCCGCTTTCCAAGTATACGGACGACGTTTGGAGCTCGTGCGAGCAGTATAAGGACGTGGCGCTCATCGTCATTACACGCATAGGCGGAGAGGGCTTCGATATGCCGCGCTTCGACGACGATCATTTCTTAAAGCTGAAGAGTAACGAGCTTGCGCTCATAGAAAAGGTAAAGACGCTCGGCTTCGGCAAAATATTGCTCGTCATAAACGCGGCGGCGACGCTCGAACTCAAAGAGGTTGACGAGGACGACAAGATCGACGCGATTCTGTGGACGGGCTTTGCCGGCGGAAACGGCATGGCGGCGTTCGGCGAAATCCTTAAGGGTAAGACGACGGACGGCGTGCCTTTCTCGCCCTCGGGAAAGACGGTGGACACGTACGCGGCGGATTTTACGAAAAATCCGACATGGGAGAACATGGGCGCGCAGCTCAAAACGAACGAAAATTTGAGCGGCGACTTCTATCTGACGGTGACGGTCGACAAGCGCACGGGGCTCAAAAAGTACGTAGAAAAGGCGGCATATTTCGTCGACTACGAGGAAAATATCTATGTCGGCTACCGCTATTACGAGACGGCTTACGCCGAGGCGAAAGCGGGCAGAATAGAATACGACTACGAAGAAGAGGTCGTCTATCCGTTCGGTTACGGACTTTCGTATACGAAGTTCGATTGGACGCTTACGAACAAAGCCGAGCTCGAGGGCGTTAAGCTCGAAAAGGACACGTCGCTCACGTTTAAGGTGAACGTAAAGAACAGCGGTACGCACGCCGGCAGAGATGTGGTGCAGCTTTACGTGACTTTGCCTTACCTCGGCGGAGTGGAAAAGCCGGCAAAGGTGCTTGTCGGTTTTGCGAAAACAAAACTTCTTGCGCCGGGCGAAACCGACGAAGTGGAGATAACGGTCTCGAGTCCGTACGACTTTGCGTCTTACGACTATAAGGGTGCAAACGAAAGCGGCAAGCGCGGCTACGTTACGGAAGCGGGAGCGTACGGCTTCCAGATAAGCTCCGACGCGCATACTCCGGTAATAACGGTAAATGCGGCGGCAGAGAATAACATATATTACGAAGCGGACCCCGTGACGGAAAACAGGGTGGAAAATCTCTTTACCGACAACGAGGATTCGTCCCTTGATTCCGATACCGAGCTCGGCGAGCTCCTTTCGAGGAAAGATTTCGACGTTCTTCCCGTGCGCCGCACGGAAGAGGAGCGCGACGTTTCGAACAGGAGCGAATGGGTAAAGGCAATAGAGGAATCCGAATCCCGTTCCAACCGTCCTCTTAAGAGCGTGGCTATGCCCGTGACGAATAAGGACAGCGGCATAAAGCTCATACAGCTTCGCGGACTCGACTACGACGCCGACGAATTGACGAAATTTATAGACCAGCTTTCCGTTTCGGAAATGAGCGATCTCGTAAACAAGGGTGCGTTCCGTACCGAGGCGATAGCGCGTCTCGGCGTGCCGCTTACGACGGCGGCGGACGGACCCGTGGGCTTTTGCAATTTCATTTCTTCGGCGGCTGTGTACGACACCTGCAAGTATCCCTGCGAGGTCGTTATAGCTTCCACCTGGAACGTCGAGCGCGCGAGGGATATGGGCGTTGCGGTCGGCAACGAGGGGCTTATAGGCAACGAAAAGGGCGATAAACTCCCGTACAGCGGCTGGTACGCACCGGGACTGAACATCCACCGCACGCCGTTCGGCGGAAGAAACTTCGAGTACTACAGCGAAGATCCTCTTCTGTCCGGCGCGCTTACGGCGGCGGTCGCGGAAGGCGCGGCAAGCAAGGGCGTATGGGTGGCTATGAAGCACTTTGCGCTCAACGAGCAGGAGACGCACAGAAGCTCCAACGGACTGCTGACGTGGGCAACCGAGCAGTCCATGCGAGAGATCTATCTCAAAGCGTTCGAAATAGCCGTGAAGAAATGTATGGCGAACGATGTAAAGACGCTCGGCATAATGAGTTCGTTCAACCGAATAGGCGAGTATTGGACGGGCGGAGACTACAGACTGCTCACCACGATACTTCGCGAAGAATGGGGCTTTAAAGGGCTTGTCATATGCGACTTCAACACCTGCTCGCATATGGTGAATTCCGATATGCACTACGCAGGCGGCGATCTCAATCTCGAGCTTGCCGGACTGCGGGTATGGAAGCCCGACGCGAAAAACGCCACCGACGTTACCGTCCTCAAACAGGCGTCGAAAAACATTCTGTATGTAATCGCGAACAGCAATGCGATGCGCGGCGACTTTATCCTTCATATGCCGACTTGGCAAGTTTTTATGATAGTCGTCGACGTCGTTCTGTTTGTCGGTCTTTCCGCGTGGGGCGTTGCGGTCATAATACGTGCGTTGAAAAAGAAGAACTTCGAATCCGAAGCGGAGACGGGCGGATCCGATCCTATCGAGGAAAAGTGAGCGCGGCGAATTGCGGCGAAACAAAATCGGAACTTAGAGATAAGCTCCGATTTTTTCTCTTATGCAATTTTTCTTGACTTTTGGTGCGCGTCGCTCTATAATGATTTCGATAAACTATCGGAGGTCACTATGATAAACGAAAAAATAGCAAAGCTCATAAACACGCAGGTGAACAAGGAATTTTATTCCGCCTATCTCTATCTCGATTTCGCGAATTATTATGCGGACGCGGGACTCGACGGATTTGCGCATTGGTACGAGGTGCAGGCTCATGAGGAGCGCGACCACGCAATGATGATGCGCCGCTACCTTATCGACAACGGCGTAAAGGTGAGCTTCGACAAGATAGACAAGCCCGACAAGAAATTCGCAAGCAACATCGATCCGCTTAAGGCGGGGCTCGAGCACGAGAAGTACGTCACGGAGCTTATAAATACGATATATGCCGCGGCTTTCGAGCTCAAGGATTTCAAGACCATGCAGTTCCTCGATTGGTTCATTAAAGAGCAGGGCGAGGAGGAGAAGAACGCCGACGATATGGTGAGAAAAATGCAGCTTTTCGGCGGCGACGCAAAGGGCTTGTATGCGCTTAACGCCGAGCTTGCCGCTCGCGTCTATGCGCCTTCGGCTACGGGACCTGCAATGTAAAACGTAAGAATCAAAAAAACACAAACGGTATTTTCTTCGGAAAGTACCGTTTTTTTCATTGCCTTTGTCGGTAAGACGGATTTTTTTCGCACATACTACTTACGCTGTGAGAGAATATTTTGCCCCTCTTTCGCCGCGTGGTTGTAAGAAACGAAAAATGTGTAAAAAACGCAATATAAAAAAATAAAAATGCAATTGACATTTCGGGGGGGGGTCGTAAAATGTACTCGTAAAATAGTAATATTATTCGCCCTCGCAAAAGCTCGGGCGGTGTGTATTTATGTGGATAACGGGCAGTCGGAGGAAATATGATAAGAGACTATTTAAAGGATAAAGCCGTGGGCTTTTGGTTCACGGCGGCGATCGCGGCGCTGACGCTCGCTACGGCGATCGTGTATGCCGTGTGCTATGCCGGTACGGAAAATATAAATTGGGTCGCGTTCGCCTTGATGCTTGCGGCATTTGCGGGCGCCGTCGTGCCCGTCGCTTTTGGGAAGTTGAAATTCGCGCCGTACATACAGGCGGCGTTCGTATTTCTGTCGCTGCTGTTTTTCATATACGGCATCTATTACTATGTGTCCGTGGTGCTTGTCGGTATCGACCTCGATTCGTTCGATCCCGAGTTCATCGTGTGTACGGTGCTGTATGCGGTCACGTTCGGACTAAGCGTCGCAAACGTATTTTTGAAACAGGTAAAAAGCGAGGTGCGGGAAAATGCGTAAGCTTATCGTAAAAATCGCCGCAGTCGTAAGTACGATATTGTTCGGTTTTATGATTTGCGTGACCGTTATCACATCCGAAAACAGAACGGCGGTAAACAATTATTTCAACGTGCAGGACTTTAAGGTGGTAGTGCCCGACGGCGTGTCCACGGAAGACACCGAGTATTTCGAAAGCAGATTCGAAAATCTCGCCTCGCTCATAGAGGCGGGAAGGGCGACCGCCGAAGAGGTCGAAGCCGAGGGGGCGGTGCTTCTCAAAAACGACGGCAATGCGCTGCCGCTCGGGGAAGGCAGTAAGGTGAGCCTTTTCGGCATATCGTCTGTCGATCCCGCTTACGGCGGAAGAGGCTCGGCGCAGGCGCTTCAACCTCTGCCGCCCGTCACTCCGAAAGAGGGCTTCGAACACGCGGAATTGAAAGTCAATCCCACGCTCGACGCATTCTACTCCGCGCCGACGTCCGCAGTCTATAAGCGCGCGGGCAGGGGAGCGAGTGCAAAGATAAACGACGCTCCCTGGGCGGATGTGATTTCGGGCATAGGCGGCGATTCTTCGATCGCCGAGTACGGCGATGCGGCTGTGTATATAATGACGCGCGTGGGCGGAGAAGGCTCGGATATGTCGAGGACGGGCACGGACGGCGAGGGCGGAGACTATCTCAAGCTTTCGGAGATCGAGCGCGGCATTCTTACGGGACTCGCAAACCTCAAGGCGCAGGGCAAAGTCAAGAAAATAATCGTGCTCCTTAACGCCGCAAACCAAATAGAGAGCGGCTTTCTCGACGACAAGGCGTATTCCATAGACGCGGCTCTTTGGATAGGCAGCGTCGGCATAAACGGCTTCAATGCCGTCGGCGATATAATCGCGGGCAAGGTGACGCCTTCTGGACGCCTTTCCGATACTTTTTGGTACGATCACGACGACAATCCCGCGACGGTAAACGTGGGTGCGTTTAATTACGAGGGGGCGGCGGCTTTCGATTTGCCAAAGTCCGGCACCGACGTCGACGCGAAATACAATTCCTACGTCGTATACGAAGAGGGCGTTTACGTCGGCTATCGCTATGCGGAGACGAGGTATTACGACGTCGTGACAAAACGTCCCAATGCGGGCGATTTCGTCTATTCCGACGTGATCTCCCATCCGTTCGGATACGGTATGTCATACACCGACTTCGAATTTTCGGATTACGCTCTCGAGGATAACGAAGACGGAACGCTTACCGTCAAAGTGACCGTCAAAAACGTCGGCGAAACGTACGGCGGCAAAGAGGTGGTTCAGATCTATGTCAAAAAGCCGTTCGGAAAGTTCGACGAGGACAGAGGCATAGAAAAGCCCGCCGTCGAGCTTGTCGGCTTTGCAAAGACCGACGTGCTTGCGCCGAAAACGGGCACGGAGACTTTGGAGATCGTTATAGATAAAAAGGATCTCGCCGTTTACGACGCAAACGTCGCAAAGACCTATATTCTTACGGAGGGCGACTATCTTATTGCGGCGGGCAAAGACGCGCATGACGCACTGAACAATATCCTTGCCTACGAGGGCTATGCGAGGAGCGACGGAATGGACGCGGACGGCAACTCCGCGCTTGTGGGCAAGACGACGCTTTCTCTCGACGAAAAGACCTATTCCGTGTCGCGTGCGACGCAAAATGCTATAGGCAATCTGTTCGACCACGTAGACGTAAACAAGTATTTTTCGGCTTCGGAAAACTCGGTCGGATACATGACGCGCACCGATTGGACGGGCAGTATTCCAAGGTCCGCGGCAAAGCTTAAGATGACGCAAAAGCTTCGCGACGACCTCGTAAAGCAGGACGACTGCGCGGTAATTCCCGCCGACGGTACGGAATATCCGACATACGGCAAGGACTCGGACCTCAACCTAATAGATCTGCGCGTCGACGAAAACGGCGATCCCGTTTCTTACGACGACGAAAAGTGGGACGAGCTTCTCGACAAGCTCACTTGGAACGAGACGGTCGAGCTTCTTATTTCCGGACTTCAAAGTACGAAAAATCTTATTTCGATCATAAAGCCGGGTACGGTCGAGCAAAACGGACCCACGGGGCTCACTCAGCCTTACAACAAAAACCCTCTCGGCAGGGCGGCGCGCATGGACGATCCCGACAAGGAAAAGACGCCGCCGTACTATCCGTGCGTCGGTATTCTTGCGGCTTCATTCGATACGCGTATGGCGGAGAAGTACGGAGATATGCTCGGCGAGGACGCTATTTGGGCGGGATATGCCGGCTTCTACGGCATAGGGCTTAACACGCACCGCAGCGCCTACGGCGGCAGAGCGTACGAGTATTACAGCGAAGATCCCTTCCTTACGGGCAGTATGGCAAGCGTGCAGGTCGCCGCGCTTCAATCCCACGGATGCAACGCTTACGTCAAGCATTTTGCTCTCAACGACGGCGAAGCGCAGCGCACGGGTATAAGCGTGTGGGCAAATGAGCAGACTTTAAGGGAGATATATTTGAGACCGTTCGAAACCGCTGTCGTAAAGGGCGGCGCGATGAACGCAATGTCGGCGTTCAACCGCCTTGGCGCGTACAACTGTCCCGCGGACAGGGCGCTCCTCACGGATTTCCTTCGCGGCGAGCTCGGCATGAAAGGCTTCGTGGTCTCCGATATGTATTCGATAGGCTATAAGGCGGCGCAAATGCCGATATTCCTTGCGGCGGGTTGCGATTTGCCCGACGGAGAAATAGAAAAGGGCAATCCGTATAAGGCGTTTGCGAAAAACCACGGCGAAACGGCGTGGCAGATGCGCGAAGCGGCAAAACGCGTGCTGTACGCCACAGTGCAGAGCAACGCCATGAACGGTTTTTCGACCGAAATGTATATAGTAAAAGTCGTACCCGGCTGGCAAGCCGCCGTCATTGCTCTCGATTGCCTGTTCGGCGCAATGTTTGCGGCAAGCGCGGTCTGTGCGGTATTGATGATCTTAAAGGGCTCCCGATGAGATAATAATATAAAAGGAGAAATATTATATGAAGAAGTTGTTTTCAAGGATGTTACCTGCGCTTATAATTGCGCTTTCGCTGTGCTTCGGAGCGCTCTCGCTTACGGCTTGCGGCGAAAAGGATATGGTGTTCACGGGTCAGGGCGAAATGCGCGGAATGAAGATCGATTGCACGCTCACGCTTGCGACGGACGGAACGGCAAAGCTCGCCGCCGTAATAGATACGGAGATCCAGAGCATAAAGGACCAGATAGAGCCCATGCTTCAGGCAAGCGGCACGTTCGAGGTAAAGGACAATGTCTACACCGTCACGCTCGGAGAGGGCGCAACGGCTCGCACTTTTACGTCGACCTACGACTCGGCGACAAAGACTCACACCATAGCTTATTCGATAGTCGGACCCGAAGGCAGCGTTCCCGTAACTCTCACCTGCAAGGCGTAAGTACAGTAAAACGATAAAATCATACAGGCAAAAAGCAGTCGCGGCAAAAAACGTCGCGATTGTTTTTTTGCTTTGCGAAAATCTTTCTTTTTTTGCGCATAAAAGGCGAAGGCAGAAGTATACTAACCGCACTATCTGATAAAGGAGATTTTTATGAACGCATTACTTTCATTACTGACTCTTGTCGCTTCGCTTTCGGGCGGCTGCGACATAGACGCTCTGCCGCAGAATCCTGCGGTCGACGTGGCGAAAAAAATCGAGATAAACGTCTCGGGCGACGATACGAACTATCGGTACGACGGCGAAACAAACGAGCGCGAAGGCGAAAAACGCCGCCGTCCTCCCGTGCCGAGAACGGCGGACGAACAGATGAGCGACGTCGATAAGAGCTATATCGACAAGAAGCGCAAGCTCGACGAGGATTTCAGAATCATGTTCGAGCTCAAAAAACAGCTCGACTGCTACCAGGGCACAATGTCGGCAAAGTGGGAAGAATACTACGCTTTGCAGCAGGCGTATAACGAGGAGCTTCAAAAGCTCGTTTCCGCCTGGGTCACCGACAATCTCTACGACTGACAGCTGCTGTAAAGCCACACATTCGGCGCCCCTTGGCAAGGGGCGCCGTCTGCGTAACACCCACTGTCTCGAGGCTCCCCTTAGCAAGGGGAGCTGTCACCGAAGGTGACTGAGGGGATTGTTCAAAACCGAATTTTGCGAGCGGTCTTTTTTAAGGCCGCCCGCTTTCTTTTTGCGGAAAAACCGATTATGCCCGTCAAATGCTTGCGGGGCGGCGGCTTTATGTGATAGAATAGACTCGAATACATATAAAGCGAGGTATCCGAAGTGAAATTAGGAGTGGTCGGCTTGCCCAATGTCGGCAAGAGCACGCTGTTCAATGCAATAACCGGGGCGGGGGCGGAGTGTGCGAATTATCCGTTCTGCACGATAGAACCGAACGTCGGCATGGTGGCTGTGCCCGACGAGCGTCTCGAAGTGCTTGCCAAACTTTACAATACGAAAAAGGTCACGCCCGCCGTGCTCGAGTTCGTAGACATCGCGGGGCTCGTCAAGGGTGCGAGCGCCGGCGAGGGACTCGGCAACAAATTCCTTTCGCACATTCGTGAGGTGGACGCAATAGTCCATGTCGTGCGTTGCTTCGACGACGAAAACATCATTCACGTCGACGGTGCGGTAAGTCCGCTGCGCGACATCGACACGATAAATCTCGAGCTCATTCTCGCGGACATGGAGACGGTAAAACGCCGCCTCGATAAGGCGGAAAAGCTCGTAAAGACGGGCGATAAGAAATATGCGGAAGAAGCGGCGGTCTGTAGGAAAATTTACGACTGTCTCGAGGGCGGTAAGTGCGCGAGAACTCTTGCTCTTACCGACGAAGAAAAGGAGCTTACGCGCGACTTTTTCCTGTTGACGTCGAAGCCCGTCATCTACTGCGCAAACATCGGCGAAGGCGATATAGGCTGCTCGGACAACGACTATGTAAAAGCCGTTAAGAAGTTCGCCGGCGAGGAGAAGAGCGCGACGGTCGTCATTTGCGCGAAGGTCGAGGAGGAAATTTCGAGGCTTCCCAAAGAAGAGCGCGGAATGTTCCTCGAGGAGCTCGGTCTCGGAGAAAGCGGTCTCAGCCGCATGGTCAAGACGGGTTACGAGCTTTTGGGACTCATGAGCTATCTCACGGCGGGCGAAAAGGAAGTGCGCGCCTGGACTATAGAGCGCGGCACGAAAGCGCCGCAAGCCGCGGGCAAGATCCACAGCGATTTCGAAAAGGGCTTTATACGCGCCGAAATCGTTTCTTATGACGACCTCGTCTCACTCGGCGGATTCAATGCCGCGCGTGAGAAAGGTAAGGTCAGAAGCGAGGGCAAGGAGTACGTTATGCGCGACGGCGACGTAGTTCTCTTCCGCTTCAACGTATAGACTTTTAAGGGAAAAACAACATGGATTTCAAAAGGATTATAAGCGAATCGATAGGAGGTGTAGTCGTTTCCGCAGACGAAGCGTATGCGCTTATCGGCGTGCCTGCTCAAAGCGAAATGGGCGACTACTGTCTGCCGTGCTTCAAGCTCGCAAAGGAACTCAAAAAGCCGCCTCAGGCAATAGCTGCGGAGATCAAAGAGGTAATCGAAAAACGCCGCGACTATCGCCCGTTTACGATGAGCGTTGCGGGCGGATACCTGAATTTCCGCTTTGACAGGGCTTTTGCGGCGTCGAACGTCCTGCCCGAGATATTGTCGGGCGGAGAGACGTTTGCCCCGGGCAGGAGCAACGGTAAGACCGTATGCCTCGATTATTCGTCGATAAACATTGCCAAACCCTTTCACATAGGACACCTTCTGACTACGGCAATAGGCGGCTCACTCTATCGCATTTACAAGCGGCTCGGCTATGACGTCGTCGGCATAAATCATCTCGGCGATTGGGGCACTCAGTTCGGAAAGATGATCGTCGCATACCTGAAGTGGGGCGACGAAAAGGACGTCGAAAAACGCGGCGTGCACGCGCTTGTCGAGCTTTACGTTCGCTTTCATAAGGAAGCCGAAAAGGAGCCGAAACTCGATGACGAGGCGCGCGCCTGGTTCAAAAAGATCGAGGACGGCGACGCGGAAGCTCTTCGTCTTTTCGAGTATTTCAGGAGCGTCACGCTCAAGGACGTAAACAAGGTCTACGAGCGTCTCGGCATAAAGTTCGACAGCTATAACGGCGAAAGTTTCTACAACGATAAGCTCGACGGGGTGGTGGAGCTTTTAAAGGAAAAGGGGCTGCTTGCGGAAAGCGAGGGCGCAAAGATAGTCGATCTGTCCGCCTTCGATATGCCGCCTTGCCTTATCCTGAGGAGCGACGGTGCGTCTCTGTATGCGACGCGCGATCTTGCCGCCGCCATTTACCGCAAGAACACCTACGGCTTCGACAAGAATCTCTATGTCGTCGCGTATCAGCAAAATCTTCACTTCAAGCAGGTTTTCAAGGTCTTGGAGCTGTGCGGCTTTACTTGGGCGAAGGACTGCGTTCACGTTCCGTTCGGAATGGTTTCGCTCGAGGGCGGGGCAAGTCTTTCCACTCGCAGCGGCAACGTCGTATATCTGTCCGACGTTCTCGAAACCGCCGTTCTTAAGGCGGAAAAGGTCATAGAAGAAAAGAATCCCGCTCTCGAAAACAAGCGGGAAGTTGCGGAGCAGGTCGGCGTGGGAGCCGTGCTCTTTATGGCGTTGTCCACTTCGCGTATAAAAGACCTCGTGTTCTCATACGACAAAGCTCTTTCCTTCGACGGCGAGACTGCGCCGTACCTTCAGTATACGCACGCGCGCTGTAGGTCGGTGCGCGACAAGTGCGCGGACGTGAAGCTCGACGGCATCGACTATTCTGTGCTTTCCGACGAAGCGAGCGCTTCGGTCGTGCTGTTGCTCAATCGCTATGAAGACGTGATAAAGGATGCCGCCGAAAAGTACGAGCCGAGCATTCTCTCGAAGTATCTCATAGATCTCGCTCAGAGCTACAACGCCTTCTATGTCGGTCACCGCATAGCCGGTGAGGAGGAGAACGTCACAAAAGCGCGGCTTGCTCTTTCCGAGTGTGTCCGCAAGGTTTTGAAGGATGGGTTGGGGTTGTTGCTTATAAATGCTCCCGACAAAATGTAATTCCTTACGGCTTATATGCTTCGCGAATACAGGCTGCGTGCTTCTCGGTGGCGGGAGCTGTACGTAATAGTACAGCAACCCACCGCCTCGTCGCCTGCTGCCTGTCTCGCTCGCATATAAGCCGTCAGCCCGACGGCTTATATGCTTCGCATTTCTGCGTTAAGCTCCGCGCCGTATACTGCCTAAAGGCTCGAGGCGTTCGCTTCGCATATAAAAAGCCTTCCCTTACCTTTCGACTGCCTCAAGGCGGTAATTAAAACGACGTGAAGTTTCCGCGGCAGTTATTCGCATTGCCGCATCTGCAATTGTTTCCCGTATTGTTGTTTCCGCATGAGGAAACGAGCATGGCGGCAATTACGGCTTCGTTTATAGAAGAAACGTCGCTGTCTCCGTTGGTGAGCAGGAGTATGATGAGCAAAAGGCGAAAAATATCGTCAGACGACATAAATTTGTCCTCCTTCAAAATCCGAGCATATTAGTTTATATGTGACAAAAAACCGCGTTGCCACTGTATTGACGGCGCGGATTTCGTATATTATAATAAAAACGCAATAATATATACGGAGAAACGAATGGAAGATAAGATCCTTCTCGACGCCTATACGCGAAGTCTCGTTCGGAAATACGATCTGCACGGCGACAATCTTAGACTGCTCGCGGACTTTTTCGCGGCGCTTTCCGATTCGACGCGGATACGCATAATTTCGGCGCTCAGTATATCCGAGATGTGCGTATCCGATCTTTCCGTGCTGCTGGAGCTCAATCAGACGACGGTTTCGCACCAACTGCGCACGCTTCGAGCTATAGGCGTCGTCGATTGCCGCAGACAAGGCAAAGTCGTATTTTACTACATAAAGAGCAAAGTCGTGCTCGACGTCATGACAAGCGCTTCGGACTTTTTGTGATTCTTTTTTCGGCGAACATATGCTCATATGAGAATATGTGCGATTGCCGATATGCGCAAATCTGTGCGGCGGGGCGGGGAAAGGCGCACAAAGCAGTTGCGCTTTTATGTGAACTGTGATATAATGTTTCCGAAACAGGTTTCGGAGGTGTTTATGGCTGTCATAGGTAACAAGTGGGACGAAATTCTCGGCTCGGAATATGCCCGTCCCTATTTTGACGCTCTTATGGAAAAGGTCAAGGCGGAATATAGGACTCACACCGTATTCCCTCCGTTCGATTTGATGTTCGCCGCACTCAAAACGGTCGATTACGACGATGTGAAAGTCGTAATACTCGGGCAAGATCCCTATCACGGCGACGGACAAGCCAACGGTATGGCGTTTGCCGTCGGCGACGGTATAGAGCTTCCGCCGTCGCTGAAAAATATCTATGCGGAAATAGAGAGCGACATGGGCGTTAAGATGCCGCAGAGCGGGTCCCTTCTCGGCTGGGCGAAGCAGGGCGTGTTGCTTCTGAACACCGTCCTAACCGTGCGCAGGGGCGTGCCGCAGTCGCACGCCGAGCTTGGGTGGAAGACGTTCACGGACGCGGTCATTGCCGCCGTCAACCGTCGCGAAAAACCCGTTGCGTTCGTTTTGTGGGGAGCAAACGCGATTTCCAAACGCCCGCTTATAGACGAGCGGCATTTCGTCATAACTTCGCCGCACCCGAGCCCCCTTTCCGCATACCGCGGCTTTTTCGGCTCGAAACCGTTTTCCCGCGTAAACGAATTTCTTGCCCGCAACGGTTTGAAGCCGATCGATTGGTCGGACGTCGACGGTCGCGAAAAGGCAGGGTATTATGATTATCCTCCCACGGGCTCTATCCGCCGCGCCTGACGGCTTATATGCTTCGTAATACGGGCTGCGTGCTCCTTGCCCTCGGTTGTGTACGTTATAGTACACGCCCTTCGGGACGCGTCGCCAGCTGCCCGTCTTACTCGCATCTAAGCCGTCAGACCCGACGGCGTGTAAACATCGCATTTCTGTGTCAGGCTTGCGTTTTTGCTCGGTCATGTACGAAGAAGTACATTCCTGTCGCAAAATCCGCGCCTTCCTCAAACTGCTCGTTTCTCCGCCGTCGGGTGCCCGAACATTGCCCAATGTCATTCCGCTTTAAGGGGGCGCGGGGCGCGACCGCCACGGAGCGCAGTGCAGCCACTTTATGTCATTTCGACCGAAGCTCGAAGAGCGAAGCGGAGAAATCTATTCCAATAAAAAAGGCTCCCCTTGGCAATGGCGCGACCGCCCAAAGCGAAGCATTACCGCTAATGTCATTCCGAGCGAAGTCGAGGAATCTAAACCTCTAAAAAGCCTTCCCTTGACAGGGAAGGCGGCTCGGCGCAAAGCGAAGCGACTGCCGCAACGGATGAGCAGACGATTTTCGCTCGCCTTTTTTCGAAAAAGGCGCAAACAAATTTCGTAATTTTACATTTATAAAAAAACTTGCTCTTGCCGCACGGCAAACTCTTTTTCGTGTGCCTTTTCGAAAAAAGGTATAGCGGAGTACCCGATATTTTCGCGTCTTATGTCGAAAACATCGAGTACCCGTCTTTTTCGACAATGCGTCGAAAGGAGCGAGTACCCGCCTCTTTCGACACAAAGCGATAAATTTGTCAAACGCCGTATTTTACGACTTTTATGCTGCCGCACTCGCGCGTGTTGACGAACTCGACGAGACGGTGCATATTGCCGCAGCCGACAACCACTTCCACACATTCTTCATTGAGTTTGTATCCCTCGGGCGCGCATATTTCGCGAATAAAATATCTTCCGCAAGGCAGCGGATCGAATATCAGTTCGCCGCACTCGTTGGTCACACCGCAGGCAATCTCCTTGCCGCACTCGTCGCAAAGTACAAATTTAGCTCCGCAAAGCCTTTTACCGTTACACATTTTTCGGTACCTCCTGTGTTTAAAGCCCGAACGGGCTATGTACGGAGCCTATGCGCGGAAAAAAATTTGCCACTTCTACAAACAATATATTTACAAAACATTTTATTTGTGCTAAAATGATAGAACGACGGGTAAAGGAGCGCTTTATGGAAAAGCCTTGCGACAACACCGATAACGGAAAGAGCGGAAAACAGGGTGCGCTTTTAACGGCGCTTTTATCGCTGTTCGGTCTCATAGCCGCGCTTTTAATAGCTCTGATAGTCATAGTCGGCATATCGGCTTTTCGTTCTGAGCCGCCTGTTGCGGACAACGAAATTTATGCCGAACTTGCGGATAAGTATAAGTACAATGCCGTCGAGCTTTACGACGGCGTCGCAAACGTCTATGCCAGCGCTTTCGTGTATACCGCAAGCGGCGACGAGATGTATCTGTTCACGAACTATCATGTCAGCGGCGACGACGTGTCGTCCCTGTGCGCGCGTTTCTACGGCAGAAATTCGTATGAAAAGGCAGGGGAGCTCGAGCTTGTCGGATACGATCCCTATTACGACGTCGCTCTTTTAAAGACCGCGACTTTTCCGGCAAATCCCTACGCGGATATTCGCTCGGTCGGCACGGCGACGGCGGTTGCTGGCGGACGGATCTTGTGTCTCGGAAACAATCTCGGCTACGGCATACAGGCGCAGAACGGTATAATCTCCACGCCGAGTCTCGTCACCAATCCGCAAAAGAGCGTGCACGACTCCGCGCTTTATACGGTCGCCGTCATAGGTGCGTGCGCTCCGCTCAATTCGGGCAATTCGGGAGCGGCGGTCTACGACATGAAAGGCGGACTCGTCGGTATGAACACCTGGCGCGTGACGGCAAACGCCGCAGGCGACGCCGTGTGCGACACTTGCTATCTCACGCCCGCACCAGTGATCGCGGCAATGTATGACGTGCTTGTCGGAAACGGGCAGAGCGGACCTGTCGATTTCCCCATGCTCACGCTTCGTGCGGGAGAATACGGAACGATGTATATACAGGCGCTTCACGTCGAAATAAAGTTCGTGGATTTCAAACTCAGAGTCACGCGCATAGATTCGACGGGCACGCGCCTTCTTTCCGAGGGCGACGAAATAACCTCCATAGGAGAGAGAAAAGTCGAGCCCTGCGATTTCGTATCGATCGTCGGAGAGCTCTATAAGTACAATACCTGGGGCACGGGAGAAAAACTCACGCTTACGATATTGCGCGGCGGCGAGGAAATGAAGATCGTGCTCGACGAGCTCGGGAGAGTAAAACAATGAAAAGAAAAACATTCGCTTTGATCTTTTTCGCAGTTTTTTCACTTGTGCTTTGCGCGGCGTTCGTCGCTTGCGACATTCCCTTTTTGAGCCGCGATTCCGCGCCGCTTCCCGCGCCTCATCTTATAGACGAGAGCGAGGCGGAAGCCGAGCCCGTGCGCGTCATAGATTCCAAAGAGGAACGCGCCGTAGTGGGCAATTCGTTTTACGAGCGCCAACTTTCGCTTGCCGAAGTGGTCGCCGACGGTTTCCGTCCGAGCTTTTCCGAGCAGGCGCAGGACGTTCGCGAGATATACGAGGCGGCAAAAGCCGTGCTCGATCGCTATATCGAAAACGACTTCACCGATTACGAAAAAGTCCATGCCGTTCACGACTACATCGCATATTATACGGCGTACGACGAGGAGCTGTATTCTAAGTACCTCGCCGACCCGAAAAGCGTTTCGAATTCTCACAATTCGTTCAATCTCGCGGGCGTATTCGAGGACGGACTTGCCGTGTGCGACGGCATCAGCAGGGCGTTTAATCTCTTATGCGGCATGGAGGGCATAAGAGCAGTGAGAATAGAGGGCGAGTATGTGGGCGGCGCGCACGCCTGGAATAAGGTCGAAATCGACGGCAAGTGGTACAACGTCGACGTCACTCTCGACAGCGCGCGAATAGACGTAAACGGAAGCATGGGACAGTACCTTCACCACGGGTTCTTCCTTATCTCGGACGAAAACATACGGTCGTCGCCTTACGGGGCGCACATAGCCGATCCGAGCTACGGCGCAAATCCCGTGAATTTCGACGCGCTCGAGTCTTATCCCGTCTATGAGAATCTCGAAATCGAAATAGACGGCGAAAGCTATTCTTTGCTTATCACGTCTTCGGGCGAGCTTAAAAATCTTTTGGTCGCGGCGACAAAGGCAGGCAGGAAAAAGATCGGTAAGCTCGATATTCGTATCGATATCCCGGGCGTCGACATAAGTAAGCCCGAAGCTTTCGATTCGGTTTTCCGCTCGGCTATGAAGGAAGCGAAAGCCATAGACTTCATGCTCGACGAGGCAAACGGCATACGTCCGTTCGTGCGCTATCCGCACGGCGCGATGCTCGTGCTTTTGTATGTTTAGAAAAAAACTCTGTAAGGAGATATTGTTATGTTCGAAAAAGTTACTCAAATGCTGGCAGACTTCTTAAAGGTCGACAAGAGCGTAATAACGCGCGACACCGACATAAGAAACGACCTCAAAGCCGATTCTCTGCTTGTTGTGGAAATGCTGTTCGCGCTCGAGGACGAAACGGGTATAATCATTCCCGACGAAAAAGTCGAGGAGCTCACGAAAGTAGGCGCACTCGTCGACTATATAGAAGCAAACGCTACGAAATAGGTAGATGACGTTTTCTTTCTCGGAAGTATCCGACTATCCCAAGGAGAGCATAGACTGCTACGCGTCGCGTCTCGGTGCGCACGGCGGAGCTTTTTTGCCGTACGGTCTTTCGGGAAAGGTCTATTCCATAGCGGCGGACGGAGAACGTGCCGGCTTTGTTTTTGTCGACGGGGGCGAGCTTGTCGGATTTTTCATGGATCCGAAGTATCATCGCTACGCGGAAAGCGTATTCGATCTTGCCTTGAATGAGCTCGAAATCAAGCGCGCGAGAGTGCTCACAAGCGATTCTCCGCTCATAGCTTTGTGCTGTACGCGTTGGAAGACGACAAGACCGAAAGCATTGTGCTATGAATATGTCGGCTCGGATTCGGAGCCCGAAACCGTAATGCACTGCGCAAAGGAGAGCGACCGCTCCGAAATAGAGGCGTTCGGCTATCTGTCGCCCGCCGCTCTCGACGCCGATATGGCTGCACATTCCATATATGCGTTTAGGGAAAACGGGCGGATTTCCGCATTCGGCACGGTCGAGTGGGGAGAACAAAGCGGCTTCGTCGGCGTTGCGGTGCGCGAGGACAGGCGGCATTGCGGCATAGGAAGATCGATACTTGCCCGTCTCGGAAAAATGCTTGCAGACTATTCTAAAGTTGCGCTTGCCGTTTGCGGCGCGCGTGACGCGGCTTTCGAAAAAACGCTCGAGGCGGCGGGTTACGTCTGCTTCGACAAGGTGCTCGACATAGAGTTTTAAGCAAACTTCATGCTGTTTTTTTTATTTTGCATATAAAACGATTGCAAAATTTTCACAGGAATAGTATATTAAAAGGTAGTAGAAACAGGAGGTCGGCTATGGCGGTAAGACAAGAATACGGCGAGTCAACGGTATGTATGACTTGCGGCAGTACGAATCTCAGTATAACCCATTCTCCCATGGGAATAGAGTACTGCACTTGCAAACAGTGCGGCAGAAAGTTTGTCGTGCAGACGGGCGGAGAGGATTTTCTCGACAAGTATATGGCGGCGCGCGGGCGGCTTTTCACGGAACTCGAAAAGGCGGATTTCGCCCATGGAAGGACATCGGAAGTCAAGCGCGAGATGGACAGCCTCGTGTCCTCATACGCCGTGCTTGCGGAGATAGACTCCATATACTTTTGGTATAAGATAGTTCTTCTTACCGATAATTTCACGAACTATTCGCGGCTTAAGGACGCGGAAAAGGAATATCTGAATATTCCGAAAGACCTGTGCTTTTTTATTTCGAGAGAGGACATAGTTCGCGATCAAAAGTATAAAAAGCAATACGACGCTTACATAGCTCACCTCGAAAAGGAGCGAGAACAGACGGTCGCGAAAAAGCGCAAAAAGAAAAAAGCGGCAATCGGCTCGGTGATAGCCGTGTTGCTCGCCGTTCTCGTGGGCGCGGGCGCCTTCGCGTTCTTGTATAATCCGACGCTTTCCGACGCCGAAAACGGGATAACCGTCTACACGGACAATTCCTCTTTCGGCATAATAGGTAAGTTCGGCGCAAAGCTCGAAGCGGCAAAGCTTACCGAAGCCGATGCGGAATACGCAAAAGTCAGTGCGGCAATGGACAGACTGTCGGGCAAGTTCGTTCCGTACTCCATTTCGTTCGGCTCCGATAAGGAGAACGTAGGCGGCGGCGCGAAAGTCGATATGCTGTTGCCGTCCGATTATATGAGCGCAAGGCTTAAACTCTACGCGCTTTCCGATGACGGCAAAACGGCGAACGAAACCGAGTTCGAGCTCGTAGAAGCGGGAGGGGGAGACTCGATAAGATTCGAGCTCGATAGAGCCGGAGTGTACATAGTCGCGGAAGCTCCTTGCCGAGTGAAATTCGACACGGCGGGCGGATCTCCGCTCGACGACGCTCTCGTAGTCTGCGGCAGTACGCTCGGCGGCATTTCCGCGACTCGTAAGGGCTATACTTTCGACGGCTGGTATGTCGGCGCGGAGAAATTCGACGCTGACTCGCCCATAACCGACGACATGACTTTGACGGCGCATTTTACGGCGAATACCTACACCGTTTCGTACTACCTCGGCGGCGACAGAGTTAGGACACAGCAGGTCACTTACGACGAGGATACGAAACTCTATGTTCCAGTGCGCGAGGGTTACACTCATAAATGGTATCTTGACGGCAATGAAGTGACGGACGGCGTTTGGACGACGGACTCCGACGTAAGGCTCGACGGCGAGTGGACGGCGATTCGCACGAATGTGACGTTCGACAACGGCATTCAGGCGTATTCGCCGATCGTCGAAGTGGCGTATGACGAGCCCGTAGAGGACGTCGCCGTGCCGCAGTGCAAAGGGTATATCTTCGGCGGATACTATACGGAAAAGGACGGCGCGGGAGACATGGTTTATGCTTCCGACGGCAAAGGAACGGGCGTTTGGCGTCAAACGGAAGATACGACGCTGTATGCCAAGTGGACAAAGAACGAGGCTTATTCGGACTTCACTTACATAGAAGAGGCGTCCGACCTTACGAAAGTGCGCGCGAATACGAGCGGCAAATTCCTGCTAATAACGGATCTCGACCTGGACGGCGCGTCCTGGACTCCGTTTCCCGTATTCAAGGGGACGTTCGACGGCGGCGGCAAGGCGATATACAACTATAAGATAGAACTCGGCGTCGAGGAAAGCGGCAGTACTTTCTGTTGGATGGGACTGTTTTCCAAAGTAGAGGGCACTGTCAAAAATCTACAGGTGGGCAAAGAGGGCTTTACCACATCGATCACGTATTCCGAAGCGCACCGCCGAGCTATTGCCGGTCTCGTCGTCGGCGAGATATGCGGCGGCGGCAAAGTGGAGAACTGTCGGGCGATTAACTGTACCGTAGACGTTTTCTCCTCGGCAAATAATTCCGCATATCGCGATTGGAATTGGACGGTCATGGCTGGTTCGATCGCGGGCTGCGTCGAAAAGAACGGTGCGCTTCGCGGTTGCTTTGCCTACGGTTGCGACATTTTGTGCACGGTACAAGCGCAGTACAACAAGATAGACGCCTGTCCGTGGGCGGGCGGTATCGTGGGATTTTCGTCCTCGTCTACGGTTGCCGATTGCCTTGTCAAGAACACGAAGGTCACCGCGCACGGCATAAGACTCGGCGGCGGATTCATGCAAGCGGACGACGCCCAACCTCGCGCAGGCGGAATTATAGGCAGAGCGGACGGCACTGCGATAGAACGCTGTGTGGTTTTTGACAACGACATAGCGGCGACGTCAGAGGGCGGAGCGACTCGCCATTGGGGGAGCATAATAGGCGAAACTTCGAGCACCCGTCCCGCAAGTCTGTTCGGTATCGCGACCGACTTGCAGTGCAGCGGTTCGAACAGAGGTTACGGAAACTATAAGACTCTTTCGGTCGATTCCTATGCCGACCTCGTTGCGACCGACGCCGCTTTCGACAACGGATATTGGATAAGCGACGACGGGAAAATAGCGTTGGATTTCGATGCGGATAGGTGAAAGACGGCAGGCGATAAAGCCGTCTCGATTTGATATGAAATATTTCGGAGCGACGGAAACACCGTCGCTCTTTTAACGAAATTTTCACAAAATCGGATCATTGTATGTGTTGACAAACTTATCTTATGCGAGTATAATTCTAAAGAACGGCATCGGACGAAAAATTCACGAGGAGGCGGCGCATGAATAAAATAGCAAAATTCATAGTCGAAAAGCGAGCGCTTTTTTTCGTTTTGTTTGCCGCGCTCATAATCTATGCGATCGTCGGCATACCGAAAGTGGGAATAGAGTACTCCATAACCGCCTATCTCCCGAAAGATACGGATACGGCGAAAGCCCTCGAGATAATGGACGAGGAATTCGTCACCTACGGAATGACGAAGATAATGATAAGCAACATTACATACGAGCGCGCCGAAAGTCTTTACGAGGAGATAAAGGAGTACGACGGCGTTAAGAGCTTTAATTTCGAAAACAGCTCCGATTACTATAAGGATTCGTGCGCGCTTTTCAACATAACTTTCGACGGAAACGACGAGGACGAAAGGTCGAAAGCGGCATTCGAAAGGATAAAAAAGCGCCTCGACGGCTACGACTACTGCGTGCCGTCGCCGCTTGTCGAATCGTTTGCCGATATTCTCGCCAAGGAAATGGTCATAATCCTTGCCATTGCCGCGGCGGTCATAGTGCTCGTGCTGTTGTTCACATCGAAGAGTTTTGCCGAGATACTCGTCTTTCCCATAGTGTTTATAGTCGCGGCGCTGCTCAATATGGGCACCAATCACTGGTTGGGCAAGATCTCGTTCATCTCGAATTCGGTCTGTATAGTCCTGCAGCTCGCACTTGCCATAGACTATTCGATAATACTGTGCCACCGCTTTACGGAAGAAAAGGAGAAGCTTCCCGGCAAGCCGAGCGAAGCCATGACCAAGGCTCTCGCAAAATCCATTCCCGAAATATCTTCGAGCTCGCTCACGACGGTTTCGGGGCTTGTAGCATTGATGTTCATGCAATTGAGGCTGGGCTACGACCTCGGCATGGTGCTCGCAAAGAGCATAGTGTGTTCGCTCCTTACGGTCTTTCTTTTGATGCCTGGGCTTTTGATGGCGCTTTCGGGGCTTATGGATAAGTCGCGTCACCGCAATTTCGTGCCGAAAATAAACTTTCTGGGAAAGGGCATAGTCAAGATACGCTATGTTTTGCTGCCCGTATTTCTCATAGTATTTTCGCTTGCCGCGTTCTTCTCGCAACAGCTCGAGTACGTGTACTCCGAAGCGGCAATAGACACGGCGCGCCCCACCGACACCATGATAGCTACGCGCCGCACGGAAGAGGTGTTCGGCTACGACAATATGTTCGTCATTCTCGTGCCGAAAGGCGACTACGAAAAAGAACGTCTCGTGCTCGATACGGTCGAGAGCGAAGAGATGATTTCCTCCGCGCTCGGCATAGCAAATATAGAAATATCCGACGGCTACTATCTTTCCGATACCGTGACATACCGCGATTTTTCCGAAATGCTCGACGTGTCCGAAAGGCTGTCGCTCAATGCCTTCCGCCTATATGCCGTCGCAAACGGCGACTATTGGGCTGTTACGGGCAATAAAATGGACGAATACGGGGTGACGATAATCGAGCTTCTCGACTATCTGTTCGACCACGACGAATATCTCGATTTGGACGGCGAGCAAAGGGCGGACTTCGACGACTTAAAGACGACGCTTAAAGACGGCGAGGCTCAGCTCATAGGCGAAAACTATACGCGGCTCATCTTCAACATAGACGGCGCACTCGAGGGAGAAGATACGTTTGCTCTCATAGCTCGGCTCATTCCCGCAGTGAAAGCCATATACCCGGAAGCCATTTTCGCGGGCGAGAGCATGAGCGCGTACGATCTGAACGATTCGTTCGTTTCCGACAATCTGCTCATAAACATACTGACGATCGCATTCATATATCTCATACTCATGTTCACTTTCCGAAGTTGGGGCATACCGATAGTTCTCGTTCTTGTCATACAGGGCGCGATTTTCATGAACTTCGCATATCCCGTGCTTTTGGGGAACAATCTCTTTTTCTTCGTATATTTGATAGTGAGCGCCATACAGATGGGCGCGACGATAGACTATGCCATAGTCATAACAAACCGCTATAGGGAACTGCGAAGGGAAGGGCTCGAAAAGAAGCAAGCCGTCATAGATACGCTGTCGCAGAGCTTTCCGACTATTTTCACGTCGGGCTCCATAATGACGGTCGCGGCGTTTCTCATCGGCTTTTTGACCAGCCAGCCGCTCATTGCGTCGATCGGCTTGTGTCTCGGTCGCGGCACGCTCATATCCATTCTTTGCGTAATGACCGTCTTGCCTGCGCTGCTGTACATTCTCGACAAGCCGCTCGAAAAGACGGTGTTCAAAAAGCGGGAGAAGAAGAAAAAGGTAAAACAGCAGACGCTGTTTGCGCGCATATCCGCATATCTCGACGCGCTTAAAAACGCGCCTGTGCCCGTGGGCGGCAATGCGCCGCTTCCCGAAGCGGAGAAGAGCAAGGACGCCGAAGAAAACGGCGTTGAGGAAGAAAAAACGGAAGTCGTAGAGGAGGCGAACGGAAATGAAGAATAACGGTAAAAAAATTACGATCGCGCTGTTTGCGCTCCTCGTTTCGGCGTTTTTCGCTTTTCCTACGGCGGCGCTTTCACTCTCTCTTGCGGCGGGCGGAACAAATTATTACATCTGCTACGAAAGCGATAACTACCGCGTGCGCGCTTCCAACCGCATGAGCGAGAGCGGCGGAATCTATACGGTGTCGCCCTATATGAGCCGCGGCGATCGCTTCGTGATAAGCGACGGAGAGGGGCACCTTTGGGGTGGTGAAAACGGCGAACCCGTAGTCGTTACCGACAGCGGCAGAGTGCGCTACGAAATACGCTTTAACCCGAACGGTTTTGAAGGCGGCGGATTTGTCGAAGTCGATTACTATGCGCCCGAAGCCTTTACGCTTAAGGCGGGCGGGCAGAGCGTCGAAATGACCTATCTTCGCGCGCAGACTCTGCGAGAGGAGTATTACGCATATGTCACGCTCGGCGGCGGAGAGACGCTCGTCGTTGCGGGCGAGGACGGGACGGAGTACGGCGAAACGGGCGCGGGCAGCGACGGTGCGACGGTCGCGCTCGGCGGCAAATACCGCGTAGCTTTTACGGCGGACGGCGACAATCTGTTCGCCGACGACAAATATCTGGTATTCTCCGAGTATCCGACCTTATATCTTCTGTGCGAGGAAAACGGCTTCGTTCCCGATGCGGGCTATCTTTTGGAGCGCGACGAATCCGTCGTCGCATACGAGCAGTACAAGAGTGAGATAGATGTGCCGACAAAGGATTTCGAGCTTCGTTTTTCGGTGCTCGACGACGATACGAAGGACGAGTATAAGCCGTCGTCTACGGGTAAAGTGACCGTAAAAGACAAGGGCAGATACGAGGTGCACTACAGTCCCGACCACATCTATTCGGCGAGCGGCGACGAACGTATTCATGTCGAGCTTCGGCGCGTCGAGGAATTTTACGACGGTTATTTCGTGCTCGGCGATTTCAACGGCTTCACGTTCATAGACGGCGACGAGTTCGAAACCGAGTACGGACTTAAGAAAAACGACGACGAAACGACGTTCGACGAATATAAACTGACCCTTAATATAAGCGAGGATATGCTCGGCGAGTTCGACGGAAAAGTCGAGTTTTACATAAGCGACGGCGCGTCGATATACCGCCGTCCCACGGGTGCGAACATAGTGATAGACGAGGCTGGAGAGTACGAACTATCCTTTTCGCCCGAACATGACTACGGCAGGGGATACCGCTATCGCTACGTGCGCATAGGCGACTCCGTCGTGCACGAAACCGTTACGATCCGTTCGGCTCGGCAGCTTGCCGATATTCTCGCCCTCATGACCTCGCCCGAGTATTCGCTCGGCAAGACCTTTTTGCTTGCCGCAGACGTCGATCTCGGCGAAGTCGAATATACGCCCGCGCTCGTTTTCGCGGGAGAATTCGACGGTATGTACCGCAAAATATCCGGCGTTCGCGAAAGGGGCGATACGTCGAACTTCCTGTTCCGCGAAGTGACGAAGGACGGAACTCTGCGCCGCCTTAGCGTCGATGTAAAGCTTGACTCGGGCGAGCGCGGCACTGCCCTTGTGGGTACCAATAACGGGCTCATGGAAGAAGTCTATGTCACGGGCAATGTTTTCGGCGACGATTATGTCGGCGCGGTTGCCGCGGTAAACGCTTCGGGCGGAAAAATAAATTCGTGCGGCGCGTCCGCCGAAATAAGCGGCGTCATGAACGTCGGCGGCATTGTCGGTTTCAATGCCGGCGAAATAAAAAATTCGACTTTTTCGGGCAATGTAAATTCGTCGCCGAAGTCGTCGTCGGAAAGCTCGAGTATGCTGAATCTCGGCGGCATAGCCGGGTATTCGACGGGCAATGTGCTTGCCTGCGAGACGACGGGCAACGTCGGTTGCAGACAGGGCAGATATGTCGGCGGCATAGTCGGACTTTCGAGCGGCGGAGTGTTCTCCTGTAAAAGCGGCGGCGTCGTTTCGGGCGCAAGCTACGCAGGAGGTATAATAGGCTATTACGGGCGCTTCGACGGCAACAAGACGGGCGACAGCGACCTCGTGGACTATCTTACGGGCGGCAGGTTCGAGGAATGGCTCGACGAGTATTTCGGAAGCGACGGCAGCGAGTTCGAGGAGAGCGAGGACAGCGGCGTGCACGAGGTCTACTACTGTATATCGAGCGGCGAGGTCTACTCCGACTCTTACGGTGGCGGCATAGCGGGGCATGCGGGCGCGACTGCGCTCACCGTAAACGGCTGCGTGTTTACGGGCAAAATCGACGTGCGCTCCTCTCATGCGGGCGGCATTGTCGGGGATCTCGGAGAAGGTACGGTAAAGGGCTGCCTATCGCTCGGAGACGTTACGGCAGGCGCGAGCTATGCGGGCGGCATTGTCGGTCAGGCGGTCGGCGTGGTGCTTTCCTCTCAGTCGTCGGCTTATGTCGCCGGAAGGAATTATGTCGGCGGGATCGCCGGCGGCGCAAACCGAATAGAGGGTTGCGTGTCGTATGCTTTTGTCGAGACGCTCGATGCCGAAAGCAAGACGGGCATGATCGCCGGTGAAGCGAGCCTTGCTCTTTCTAAATATAACTACTATCTAAGCTCGGACGAAAGCGTGGGCGGTATCGACGGCGTAACGTACGGAAGCGAGAACGATTATAAGGCGTGCGCGCTTTCTTTAAGCGAGATGATGAGCGTGGGAATGCTCTCCGACAAGCTGTACGGCATAAGCGCCGACGACTTCCTTGCAGGCGAGAACGAGCCTCGCTATCCCGTGCCGAGGACGCTTGCGGAGCTGACTGAGCCGGAGATCTATTCGGATAAGGCGGCGTTCGAAGCTGCGTTTAATACGGTCGAAGAGCTTTTGAATGAGCTTTCGGATACGGGCGGCAAGGCGGTTGCGACGGTCACGTTCTACACCTACGATTTCGACAGGGAGGAGCACAAGCGTGCCGCGACTTTCCGTTTGCGCGTGGGCGAGGGCATAGCCGAAAGCGATTTGCCGCTCCTTACCGAAGAGGACGGCTGTTTCGTGCGCTGGGATAGGGACGACTTTTCGTGCTTTACCGAAAATACGCGCGTGTTCGAGCTTTTCGACAGGGTAAAGACGACGCTCGCAAGCGACGGGGAGATGAATCCTCTCGTGCTTGTCGAAGGTAAGTTCCACAGCGACGCCGAACTCTCTCTCGAGTATAACGGCGAATATGTTTCGCTCAAGTTTACGCGTGAGGGCAAAGCCGTGTCGTACGGCGACGTCGTCGTAAAGTACCGCGTCGATGACGTCGAACGCTACGAGATTAACCTCGTGCGCGGCGGCGAGATCGTTTCCGCAAATGCGACGGTTGTCGGCGACTATCTGTGTTTTACTCTTTCCGAAGGGTGGGCGTTTGCCGCCGTGGATACGAGCGCGTCGCTTTTCCCGCTTTGGATAACTCTCGCTTCCGTGGGCTCTGCGCTCGCAGTCGCGCTTGCGTTCGGTATCCCTCTTGCCGTACTCCGTTTCGGAAAGAAAAAATCGCCGAAAAACGATACGCAAAATTCTTGACATATATAAAAAAGTATGGTAAACTGTGTCTATCAAATAGATACAGTTTATTTTTCGTATCGAGGAGCAGACCATGTGCGATTATGCGCTCGAAGTGCAGAATTTATGTAAGAATTACGGGTCGTTTTGCCTGAAAGACGTTTCCTTCGATCTTCCCGTGGGCTATATCATGGGCTTTGTCGGAAGGAACGGGGCGGGCAAGTCTACGACTATAAAGAGTATATTGAAAATAGTAGAGCCCGCCGGCGGAAGCGTAAAGGTATTCGGCAAGGACATGGCGGGAAACGAAACGGAGCTCAAAAAGACGATAGCCTATTCTTCCGGCACGTTCGAAAGCTTTCGCGGTACGCAGGCGGATAAGTTTGCCCGCGTTTATGCGTCTTTTTACGACGGCTTCGATTTCGATAGGTACGAAGCTCTGAAAAAGCGGTTTGACATCGACGGAAAAAAGAAGCTCAGGGAGCTGTCCGCAGGAATGCGCGTGAAGTTCTCGGTCGCGCTCGCTCTCTCGCACGAGGCGAAACTCTTTATCTTCGACGAGCCGACAAGCGGACTCGACCCCGTCGCGCGCGACGAAATGCTCGACCTGTTTAGGGAGATAGTCGAAAACGGCGACAAAAGCGTGCTGTTTTCCACGCATATTACGTCCGATCTCGATAAGTGCGCCGACTATTTGACTCTTATAGACGACGGGAAAGTGTACGCAAGCGGCGTCAAAGACGAGATAATATCCTCGCACGCCGTAATAGGGGGCGGCGAAATGACCGACGAAATAAAGCGCATTGCGATCGGTTATAAACAGACGTCGCTCGGCTTTACGGCGCTTGTGAAAAAGAGCGACTTGCCTCTTGAAGGAGTGGAATATTCCGCCGATCCCGACATCGAACAAATGCTTTTATATGCTTCGAAACGCGCTCATTCTTCTTTATCGTGACTGTCATTCTGCTTTACGCTTTTTCTTTATGTCATTCTGAGCGGAGCGAAGCGGAGTCGAAGAATCTAAACCTATAAAATAACTTTTTCTTTGCAAGAACCAAAAAAATCAAAAGGTACTGTATAAAAATGAAAATGGCAATAAAAATAGCTCGCGCGCACTTTGCGCTTAACTTTCCGAAAGCTCTCGCTCTCATGTTTTTGATGAGCGCGATCGTCCTTGCACCCAACTATCCGCGCATTGTGGTGGCTTTTTTTGTCATAATGCCGATAACCTCGCTGTTCGGTTTTATACGAGAACACCGCACCGACGACGTATTTTCCGCCCTTCCCGTAAAACGCGGCGACATAATAAACGGGCAGGTGCTTTTTGCCGTCTGTATCGAAATTATCTATATCTCGCTCATGGCGGTGTTCGCCGCCGTTTCCGCGTTTATCCCGTTTGACGGAGCGACTATTGCGACGACAAGCGTAGGTATGCACTGTACTCCCGCATTCTTCGGAATAGTTTTCTTTTCCTACGGCATTTTTAACCTCGTCTTTCTCCCGATATATTTTCGCGGAGGAAAGAGTTCGCCGTCGCGCGCGCTCGTATCCGTCATTATTGCCGTAGTTTGCTCGCTTTTGCCGTATGCGGGTGCGGAGATTCTCGCGGTCGTTTCTCCGTTTTTCAAAGACGTGTTCTATTCGTTCGGATCTTCCGTAATAGGTTGGCAACTCGTCATTCTCATTATGTACGCTTTGGTGTTTGCGGCAGGCTCGGTCTACGGCGCGATTCTTGCCGTCAAGGCTTATTATAAGTAGAATGAAGATAGTTATAAATCCGAATATATCCGCGCCGCTGTACGAGCAGGTGTACTCGCAGATCGTTCGCGGCATAGCAAGCGGCGAAATAAAGGAGGGCGAGTGCCTTCCGTCCATTCGTTTTGTCGCTCGCGAGCTTGGAATAGGTATCATAACAGTAAAGACCGCATACGAAAAACTCGAGACCGACGGCTTTATCGAGACGGTTGCGGGTAAGGGCTGTTTCGTGCGGCAGAGCAAAGACAGGGCGTCGCCCGCCGCGCTCCGCCTTGCTCACATTCGGGAAAGACTTTCGGGTGAAGTCGCCTACGCAAGATCGATAGGCGTTACCGAAGAAGAAATGATTTCCGTTATTCGCGAGCTGTTTTTGCCGCACTGAGAGTGAAGGTGTCACGGCATAGAGCGAGGCATAACAGCCTCCTGTCATTTCGAGTTTATTCTTTTTACGTC
Organism: uncultured Christensenellaceae bacterium; assembly: GCA_910587445.1. Taxonomy (GTDB): domain Bacteria; phylum Bacillota; class Clostridia; order Christensenellales; family Pumilibacteraceae; genus MGBC157735. The sequence continues at coordinate 61,200 of CAJULE010000004.1, forward strand.
ATTTCGAGCGCTTCCGTCTTTGTCATTTGAGCGAAGCGCTTCCTTCTTTGTCATTTCGACCGGAGCGCTTCCTTCTTTGTCATTTCGACCGGAGCGAAGCGAAGTGGAGAAATCTAAATTAAAAGACCTTTCGACTGCGCTCAAGGTGACAGTGTCACCCCATGTCATTTCGAGCTTGCCGAGAAATCTAAATTGCGCAGAGCGGCGAGAAGCTGTGCTTCGAGCCGGAAGCTGAGGGGATTGTTCTCCCGAGCCTCTTCTCTTGAATATAATTTCCTGTCCTCTTGCAGATTGCGAGAGGGCTTTTTTTGGGAATGATAAATAGCGAAAATTTTTTCGCATTTAAGAAAAAATTTTGAAATATCCCTTGACATTTTGGCTCGGGGGGGGTATACTTGACATATAAGTGTAGTGCTTGGAAAATTTTTACGTGTAAAAGTATGTATTTTTCAGTAATCATATCGAAAAGGAGAAGGGTTATGAAAAGATCGGTAAAATGGTTGATGATAATAATGACCGTATGCTTAATCGCTGTGTCCGTAGCCGCGTGCGATTCTTGCGCGCAGGAACACGAGCACACATATTCGTCTGCATACGAATATGACGATACGGGGCATTGGCACAAGGCGGACTGCGGTCACGACGTTACCACCGCAAAGGAAGCTCATACATATGTAAACGGCGCTTGCTCTGCCTGCGGCAGAAAAGAGGACGGAGCCGAGCACGAGCATACATTCCCCGAAACTTACGAGTACGATAAGGACGGACATTGGAAGCAGGCAAACTGCGGTCATAATGTTACGACCGATAAAGAAGCACATACATACGTAAACGGTGTGTGTTCGGTCTGCAAAAGGGAAGAGGAGCAGACGCACGAGCACACGTTTGCCGAGGCGTGGGAAAGCAATGCGACTCACCATTGGCACGAGCCCACTTGCGGCGACACCGAGGAAAAGGGAAGCTACGGCGAGCATAACTATATAGATACGGAAATAAGCGCGCTCACCTGCGAAACCGACGGTGTGACCCGTCGCACCTGTAGGGATTGCGGCTTTACGAAAGTCGAAACGACCAAAGCGGCTCATATAGTGAGCGATGCCGATCATCATGTCGCCGTTGCCGCTACGTGCGAGCACGCCGGAAATATAGAATATTGGGAGTGCGAGCGTTGCGACAAGACGTTTGCCGATAAGGAACTTACGCGCGTCGTGACCGACGTCGAGCTTCCCATGCTCGCGCATGACTATAGGCTCGTGAGCGATAAAGCGGCGACCTGTACGGAATACGGTTTGAAGGTCGAAAAGTGCTCGATGTGCAGTGTCGAGCGCAACACGACTGCCGAGCCGCTCGGACATAAGTGGAGCGGCAAAAAGACGTGTACGACGGGCAGAGAGTGCGAGCGCGACGGCTGTACGGTTTCCGAGCCGGAGCTCGGTCACAGCTATACCCTTATAGACAGCGTGGAAGCCGACTGTACGCACGACGGAAGCGAGTCCTATGCTTGCCTTTCCTGCGGCGACCGCTATACTACGCTTACCGCTTATGCGACGGGGCACAGCGTGGAGCATTGGGAGATGATGCCTTACCGCGAAGTTGCGGGCGCTATGGCGTATGACGCGGCTTCTTACGGAGAATGTACCTATGTCCAAGTAGGCGTGTGCACGAACGAAAATTGCCCCGAAGAAAATCATACGGTCGTCGATCTCGGCGTAATGGTGGAAAGGCATGAGTATTCGATCTGCATAACGACTCCCGCGACCTGTGTTGCAGAAGGTGTAAAGACTTACACCTGCAATAGCTGCGGAAATACGCATACGGAGTCTATTCCCGAAGTGTCCGACGCCCACACTTGGATAAAAGGCGGCGAGACGGACAGCGTGATTACATACAACTGCTCGAATGACGGCTGTAATGCTACCAAGACGGCTATAAACGCAAAGAGCGAAGTGTCTGCGCAGGTCAGCGCCGAGGCGCTTAAGGCGAACGAGCTCGAGCTTCAAAACGCGTCGCTTAAGTTCGATGCGGCGGCAAACATTCCGGCAAACGCCGAAGTTGCGGTAAACACGATTCCCGTAGAAAATCTTGAAATAGACGATGAGAAGAAGAGTCAGATAAGCGGCGACGTCTACGATTTCGCCATGCTTAACAAGGACATCGACGACCCCGATAACAACAGAGTGACGGACTTCGGCGGCGCACCCGTAAGCGTCCGTATTCCGTATACGCTCGGTGAGGGCGAGGATCCCGAAAATATCGCCGTATGGTACATAGACGACAGCGGAGAGGTCACTGCGATAAAGGCGGCGTACACCGTCGTCGACGGGCAGGGCTACGCCGTGTTCGCGACGACTCACTTCTCGTATTATACGGTAACGCGCCTTACGAACGAGGAGCGTTGCGCTCTCTACGGTCACAGCGACATAGTGACGAACAAGGATAAGACCTGTATTTCCGACGGCTACAAACTCCACACTTGCCGCCGTTGCGGACGCGTGGAAAAGACCGATATAGTCGAAGCTACGGGGCACGAGTACGACGAGATGACCGTTCCCGCTACCTGTACGAGGGCGGGAAGCATAACGCGCTCTTGCAAGCATTGCGATTACGGCTATACGTCGACGTTGCCCGCTGTGGGTCACGATCTCGTTGCGGACGAAACAAGGAGCCGCGAGGCGACCTGCCTTGTGTCGGGCATAACCTATCATGTCTGCGCGAATTGCAACGCGGAATTCATCACTACGACCGCGCAAAAACAGCACAACTATTCAGACGTAGTAAAGGAAGCGACCTGTCAGGAGGGCGGATTCCGCTCGCGCACCTGCAAAGATTGCGGCTTCAATACGGTCGACGGCGTGACGGACGCGCTCGGTCACAACTATTCCGAGATATTGAACATTAAGGCGACTTGTGATACGGACGGAAAAATCGACTTCAAGTGCTTGCGTTGCAACAAGACCGACACCGTAGTCGTCAAAAAGACGGGTCACGTTTGGGACATAGAAGAGCCCACTTGCGGCAGAGCCCAAAGGTGCATAATCTGCTCGAAAGCAGGCTTGCCCGCGACAAACGAGCATAACATGGTAAACGGAGTCTGCTCGGGCTGCGGCATAGGCTGTATCCACAAGTACGAAACGACAAAGGTAGAGCCTACCTGTACCGAACGCGGCTATATCCTTATGGAGTGCTCGGTGTGCCATCAAGAAGAGCGCATGGGTTATACGCCCGCTCTCGGACATAAAGGCAACTTCGAGTGCGAGCGCTGCCAAGCTTCGCTTGTAGGCGACGATTACTTCACTACGCTTCTTACAAGCGTCATAAACAGCGAGTACACTTTGAAGCTTACGAACTTCAAAGTGATCGACAGCTATTACGGCGGCGAGAACTCCGTATTTGCCGATGAGGTATATATCGGTCTCGACGAGGACGGAGAGCTGTGCGCATACGGCACGTTTGGTATTGCCGACGGAGTGAGCGGTCTCGGCACAAGCACGTATAAATACACGGTTGCGATCGAAAAGGGAATGGTCTACGTCGTGGGCGTGGCAGACGGAACGAGTACATACGGCGGGGGCGGCAGCTACGGCTTCACGGACGAGACCAAGACAACATATATGTCGGCGCCGCTCGCTACGTATGCAAATTATATCTCTTTCGATTACGCAAGCTTGATTCCCGGCGCGTACAGATGGCTCAGAACCGACTTAAAGAAGATAGTCGACAGTCTCATACTCGTGAACAAAGCGGCAATCTCGAACGTGGTCGGCAGTCTTATGGACAGAGTGTTCACTCTCTCGGCTTCGGGAAGCGACTATACCCTCACGCTAAACGCCGACGGCATAGCCGAAATAAACGACATACTTTATAACAACTCGATAAAGAACAGTGTCGACATTCTGTTCGGCGAGGGGTCGTATGCGAAATTGAGACTCGAAATAGAGGATATTTTAAAGCACGAGACAGGCAAAACTTTCAAGGCTAAGCTTGCCTATCGCGGAGTAAATTCCGACGACCTCATAAAGGCGTGCGACAGCCTTTGCGAAGTCATTTTCGGCGAGGGCGCGACGCTTAAAGACGTACTGTACGAAACGGCGGGCGTGAACGTCGATCTTGCGGCTATCCTTCAAAGCGACGACCTGCTTCTCGAAATAGTGAGCGAGATAGTAAGCGGCGACAAGCACGGACTTACGGCGGAAGAAATACTTAATATGATAGACGAATACGCCGAAATGAAAGCTTACGACCTTATCGAGCAGGTTACGGGCGCAGATAAATCCGAAGTCAAAAAAGAGGTCGACGGCTGGATAGAGAAGATAACGGCAATCGGAAGTCTCACTCTTACGACCGATAAGAACGGCAATCTCAAGTCGGGAACGGCGTCCGCGTTCGGTCCGTTCGAGGAGCTCGAAATAGACGGAGAACTCAAGATTCTTATCGGCAGACAGACCGAGCTCGACTATGGCGCGCTCGTTGCGGAGATAAAAGCCATGATGAGCAATGTCGTACTCGACGAAGCGCATTTCGGCGCTTTCTGGAACGAGCTCGGCGCGGAGACCTCGTATTACGAGAGCGGAAGCATTCAAAGTGCGCGCTATAAGGAAGTTCGCGAACACTACATGAACCTTTCCGACGCGTCTTACGAGTTCCGCGGACAGTATTTGCAGTACCGTGCGGAGCTCGACGCAATGGATATAGACGGCGGATACACGATTCTGTACGTTATGCGCGAAGAGAACGACATATCCATGAACTTTGCGGAAACTCCGATGATAATTCTCGCTAAAGATTGCGGCGAGTGGTATTCCGGCAGTATCGGCAGCGACAGCACAAGCAGAGACGGCGTTTTCGGAAAGTACGTTCTTAAGGCTGTCGACGGAAACGGCGATCCCGTAATGCTCGGCGGCGAACCCTTCGAAGTCGTTCTTAGAGAAGGCGAGCACGTCGATGACGGATATACCGGCGGATCGAGCCTGAACTTCTTCGTCAGCGGCGTAAGCGGAGAGATAAACACGGTGGACGACACATCGTATAGTTCGCTTGTAGAACAGTATACTCGCCACAATTTCGTCGAGGATAAGAGCCTGCGCGAAGAAGCCGTAGGTTGCGAGGGCGTGGGAATACACTATTACAACTGTACGGACTGCGGCAAGCGCATCGTTGAAAAGTATATGAACGGTCACGGCAGAGAAGGATATTACTTCAGGGTAAAAGGCGGCGCAACAGTCACCGATTGCACTAAAGGCTTTGATGTCGAACGCGTTTGCGCGACTTGCGATAAGGTGGTCGAGACGAGACGGGTAAACGACCACGAGTATTTCACTATCGAGGTCATAGACCTTACAAAATACGGTATGGCGGACGGCTGCGGCGGGTATGCCGAAATCTACGGCTGCTTCTGCGGCGAGGCGGAGCGCAGTCTCCAAATCATAGACAATCAATGCGACTTCGAGGAAAATTCGATATACAACCGCAATTGGGACGACTGCTTCAGTGTGTATACCTGCGCGGTGACGAATCCCGTACGTTGTAATCTCCGTTATTCGCGTAAAATATATAAGAACGGTTGCGAGGTTCGCGCGACGTATATATTCGGTTGCAATGCGGACGGAAGCGCAAACACGGCTTCCCGCACGGTTGACATACTTTATAAGGAAAGCCACGACTATGAAAGAATCGGCGAGCCTATGCCGACCGACGAACCCTGTAGGTATGCGACGGCGGTCAAGTGCCGCGTGTGCGGTAAAAACGGTACCGAGTATTCGGAAAAGCACGAGAATACCGAGTTTATGCCCGAAAAAAATCTCGGCTTCTGCCTCTGGGAAGGAAGAGTTTACTGTCACGATTGCGACAGAGAAGTAAACTACGTACGCGAATATCGTCACGAAAATATTCAGTCCGTAAGCATTGCGCCTACCTGCTCGCAATACGGCATGAAAGGCATTTGCGGAGTTTGCGGCGGCGGCGTGGAACTTACAGAGCCGCTCGGACACGAATTTAAGGGCGAGCACGGCGAGTGCGCGCATTGCGGTCTCGAAAGCGTGAGCGGCGTAAACGGTCGCATAACTCTCGAGGACTTTACGGAAACGCTCGGCGGCGGCAAAAACTACGTCATAGGCTACTACGACAGTGACGAAATGCCGCTCGATTGGCGACACTACGGAACGTATAACAGTATGTACGAATACAGGCTCGATCTCTATTTCGACGTAAGAGCGGAGATCGTGTATACCGACGGCGAGAAGGGCGATGAAGATACCGTGATACTGAATCTTTGCGGAAACAGTTTCACAGATACCGAGCGCGGCGAAGTAAACGGACACTATGTCGCATTCTCGAAGCAGGAAGTGGAAAACGCAGTCGTCGAAGCGCTTGGCGGAAATGTCCCCGAAAAATACAACGTGCGCATAACCTTTGTGCCGATTGAGGGAGAGACCTCGCTCGATTACTCCATAACTCTCACCTAAACGGTTTATATACGGTAAAATAAGAGAGCATATCTAAACGGTGTGCTCTCTTTTCTTTGTCATTCCGAGTGTTGTTTTTCTCATGTCATTTCAAGTGTCGTCGTCCATTCCATTGACATTTCGACCGCTTTCTGTTTTGTCATGTTAGCGCTTTCTTTAATGTCATTCCGAGCGAAGTCGAGGAATCTATTCCGAAATATAGGCTCCCCTTTAGAAAGGGCGCGAACGCGGCGGCGTAGCCGAAACTACAGTCCTGTGGACTGTAGTTAGCGCAGAGCGGTGAGAAGCTGTGCTTCGAGCTGGGGCGAACGCGGCGGCGTAGCCGAAACTACAGTCCTGTGGACTGTAGTTAGCGCAGA